>NZ_JAGXJM010000027.1:0-173304 GCF_019091445.1 Streptomyces sp. GbtcB7
CCGTCACCGGCATGCCCACGCCGACGGTCGAGCCGTCCTCGGGGGAGAGGTGCCCGATGAAGTTATTCGCCGGGGAGGCCGTGGTGATCGTGGCGTTCCCGGTGGCCGAGCGGCCCTTGGCGTCCTTGGCCTCCGCGGCGACCTGATACTTGGTGGCCCGCTCCAGGCGGCCGTTCGGCTTCCAGGACGTGCCGTCGGCGGACAGGGTGCCCGGAACCTCGGCACCGGTCGCGACGGCGGTCATGGTCACCTTGGTGAGCTTGCCGTTGCTGACGGTGACCTTGACGGAGTCGTTGATCCCGACGTCGTAGGCACCTTGCTTGGGCGTGATCTTTATTCGGGCGTCGGAAGCATCGGCGGCCGCCTGATCCACCCGCGCCTGCGGTTTCGGGGGATTACCGGCGTCGTTACCGCTGGTAGCGGCGCTGCTGGTACCGCCGAGGGCCGTGAGTGAGAGCACACCGCCGAGTACACCGACCGCAGCCACCAGCCGGGTGCGTCCTTTACGTGCCGTGATCAAACGCTTCTCCCGTGTCACTGGTCGTTGAATCCCTGGAGCTGGATGCCGAGGGAGTGCAGCTAGCTATAAAACTCTTTATATGGGTTTATCCGTCCTTAAATGAGCAAACTGTGGTGAAGGCCACGCGCCGTTGAGCTCGTCGCCGAGGCCCTGCTCGACTGACGGATGGCGCGTAGTCGATCCGCTCTCGCCGCCCGGAGCCGGTCATGACGGGGGGCGCCCGGTTCAGGCGGAGCGCCCGGCCGATGTTCTGCACGATCTCGACCTGGGAGCCGCGGGTGTCGGCGAAGCAGATGGCCTCCACTCCGCGCTCGCCGGTGATGTCGAAGCCTTCCCCGAGGACCCGCCCGGAGGCGAGGAAGGCCCTGTGTACGCGCTGGCCCGCGGCGTCGATGCCGTTGGCGAACTGCCGAAGCACTTGACATCCTCGGCCTGTCCAAGGTCGAGGCGGGGAAGATGGATATCAGCCCCGAGCGGTTCCGGCTGCGTCAGCTGCTGGACTACCTGGAGGCCGCCTTCCGCCCCCTGAGCTCCCACAAAGGACTGGAGTTCCGGCTCGTCACGGCCCCTGGGGTCCCGTCCGAACTGGTCACCGACGAGTCCCGGCTGCGCCAGGTACTCCGCAACCTGCTCTCCAACGCGGTGAAGTTCACCGAGGCAGGCCATGTCGAGCTGCGGATCGAACCCGTCGACAGGGCCGCCGCCGACCTGCCCGACTCCGTCCGCCGCGGCAGCCCCGCCCTGGCCTTCCGGGTCAGCGACACCGGCATCGGCATGTCGGACCAGCACCTGGAGAACATCTTCGGTGCCTTTCAGCAGGCCGATGGCACCACCAGCCGCAAGTACGGAGGAACCGGCCTGGGCCTGTCCATCTGCCGCGAGATCGCCTACCTGCTCGGCGGCTCCATCCACGCCCAGAGCACCCAAGACGAGGGCAGCTGTTTCACCCTGTACCTGCCGACCGTGCACCCCGCCGTCCAGGACACGGCGGCCCCACCGGCAGCCGCCGCAGCCCCTGCGGCGGCAGGGCCCGGCGCCGGCCACGCGACCGCCGCGGCACCGCACCCGGCAGCCTGGGACGCCACGGCGAAGCCGGCCTCGCCGCGGACACCCACGGCGCGCCACCCGCAGGGCGTCGCGTGCTGGTCGTCGAGGCCAGCCCACGAGGGCCGCTGTCCCTGCTGACCGAGAGTGCCGTCGCTGACCTGCCCGGGGTCCCCACGCCCGTCCGGGTGGACACCGCCGCCGATCCCGGGGAGGCGGCTGCCTCCACGCCTTCACGGCCGTTCTCGGCGTACAGGACGCGCATGCTTGACCGAGCCAGCGTTTGGCCGTCGTCGAGACTTTGTCTCACCTGGCTATGTGCCTCACCTGTCGGTGATCTCGGAGAGCCAGGCCGTGTCTTCCGGGCCCGACGCTTCGGGGCCGGGCTCGGGCAGCCGGCGGACCTCTCCCGTGCGCAGGGCGACCGTGGCCCGTGGCCGCATCGGCCCGTCGCCCCTGCGTGAGAGCAGGACGAGGTCCCAGACTGTCGCCGTCATGGCGTCGAACCGGGTGGCGCAGTCGGCGGTGACGCGCCGCGGATCCCGGGTCCGGCCCAGGGACAGATGTGGGGTGAAGTTCTTGGAGGGCCCACGACAGCGCGGGAACCGCTGCCGCAGTACGCGGTGCAGGTCCGCCCACGGCGCCTTGCCGGCCGCCGTCGGGTCGAGCCACACGGTGAAGTACGCCCTGTGCCGGAAGGTGCGCACCCCGTCCAGTCGGGCGGTGAAGACCGGCGTCTCGGCCGTCGCCGCGGCGAGCAGCGGGGCCGCCCGCTCGAAGTCGGACTCCGGCACGAAGCCGAAGAGCACATTGACGTGCGGCGGCCAGCGGTGGATCTGCGGATCGTAGTCCCGGCGGATGTCCTGGATCGGCGGCCACAGCTCCGCAGGCGGGATCCAGGCCACCGCAGTGCGGGCCGTCGGGGACACGTCGAGGACGCCGGCGGGCTCGCGCCTGCCGGAGCTCGTGTCGAAGCTCAGGTCCGCTTGCGGGTCCCGCACCCGGCCGGCGCCCGACGCGTCAATGCGGTCCACACCCGTGGCCCGGTCCCAGACCACCTCGCCGTCCGCCTCGATGAACACCACCCGGTGCCACGGGATGTCGCCCCAGGGCACGAAGGAAGACAGCGGGATGCGTTTGAGGGCATCCCCGCGCTGGCTGATCCCCAGCACGAACCGGCCCGGGTCGAACCGCGGGTCCCAGCGGACCCGGTGATAGATCTCGTCGCTGGTCCGCATCACGCCTCCTCGCCCGCCTTCACACCTTCTCTTCCTCCAGGGTGCCGCCCACCCTGCCTTCGACGGTTGTTCCGCTCGCACCGCGACGCATCAGGTGCGGTGCGCCTGACGGGGACGGCAAGGAGAGCCGGTGCGCGTGTGCGGTGAGCACCCGCGGCAGCGTGGCCGTACCTCTTCTCGGCGTCCTGTCGGTGCTGGGACCGGCTTGTTCGTCGCGGCCGGTAGCGTGGGCAACGAGACAGAGCCCTGCGAAAGACAAGAGCGGGAAACCATGCGGATGATCTTCAATCCCGCGGAGGAGAACGAGTACCAGGCGGTTTGTGGTCTTCTTGTCCACCGGTTCGAACAGTGGGCCCGGGAGAACGGGATCGACGCCGATCCGTTCGTCGTCGAAGCCGCGCTGGACTACCGCCATCTCGGTACGCCGGACGGCAGGCTGGGACTGTGGGACCAGCCGCACATCGAGGAGTTCCTGCTCGACTGGGTTCCGTGGACGGTGACCGTACTTCCCGACGAGGAGCCCGCCGATGCGCCAGGCACTTTGCGGTGCCTGCTGCGGTATCTGGACGACGTCCATCTTGCCGATCCTCGAGGGGCGTCCCTGCCCGAGGTGCTGGAGGCCGTCGACGCGGCGGCGCCCCGCTACGCGGAGGCGATGGCCGACCGCAGCCTCTGGGGCCTGGCGAAGTTCTGGATCACCACCGCCGCGGAGCAGGGCGTCGACGTCCACGACGAGCAGGCGTTGCAGGACTTCGTGGGGCGGGCACAGGGCGGCGAGGTGCCCTACGACCCGGAGGTGCTTCAGACCATCGTCGAGCGGCACACGCGGAGCTCCGGGCCGGTACGGTCCGAGCCTCAGCTCCCGGTCGCGCTCCCGGGCGACGATGTCCTGCGGGAGCAGGCCGGCCGGTCACCGGTCCTGCGGCAGCTGCGCGAGCTGGCCGAGTGGGCCGGGCGCGACCGCAGAACGCTCACCGGTTCCGGCAGGCTGCGTCTGTCAGATGCCCGGGAACTCGTAGAGCGGCTGAACACCGGAGATGACACGGACTCGGTCCGCTCGTCCGCGGACCTGCCGCGCCTCAACCTCCTTGTGGAGTGGGCGAAGACAGCCAGGCTGATACGAGTCGCCAAGGGGAGGCTGTACGCGGTGGCCAAGGCTGAGCCTGTACTGAACGACCCGCTTGCACTGTGGCGGCGCGCGTTCGACGCGTTCCGCGAGCTGCCCAGCCCAGTGAGGCGCGGGCGCGGCGGCAGGTACGGAGAATCCGTGCTGTTCGTCGAGTACGACATGTGCGACGTCGTCCTGCCCGACGTACTGGCAACCCTCTACAGCCTGCCGTACCCCATGCCCTGGCCCGGGCTGCGGGACAGCGTCCACCTCGCCTACCGCTCGAGTTCCCTGCTCGAGGTCTTCGCCACGGACTCCATCGGGTTCGAACAGGCCGATGACGATCTACGCACCGTGCTGGGTGTTTTGGAGGACCTGGGGGCGCTCGAGTGCCACCAGGGGATGGCCGACCCCGTCTTTGCGGATCTGGCGATGAGCGAGAACGACCTCGAGGGGTGGGCCGGAATACCGACCGAGGGCGATGACGACCTCGAGACGCCGTCCGGCATACTGCCAGGGATGCCGACCGGACTTGCCGGGCTGCTGAACGACGCCCTGCCGGACGAGACCCTGTCGGGTGACGCCCTGTTGAGGGACGCTCAGCTGGATGACGAGGACACCCAGCGGGCCCGGAAACTGAAGTCCGAACTGAGCTCGGGCCCGGTCGAGTTGATCCGTCTCACTGACCTCGGAACGGACTCCGTGCGCCGTCGGCTGCTGGCCGAAGGCCGGGATGCACCCCTGATCGGCGAGCTTGCCCAGGCCTCGCCGGCCGGTTTGCTGGGCGTCCTCGCCGATCACTACGATCCAGAGTCCGCCCGGGCGGAGCTCGCCGCGTGGATCGCCGTCCACGGCGACCGGTCCGCAGCGCTGGAGCAGCTCGTCCACGCGGTGCGGACCATGCCGTTCCGTACCCGGGCCGAGGCCATGCTGGACGTCCTCGTCTCATCGCTCGACGACGGGGAGCTCCTGCTGCGAAGCCTGCGTTCGGATTCCTGGCTGGCTCCCACCGCTCTGAGCCTCCTGGCACGCCGGGAGATTCTCACCCCCGAGGACCTCACGGAGCCGGAAAGCCTGCTCGTGGTCGCTGAGATCCTGTTGCAGCTCTGCGAGGCGACCGGCGCCGACGGGGTGAGGGAAGTACTACGCCAACAAGGTCGCGAGGCCGAAGAGGCCCTCCGGGCGGCTCTGGCCTCCGGTCACCCGGACCGGGAGGGCCTCGCGGACCTTCAGGCCCTCGCCGAGCGTGTGCCCCGGGAGCGTAAGGCCCACGTCGGCCTTGTTCAGCAGCGCGGCCACCGAGAGAACGGCAGACGGGGCGGCAGGCGGCGCCGCTGAGGACTGGGCGCTCCTGGCGCTCAAGGGCGAGGTCGGCGGCAGAGTGACCGCATGACAGGGATACCGGCTGCCTTGATGGACTCCGCCTGTGGGGCTCGTAAAGTCATCGCTGCAGGTAGGTGAACGCGGTGCCGGAGATCGTCAACCCAAATCATGGTTGCCTCAAGCGAGGCTTTCCGCCAAGCCGTGATCATTCCGGCAGCGAAGCCGAAGACAAGCGTGCTCCCGTCGCGTCGGTAGGCTGCCGGGCCGTGAGCGAGTACCAGTACTACGAGTTCCTGGCCGTCGACCGCCCGCTGACCAAGGCCGAGATCGCCCAGGTGAGAGCGCTGTCTACGCGGGCCCGGATCACCTCCACCAGCTTCGTCAACGAATATCACCGGGGTGACTTCCACGGCGATCCCACCAAGCTCGTCGAGCAGCTTTACGACGCCCACCTGTACTACGCGAACTGGGGCAGCCGCCGCCTTCTGCTGCGTATCCCCGCCTCCGTGCTCCCGGCCAAGACCGCGCAGGGCTACGCGCTTCAGGAGACACTCGCGGTGTGGACGCGCGGCGGCCATACCCTGCTGGACTTCTCCCTGAGCGCCGAGGACGGCGGCGAGTGGGATTTCGAGACCTCCTTCAAGCTCGCCTCGTTCGCCGGGCTCCGCGCCGAGCTCGCGGCTGGGGACCTTCGCCCGTTGTACCTGGGCTGGCTGGCCGCCATCGCCGTCTGGGAGCTCGCGGACGATGACGAAGAGGAGTACCAGCGCGAAACGGAGCCATCCGTCCCCGCCGGGCTGGCCGAGCTGACCGGGCCGCAGCGAGCCCTCGCGGACTTCCTGCGCGTCCCGCAGGACCTGCTCGCCGTCGCAGCGTCCAACAGCGCTCCGGCCACCGAGTCGGCGGCCGCCCCGGACAGGCTCGCCGCCTTCATCGCCGGACTTCCGGCGCCCGAGAAGGACACCCTGCTGCTCCAGGCAGCCCTCGGCACAGCTCCCCAGCTCGGCCCTGGACTCCTGGCCCGCTTCCGGCAATCCCTACGCCCCAGCGAGGGCAGCCCCGGGGTACGCCGCAGCGTGGCCCAGCTCCTGGACGCGGCCCACCGCCACCGCACCGTGAGCGCCCATCGGGAACGGGCCGCACGCGGGGCGGCGGAGCAAGCCCGAGTACGGGCAGTCGCCAAGGCTCGCGACGCGCGCCTGGACCACTTGGCCCGAGACCAGGCGACCGCCTGGCGCACCGTCGACGACCTCATCGCCCAGCGCAAACCGGCCGCCTACGACCAGGCCGTCGCGCTGCTCAGCGACCTGCGCGCACTCCACGCACGTCAGGGCAGCGCCGCCGACTTCGACCGCAGATCCGGCGAACTGCGCACCGCCCACCGAGGAAAGCCCTCGCTCATGCGCCGATTCGACGCCCTGGGCTTCCCCAACCCCTGACCGTCCGGCCGGGCGAGCCGAGCCAAGGCGCCTTCATACAGGGGTGTGCGCCAAAGCCACCCACTAGGTCGGGCGGGTTCGGCACGGAGTTGGGGACGGCCAGAGGCGGGCGCGTGCGGCACGTCCAGGCACAGCCCGACCGCAGCGCGGCGATGCCGGCCGTCGATACCACATGGCCCGTCCGGGTGTCAGGCCTGTAAACGCAACGGGAGTTGGGCTGCCGGTCCTCGGTAGGGTCGCGGTATGAGCAGCGCATCCCCTTCGCCTATCCGAGACGTCGACTTCCCGTACGAGCAGTTCCTCGCGACGGTGGGCAGGAAGCCGACGGCGGCGCAGTGTGAACAGTGGGCCGACGAGCATCCCGGGGATCCGGACCAGGGCCGCGCCCTGGTGTACGCCGGATGGCTGACCGCCCGCGGCAAGCAGCACCAGGGCGGAGCGGGACGCCGAACAGGCCGAGCAAGCCCTACGCGAGGAGCTGACCGAGCAGCCCGATGAGGCCGTGGCCGACCTGCAGGTCTTCGACGACATGGTCGACATGCTCGGGGAGATCGGCAGGTCCGAACGGGCCCTTGACTGGTGCCTGGCCGCCCTGGCACCCCCGCAGCGCGGGAGAACGAGGGGACCGGTGGCGGCGAGGCCGCCCGACTGCGCCGCGGGCTGCGCATCAGCCGGGCTCTCCTGCGCCGGGACCTCGGTCTGGAGCCGACCGACGACGACCTGGCCGCCGAATCCGAGACTGACGCCGAACTACGGCAATTCGGCGAAGAGTTGGACCGGGCACTGAGTGGGCTGCCGTCGGGGAGGCCGGTGGAGGTGCCCGAGGACACAGCGGCCTTCGACGGGATCGTGCTGCGCTGGGTACGCGAGGACTTCGCCGCGGTACGCACCCGCTGCCCCGAGTCGACCGACTCCTACGGGGACGACTACATCGCCTACATACAGCGGCTGCAGACCGACGCGCGCACCTACGCGGAGGCCGGCGCCGCCCGGGTGCACATCGTCAGCGCCACCCTGGCCGCGTACGAGGAGTTCGCCGTCCGTGAAGGGCGCGATGCCGACAACCCCGACACCCGCCGCGAGTTCAGCAGGCATGTGGTGCGCGCGCACCCGGACGAGTCGCTGGCCTGGCCCCCGCCGCGGAACGGGCCATGCTGGTGCGACTCCCGCCGAAAATACAAGAAGTGCTGCGGTGCCCCGGCCAGGAACTGATCTCGCAGGGAAGGACCACACAGTGGAGGGTCCGTCGGACCAGGACCTCGACGCCATGATCGCCGAGGCGCTCGTTGACGCCTACGGCGAGGACGAAGAGCTGGTCGGCTTCCATGCCGTGCTCAGCGACCGCGTTGCCGTGCCCTTCACCACCGAAGTGTTGGGAGTCGACGTCATCGTCGAGGAGATCGACCTGCCACCAGGCAGCGGAGTGGTAGCGATCTGCCGCCGCGCACGGATCCTCCAACCCATAGGTCTGCGAGACCTCCCGCTGCCCGACCCTCCGCCCGAGGGCGCCGAATGGATCGAAGCTTTCCGCCACTGGGCCCTGTGAAGCCCTTCGGTGAAAAGTGTCCCGAAGAGGGAGGGATTCGTGCTCCGGAATCAACAGGGCCCTTGACCCTGCCCCTCGACAAGGCCGGAACCAGAGAGCGCCACCCCTGTGAGGGATGTCGACCGGCGTCCAAGCTCAATGCGCTGAGTACTGTCTGCCCTACACCGATAGCTCAAGTACCGCGGTGAGACCCGCATTCCGTGGGCTCTCGGTATCGATCCCCCCTCGGACACAACGTTTACACACACGGATGGTGCTGGCCGACTCTCGGTCGGCACCATCCGTGTTTCGTGCTCCACGGTGAGGTCATGGAGGGGCACCCCGGAAAGGGCGGGTCCAGGTGGTCCCGGCAGTGCCTCGGTCGGCTCGTCGAGGGATGTCTCAGCGCCGCAGGTGCCCCAGCACGGAGCGCACCGCGCGCTCCACGGCGTCGCGCGCCCGCTCGGTATGGTCGATCGTCTCGAAACCATGGTGGCCGAGCGGTACGTCGATCACCTCGACATCGGCGTCGCACTTCTCGGCGGCGGTCAGGAATTCCTCGACCGTCACCGCGATCTCCGCGCGCTCCAGCTCCACCCGGGTCAACACGATCGGCAACCGTCCCGCGGTACGCACCGCGTCCGCCGGGCGGAACCGGGAATCGACGAGCCCCCAGTTCGGCAGCGGTGCGAGTATCGGATAGCTCGCCGCGACGCACCGCAACCACGGCGGGGGCGCCGCGAGCCAGTCCGCCGACAACAGCCCGCCACTGGAGAAACACCACAGCGCCACGCGATCCCCGTCGACGCGCGGATCGGCCCGTACGAGGTCGACCGCTTCGGCTATGTCCTCGGCGGCCCGACCGTAGTCGGCGAGATCGTGCAGTCGATGGTCGAGCGTCACGCCGACGGCCCCCATACCCGCCACGTACTGGCCGTAGCCGACGAAGCCCGGCCAGTCCCGGGGAGTCGGCCGCACATCGGGGTGGACCGGGCCACCGTGGATGAACACCACCGCCGGCCGCGGGCGGTCGGCTTCAGCGAGGTCGTCGGGGAGGTGGAGATCGACCCGTCCCACCCGCTCGCGAGGCCGCTCCGGTACATCCATCAGGAAGGGGCGAAGGTGCGCCGGCTGTTCGTTCACCGCCGCGGCCACCCGGTGCCCTTCTCCCGCGGCGGCCCGCACCAGTGTCTCGGCCACCTCGTCGGGGCAGGAGAGCATCGGCCAGTGCCCGGTGTCGAGTTCGAAGAAGCTCACACCCGGGTCGGTGAGCACCTGGAGGCGGGGATCCCCCATCCCCACCAGGGCCTCGACCATGGCGATGCTCGAACCGTTGGCGGTGCACAGGACGCCGGTCCTCGGCAGCTCGGACTCCGCTTTCGACAGGCGGAGCGGCTGGGTGAGCGTGCCCACCGGCTGCGGTACGGCGTGTGTCGCCAGCCGAGCCAGCACGGCGGGCGAGAGGCCGGCGACGCTGCCCCAGCGCTGCCACTCCTCAAGTGGCGGCGGGGGAATCCGCCAGTCGTCATCGGCCGGCCCGGCCGGGTGCAGCAGCCGGTCGCGGACCGCCTGGTCGGGCACCAGGGCGAGGGCCTGATCGCCGTCCTGAGGCATGCCCGCATCCAGGTGGACGATCCGGGCGATCCGTTCCGGGCGCCGGTCGGCAGCGCCAAGCACCGGATAGATGCCGTAGCAGTGACCGACCAACACCACCTCTGCCGCGTCCGTCCGGTCGATCACCCGCAGCAGGTCGTGGATGTGTGTCTCCAGGTCCGTGTCAGGTCCCGTCGCATGGCCGCGATCACCCATGCCGGTGAGCGTCACCGGATACGCCTGTGCCCCCGAATTCCGCAGCCGAGCGGCCACCGCCTGCCATATCCAGCTGCCGGTGTGGGCGCCCGCCACCAGGATGAATGCCGTCATCGATGTCTCCTCGCACGCCGTGGTCGCAGGGCCGTCCGTACCGGCCGTCCGCGCTCGTGGGTACGGTAGGAACTCCCCCTGAGGGAGGTTCAAGTCGTGCGCCCTGAAAGCACATGGAGCATCGGAGAGCTCGCCGAGCACGCGGGCGTCACCGTCAAGACCGTCCGCTTCTACTCGGACCGCGGTCTGCTGCCCGAAGCCTCCCGCAGCGCAGGCGGCCACCGCAGGTACGGCGCCGAGGCACTCGACCGGCTTCACCTGATCCGCTCCCTGCGCACCCTCGACCTGCCGGTCCCCGAAGTAGGCCGGATCCTCGACCAGGAGGACACCCTGGAGGACGTCGTCGCGGGGCAGCTGCGGCAGATCGGCTCGCGGCTGGCTGCCCTGCGCTGGCAGGAGGCAGCCCTCCAACTGCTCCAGGAGTGTGCCCCCGAGGAACGCGCCGAGCGGCTGCGGCTGATCGGCGCCGTGTCCGTCCCGCCCAGCACGGCCGCGCTGGCACGCTTCTGGCGGCGCTGGCTGCCGCCGCGGCTCCCGGCCCGGCTGGTCTCCGTCATCGTCGAACACGCGGTTCCACAGCTCCCCGAAGGCCCGACGCCGGCCCAGGTGCTGGCCTTCACCCGGCTGCACGCCCTCGTGTCCGCACCCTGCCCCGGCACCGGTCACGGCCAGCCCGCGGCACACGGGCCCGACGGGGGGCGCCCGGCCGTGCTCTACGACGGTCTCGTCGAGGCGTATGCGCTGGCATCGCCGCAACTGCGGGCGCGGCGGCCACCGCACGAGGGTGAGGCACTCGACTGCTTCGTCTCCGCCTACGCCCGCTCACGCGGCACGCGGGACACCCCCGCCTTCCGCCGGGGACTCAGTCGCCTGCTGGCCGCGGATCCCCGTATCGACCGCTACTGGGAACTCACCGCCGAGCTGTCCGGCCCGTCGGAACCGACCGCCGGCGCCGCCCACGACTGGCTCTGCGCCGCGCTGGACACTCAGACCTCCCGGCCGGGCGGACTGAAACCGGGCGCCTTCACCCGGCGGCCGGAGAACAGGGCCTTGCCCGTCCCAGGCAACGGTCGGCACGGGCGCCCTGCGGGGCCCGCCGACCAGGACGCACAATCCACCAACTGAAGGGCGACATCTCACTCGCGGAGGCGTTCGTCGGCGGTGTAGGCGATCTCCACGTTCTTCGCCGCCGCCCACGTCGAGACCCGTCGGCAGCGCGTGGTGGTCAGGTGTGGGGAGAAGTTGTCACAGACGATCGCGATGCGCGTGTCCGCCGGGTGTGGCGAAATGGACTTGGACGTGTTCGCACCGGAGTTCGTCAGGCAGAGCTGGCCCGAGGCAGAGCCGGCCCGACCTGGGGATCGACGAACAGGTACGTCTGCTGGAGTTCTTCCGGCTCCAGAACGACGAAGGGCCCTGCCTGGGCTGCTTCCGCACCGGCACCCCGGTGATCGTCCCCGACCCGACCCGGGAGATCGCTCGCTGGCCACGCTTCGTCACGGCGGCCCGCCGCAGCGGGTTCGGGGCCGTCCAGGCCCTGCCCATGCTCCTGCGGGACGAGACCGTCGGTGCCCTGAACCTCTTCCGTGCGACCCCCGGACCCTTCGACCTGGCCGCCACGCCGCTCGCCCAGGCCCTGGCCGACGTCGCCACCATCAGCCTGCTGCAACAACGTTCCAGCCGGCGCAGCACCGTCCTCAACGAACAACTGCGGACTGTGCTGAACAGCCGCGTGCTGATCGAACAGGCCAAGGGAAAACTCTCCGAACGCCAGAGCATCGACATGGAACAGGCCTTCACCGCCCTGCGCGGCTATGCCCGTTCCCACAACCGGCGCCTGTCCGACGTGGCCCGCGTCTTCATCGACGGCTCCGAACCCCTCCCCGGCCTGGGCGCCTGACCACCCGGGCCCGCTACTGTTCCGCGCGGTCCTCGATCAAACGGCTGTGGAGTTCCGTGGTCATGGCATGGATCGCACGGGTCAGCTCGGTGTTGGTCTTGAGCTCCAACTCCTGCTCGACGAAATCGTGATCGGCCTTGATCTGCTGGAAGGCAGCCTGCCGGTTTTGGCCGATCATGACGAACGCCGACAGGAAGATCGCCTCCAGTGACACCACGAGCGTCAACGTGGGCCAGGGGTTGGCCTCGAAGAACAGCATCCACAACGCGAAAGCGACCGCGTGGGCATAGACGAACGGCATTGAACCGGCGAACTTGGTGATGGCATCGGCGATACGCAGTTGGACGTCCCCGGCACGGCTCTGGTGGTGCGCGACCACCGCGGGGTGGTGTATGGCCTGGTTGTCCTGCTCGCTCATCGCAGCGTGCCTCTCGCAGATAGGAGTGCCCTCGGAGTCAACCGACGGCAACAGTGGCCTCGTGGGCCCCGTCAGCCCGATTGTCGCCCGTGCGGCCGGGACGTCGTCACGATGCCCTCCTGGGATCGTGGGCGTCGGCCGTCACCTGGTCGCGCAGACGTGCACAGGTGCGGGTGATCAGACGGGAGACGTGCATCTGAGAGACACCGAGCTGTAGGCCGATGCGGGCCTGTGTCATCTCGCAGAAGAACCTCATGTACAGGATCTGCCGCTCGCGTTCGGGCAGCGCCCGCAGCAGGGGTCGGAGCGCCTCACGGTCCACGACCCGGTCGAAGCCGGGTTCCATGCCACCGAGGGTGTCGGCCAGAGGGTGGCCCTCGGAGCGGCTGGGTACGGCGTCCAAGGACCGGGCGGTGAAGGGCTCCGGCGCCTCCTGGCCCAGCCGTACCTCTGCCTCGGTCAGCCCGGTGTGCGCGGCGATCTCGTGGACTGCGGGTGTACCTCCGCCCGGCGAAGAGCACAGCTCATGGCCGGCGGAGCGGACCTGGCCGCGCAGCTCCTGTACGCGCCGCGGCACATGCACGACCCAGAGTTCGTCACGGAAGTGCCGCTTCACCTCGCCGAGGATCGTCGGTATGGCAAAGCCCTGGAAGGCGGTGCCGAGACTCGGGTCGAAGCGGGACACCGCCTTGACCAGGCCCAGTTGGGCGACCTGCTTGAGGTCTTCGAAGGTCTCACCGCGATGGCGGAAGCGCCGGGCCAGCCGTACGGCCATCGGCATCCAGGCGCACACCACCTCCTGCCGCAGCGCGGACCTCTCGGGGCCGTCCGGCAGGGCGGCGATACGGCGGAACGCGGCGTCGGTGTCCGGTGCGTCGTCGTAGGGACGTGTGCTTCCCGGGCTCTGCGTGCGTGGGTACGTCATGGGTACGTGCCTCCCTGATCAGTGGCATCACTCACTGTGGGAGCCGGTCGACCGCAGCGCACTGGGGAGCAGCCGAAGCTGCTCCCACGGGCGTGCCTCCGGTCTGAAGCACACCGGACGGCTCCCCGGACAGCTCACTTTCAAACAGGGTTTCCGCCACGCAGGGCTACCTACGGGGCGCGGGCAGAGAACATGCAGGGCGCGGCATGGACTCGGCCGAGAGAACCCGACGGATCGCCCGTACGGAACCTGGCCGCCCGGGCGTCGCCGTCCGGGCACGTGGCCGCCGTCGCCGCTTTCACGACCGCCGCCACGCCGGAGTCGTCCCGACCGGGAGCCGCCGCGCTCCGTAAAAGTCCTCCCTGGTCGACAGCTGCGGGAGCACGGGAGAGACGGGCCGGTGTTTGAGAGCCACGAGACGGGTTACACAGGAGGGGCGTCCGACGGCCGGCCTGGACGAAGGCACCGGAGGGTTGAGCTCGCAGCTCCCGGTGCCGTCCACCGGGCGTGCCCGGTGTCACCGCCGGTCTGCGGCATGAGCACGCCGCAGCGCACGACGCAGCTCCCGCTGCAGCTGCTCCGGGAGCGCCTCGCCCTTCGCCGTGGCGACCAGGGCCGCGGCCACGTCCCTGAGTTTGACGTTGCAGTGCTGCGACACGTCCACCAGCAGATCCCAGGCCCTCGCGCTGGAGCACGGCGTCAGGGCCATCACCATGCCACGCGCCTGGTCGATCACCGCACGGCTCGCCAGCGCCCGCCTCAACTGTGCGGTTATGGCCCGAAGTTCAAGGACTTCGGCTGCCAAAGCCGTATCCCCCGCCGAGGCCACAACCGTCAACAACAACTGATCTTCATGGGGCGTGGTCACCTGGACAACATCGACTGCGTGCATCATGGCCTTCTCCTTCTCGCCAGCTCATCTGCTGGTGGTGAGTCGCGCCTCCGGCTGGGCTGAACCTGTCCCGGAACCCCTGGATGTCGGGAGATGGGGCGGAGGAAGCCGAAGCCCAACAGGGCCATGAGGAGAATGAGAAGCGAGATGAACACGGCGGGCCTTCCCGGGGCGGAACAACGCATCACTGCCGGGGGCCGGGGCCTGTTCGAACAGCGTATCCCTGCCCAGAGGTTGCGGACAGCACCCCACGTCAGCGCCTTCCACCGGAACAGGATGGCCACTTGGCACCTGTTCAGGGAGTGCGGCGAGGGCTAGCGTGCCTGGTGCGGCCCATGACCCCGGCAGCGTCGATCACCTCTCGCACCCCTTCGAGGGCGCACCTCGCGCATCAGTGCCGGAACCTGCCCCGCCACCAACGGGCCGCTCCCGCACTCGCCGTCGCTACGCGATCCCGGCGCAGCCTCGATGCGCCCCGTACGGGCAACGATCTACTGCCCGCCGCGTCGCACGCATCCCACCGCAGGCGGTACGCATGTAGCCCCCGCCGAGGCTCTGTCCACCCCAGCGGCCTCTGCCCAGCACTCGGAACTCACCCGTGTCGACATGACGTTGACAAAGGAAGGTGCCAGGCGTTGACTGACAGCAGGTGTGGGGCTGCATCGCTCCGGATATCTCCGGGCAAGGCCTTCCACCTTCCGCTTCGCCCGGCCCCCGCGGAACGCAGGATCTGTCCCTGTGACCGTGTGGAGGCCCGGCCATGCCGCTCTGGATCCCTTTCCTTCCGCCGGTCTTCGTGATCGTCGGCTTCGTCGGCGTGGGCGCAGCCGTGGCGGCCACCGGTACCACCGCACGTAATCCATGTTCGGGGCCCGATCTCACCCCGCGGGTCTCGTGGGTGCCACCCGGCAGGCACCGACGCTCAATGAACCGACGGGAATTGACGGCAATGAAGCACACCGACCTGCGAACCGAGAGCCAAGGAAGACAGTCATGATCACCGTCGTAGTCATCGCCGTGCTCGTCATTGTCCTGGTCACTCTCCGCTACACCGGACGTGGGCGAGCCCGGGGCAGCGGCGGGCGCGGGCTGAAGCGGCGGTTCGGGCCCGAGTACGAGCGTGCCGTCGCCCTTCAAAACGGTGATGTCCGGGCTGCGGAGCGGGAACTCGGCGAGCGCGTGCGGCGCCACGGCTCCCTCCAGGAACAGCCGCTGTCGCCCGAGGTCCGCGAGCAGTACGTGGCCAGGTGGGACGCAGTCCAGGAGCGGTTCGTCGACTCACCGCAGAAGGCCGTCACCGAGGCGGACGCGCTGTTGGCGCGCTTGGCAAGGGATCGTGGTTTCCCGGACGGCGAGCGGTTCGAGGAGCAACTGGCTGCCCTCTCCGTCCACCACGCCGACTTCGTTCAGGGCTACCGCGGCATGCACGCGGCAGCCCGCGACCAGAGCGGCACCGAGGAAATGCGGGAGGCCATGGTCGAAGCCCGAAGCCTCTTCGAGGCACTTGTCGCCGAACGGCAGGTCGACGCGGCCCGGCGCCGCCCGCCGTCCCCCGACGGCCAGGGCCACGCGCCGTGGCCACTGACGACCCGCCGTCATGCGAAGGGAGGCAGCACCTGATGTCGCACAAGGCCGAACACGCACCGCGGGAGCCCGGAATCAGCGCCGACCGCCCCGATCACCCGCCAGGCGCGGAACTGGTAGGCGCTGCTCGCGTATGACTGGGGCGTGAACTCTTATGAGTGACTCGTCGAAGCCACTCGAAGCCACTCGAAACCAGTCGAAGCAACTTGAAGCCCCACGTAGCCTCATGTATCCACTGCCCGTGCGACACGCATCCGCTTTCCGCCATGCCGTTCGCATCCATCGTCGAAGAGGCGCAGCCCAAGACCCCGGCCGCACTGTCGTCACCGAGGTCAAGGACCGCCCATGACTTTCCAGTCCCTCCGTTCCCCGTCCGCCGCCGCGCCGGAAAGCACCCTGCCGCCCCCGGAGTACGACGGGACGGCACCCTTCCCGCGAGACGGAACGGCCCCCGAGCGCACCGGTAGCGAGCGGCTGTCCCTGGCGATCACGGCATTGATCGTCTTTCTGCCGTTCCTGGCTCTCGGCCTGGCCGGCTGGTTGCTGTGGGGGCGCCTGATCCGACCCGTCGATGTCCTGCTCGCCGTGGTGCTCTACACGGTCACGGGCCTCGGCGTCACGGTCGGCTTCCACCGGGGCCTGACCCACAACAGCTACCGAGCCGTACGGCCGCTGCGCATCGCGCTCGCGGTGGCCGGGTCGATGAGCTTCCAGGGCGACGTGATCGGCTGGGTCGCCATCCACCGTCGCCACCACGCCTTCACCGACCGGCCGGGTGATCCGCACTCTCCGTACCGCTACGGCACGTCTGTGCACGGCCAGTTGCGGGGTCTGGTGGACGCCCATGTCGGCTGGCTGTTCCGCAACGCCCCCACGTCCACGGCGCGTTACGCTCCCGATCTGGTCGCCGACCGCGACATCCGGGCCGTGTCCCGGGCCTTCCCGGCCCTGTGCGTGCTCACTGTCGCCCTGCCCTTCGTCGCGGGCCGGCTGATCGGCGGCACCTGGACGTCTGCCCTGACCGCCCTGCTGTGGGCGGGACTTGTCCGCATCGCCCTGCTCCACCATGTCACCTGGAGCGTGAACTCCCTCTGCCATGTGATCGGCGAGCGTCCGTTCCGCACCCGTCGCCACGACCGCGCCACCAACCTGTGGCCCCTGGCTCTGCTCTCCTTCGGCGAGAGCTGGCACAACCTCCACCACGCCGACCCCACCAGCGCCCGGCACGGCGTCGACCGCGGCCAGCTCGACCCGTCCGCCGCCGTCATCCGCCTCTTCGAACGCCTCGGCTGGGTCAGGGACGTGCGCTGGCCGACCCCGGACCGTATCGCCGCCCGCCGCGCGTGAACCCGATCGACCGCGTCCCCTTCAGGAGTTCTCATGACACTCGCGCCCCCGCCCCCGCTCTCCTCATCGTCGGCCGTGCGCCTGCGCCTGGTGGCCCAGCCGGCACAGGGCCACATGCCCCGGCGCATCGACGGCGCTTGGTGGCCCCGTTCGCCCGACCTGACGTCCGAACTTCCCTGGCTGCTGGCTGGACTGCCGCAGTCCTGGGGGCAGGTCAGCAGCGTTCTGGTGGACGGGGCCGTATGGTCCCCGTTCCCGGCGCGGCTGCTCGTCGCGGACCAGGTGGTACGCCTGAGTCGCACGCACACCCAGCAGCGCACCCCGTCCACCGTCTGCCTGCTGGCGCCCGGCCGCGGCCGGTGGGACCTGCTGGTGATCCCGCCCACGGCCACGGAGGCGGAGGCCATGCGGCTCATGGGCAGTGTGGACACCGTCGTGAAGGACAGCGTGGGGTTGGGAACCGCTGTCCGTTGACGGCGTCTGTCGGACCAGCCCCGGGCGGCGATGAGCAGCCCGCCGGTCGGCGTGAGGGCGGCCATGCGGAACATGTGTCCACCGTGGTGAGACGCCGGTGAAACAACCAGGTCGCGGTTGTCCAGGGTGCGCGGCTCCCAGGTGAAGCGCGCCCCCCTTCACCCCCGCGACAAGGCGCCGCGGAGCCCTAGCCTCGACATATGGACCCGCGACATACGGACCCGCGACATATGGGCACAGACAAGGACCCCGTCGCCGAGAACGCGCTGGGAGGATTCCTCCGCGCACGGCGTGCCCAACTGCGCCCCGAAGCCACGGGGCTCCCCACGTCCGGCCGCCGCAGGGTGCCCGGTCTGCGCCGCGAAGAGGTCGCCACGCTCGCGGGCGTGAGCACCGACTACTACATGCGCCTGGAACAGGGCCGCGAACGGCACCCGTCCCAGCAGGTACTCGAAGCCGTCGCGCGAGCCCTGCGACTGGACGACGAAGCGGTGGCCCACCTGTACCGCGTGGCCACCCCGACCGCCCGCCGTACGCGCCGTGCGCCCCGCGTCGAACGCGTCGCCCCGCACCTGCGGCGACTCCTCGACACCTGGAGCGACACGCCCGCCTTCGTCCTGGGCCACGCCCTGGACGTCCTCGCCCGCAACCGGCTCGCGGGCGCCCTGTACGCCGGCTTCACCCACCCCGACAACCTGCTGCGCATGACGTTCCTGGACCCCGCCGCGCACCACTTCTACCGTGACTGGGACCGGGCCGCCGAATCGAGTGTGGCCACCCTGCGCCGGGCGGCCGGCATCGACCCCGAGGACCCGCGGTTGCGGGAGCTCGTCGGTGAACTGTCCATGAAGAGCGCCGACTTCCGCGTTCTGTGGGCCCGCCACGACGTACGCGGCAAGACCCGCGAGGCCAAGCTCTTCCACCACGCTCAGGTCGGCGACCTGGAACTGCACTACGAGGCGTTCACCGTCAACAGCGCCCCTACCCAACAGCTCATCGTCTACCAGGCCGAACCGGGTAGCACGTCCGCCGACGCCCTCGCCCTGCTCGGCTCGCTGAGCGCCGGCCCCGTGCCCGCGCAGGACACCACGATGGGCACCGACTGAGACCGCGTACGACCCGGCCCGGTGTTTCCTGGGTGTGCCAGGGCCAGGATCACGACTCCCCACCCGGGCGGACGCGAAGGAGAATGACGCCATGACCCGGATCATGACGAGGTGGGGTTCATGAGCGACGGCACTCCTCTGGGAGAGTTCCTCAGAGCACGGCGTGAAGCACTCAAGCCGCAGGACGTGGGGCTGCCGGAGCACGGCCGCAGGCGGGTACCAGGGTTGCGCCGCGAGGAGGTCGCCATGCTCGCGGGTGTGAGCTCCGACTACTACATGCGCCTGGAACAGGGGCGCGAGACCAGCCCGTCGCCGCAGGTCATCGACGCGGTCGCCGCCGCCCTCCACCTCGACGACGAGGCACTCGACCACCTGCGCAGACTCACCAGGGCACCTCAGGAGCGCCGTAGCACTTCCGTCGGTCACGACAGGATCAGCCCGCAGCTCCTCCAACTGCTCGACAACTGGCCCGACACCCCCGCCTTCGTTCTGGGGCCTGCCCTGGACGTCCTGGCGCACAACGTGCTCGCCGCGGCCCTGCACAGCGGATTCCAGCGGTTCGACAACCTGGCCCGCATGGTCTTCCTCGACCCGGCCGGGCGCAGTTTCTACCAGGACTGGGAGAGGGCCGCGAACTCCTGCGTCGCAGAAATCCGCGCGGCCTACGGATACGACCCCGACTCCCCGCGGATCGCCGAGGTCGTCGACACGCTCGGCTCGAAGAGCCCGGAATTCGCCGAGCTGTGGGCACGGCACGAGGTGAAGGGCAAGACCCAGCAGGCGAAGAACCTCACGCATCCCGAGGTCGGTGCTCTGGAGATCCAGTTCTCGGCATTCACGGTCAACGGTGCTCCGCATCAGCAACTGGTCGTCTACCAGGCCGAGCCCGCCTCTGCCACCGCGGCTGCCTTCGCGGAACTCCGTTCCCGGGCCGCCCGTCCGGCGCCCGGGCACGACGCGGCCTCGATGCCTGCGTGAGCCCATGACACCGTCCCGTTCCCACCGCTCGGAGGGGACGGGACAACCGAACGGCTCAGGTCCGGCCGGCCGTGGGACGGACGATGATCTCGCCGACGTCGACACCGGCAGGCTGGTCCATGGCGAACGCGATCGCCGCCGCGACGGACGAGGCCGGGATGGCGACGCTGCGGTAGGTACGCATCCTCTCGCGGCCCTCGGGGTCGGAGATGGACTCGGCGAGTTCCGACTCGGTCACGCCCGGGGAGACGGTGGTGACGCGGATGTCGCCGCCGACCTCTTGCCGCAGGCCTTCCGAGATGGCCCATACGGCGTGCTTGGTGGCGTTGTAGACGGCTGCGGTCGGGGAGACCTGGTGGGCGCCGATCGAGGCGACGTTGACGAAGTGCCCATGGTGCTGGGTCCGCATGACCGGCAGAGCGGCCGCGATGCCGTGCAGGACGCCGCGGATGTTCACGTCGATCATGCGGTTCCACTCGTCGAGCCGGAGGGCCTCCAGTTTGGACAGGGGCATCACACCCGCGTTGTTGACCATGACGTCGACGCGGCCGTGCCGGCTGTAGGCGGCGTAGACGAAGGCCCGTACCTGTTCGGCATCGGTCACATCCAGGGCGTGGTACTCGGCGCTGCCGCCGGCCGCGTGAATGTCCTCGGTGATTTCCTTGAGCCGTTCGGTGCGGCGGGCGCCGAGCACGACATGGTGGCCTCGTTCGGCGAGCAGCTTGGCGGTCGCCGCGCCGATGCCGCTGCTGGCGCCGGTGACCAGTACGACTTTCCGGCTGGTGGACATGGTCATGGCCGAGACTCGCGGTAGAGCACCAGGTGCTCGTGGAAGAGAACGCCGTCGCGGACGTCGCCGGTCGCGGTGAAGCCGGTGTCGTCGACGTAGTCGAGGTGGTTGCCGGTGACGGTGTAGCTGCCGGTGTAGGCGCTCCGGCGGTTGCCGCGGGCCTCGTCGTAGCGGCCGTTCGGCAGCAGTTCCTGGCGGATGAAGCCGTCCGCGGTCACCCACATCCCGACGTACGGGTGTGGGTCGCGGGGCGTGTCGTTGCTGGTCATGGCTCTACGGTCCGCCCGGCGGCCGGTGACAACCAGGCCGCCGTCTCCCCAGGTGAGGGCTTCCTGGGTGCCGCACACCCAGTATCGCGAGCGGCTGAGTCCTTCGTGCGGGGCGGCAGCGGCGTGTGCCGTCCGAGACCGCCGCATGCCCCCTCCGTCGCACACGGCGGGACGGATGGTGGGTGCCCGACACCTGGGGACACGGCGGCCTGGTTCCGACTCCGCCGCGCGACGAACCTGGTGGTCAGGCAGCCGCGGTAGGTAGCTGCCGGACATCCGCCTCGGACCTGCACCAGCGCTCGCTTCGCGCATCGGGCAGACCGATGAGCCGACTCCACCGAGGAGCACGCAATGAGCATCACAGACACCGACACCGACACCGACACCGACAGTGGCGCAGGCACAGGCACAGGCACAGGCACCGGCACCGTGAGCTGGAACCCCGAGGCCCTCGACGAGATCCTCTCGAACGACGAGGGGCGTCCCGTCCTGTTCACCAACGCCCGCATCCTGACGATGGACCCGCTGATCGGGACCATGACCGGCGCCGACCTGCTGTTCGTCGGCTCCCTGGTCGTGGGGGTCGGCCCCGCCATCGTCACCGCGGCACAGGACGACAACGCCATCGTCGTCGACTGCGCCGGCATGACCATCGCCCCCGCGGTCGTGGACACCGTCGCGCTGGCCGGCGGCCGCGGCCACCGCTCGGAGTACGTCGCGACGCTGACCCCGGGCAACACCCCCGACTTCCTGGTGTTGCCCGACGAACTCGCCGCCGACGTGCCGAGCGCGGTGGCCACACTCATGACCCGGCCGGAGCAGGTCCGCGCACTCGTCGCGGCCGGTCGGCCCGTCCTGTGGGCCGGCACCGACGCCCCCGGCCGGGCCACCGCCCCCGAGGCGGGCATCCCGGCCTCCGCCGACCTGACCGGCAGCCCGCGCGTCGGCGTCTGGATCGACAAGAACGACTTCCTGCACCAGGAGCTGACCGCCGACGGCCGCTACGACGAGACCCGGGGCGGCCGCCCGCACGCCTACCAGGGCCGCTACTGGATCGACGGCGACCGCATCGACTACCTGGACGACCTCGGCTTCTGGGCCTACGGGGAGTTCCAGGGCGACGAACTCCACCACGCGGGCTACGTCATGAAGCTCGGCTGACCTTCCCCGCCCCCACGCTCATCCCCGCCCTCTCCGTCGTACCGAAAGAAGGCCCCTCATGAACCTCAGCGACACCACCAGCGCCGCCGTGCTCGAAGAACTCCGGCGTCGGCCCGCCGACCGGCGGCGCATCCTGTTCACCGGCGCGACCATCGTCACCATGGACCCCGACCTCGGCGTCATCGACCGCGGCGACCTCCTCGTCGAGGGTGACGCCATCGCCGCGATCGGGGCGAACCTGACCGCTGACGGTGCGGTGGTCGTCGACGCCACCGGCACGATCCTCACCCCCGGCTTCGTCGACACCCACCGGCACGCCTGGGAGGCCCAGCTGCGCCGGATCATGCCGGACGTCGACGACCTGGGCGGCTACGTCATGGCCACCCTGGCCGGCTACGCCACGGTCTACCGGCCCGAGGACATGTACATCGGCACCCGGCTGGCCGCCCTGACCGCGATCGACAGCGGCATCACGACCATGCTCGACTTCTCCCACAACTCCCGCACCCGCGAGCACTCCGACGCCGCGATCGGGGCCCTCCGCGACACCGGCATCCGAGGCGTGCACGCCTCCATGGGCCCGCACTTCGGTGAGTGGGACCGGCAGTGGCCCGGCGACCTGACCCGTATCAAGGACCAGTACTTCAGCAGCGACGACCAGTTGCTCACGCTGCGCCTGGCGACCCTGGCCACCGACGAGATCGCCGGACCGACGCTCGCCTACGGTCCCGAACTCGCGCGTGTGGCAAAGGACTTGGGTATCGGAGTGAGCGTGGACGCCGTCTTCGGCACGTCCTCCTCCGAAGCGGTCCTGCGCTGGGCCAAGGACGGCGTTCTCGGCCCCGACGTCACCCTCATCCACTCCACCGGACTGACCTCCAAGGCGTGGAAGGCGATGGGGGAGACCGGCACCACCGTGGCGCTCGCCCCCACGTCCGACGCGCAGATCGGCCTCGAGACGGCGATCCCCGCCATCGACGAGGCCCTGTCCGTCGGCATCCGCCCCGGCCTGAGCATCGACGTCGAAGTCGCCCTCGCCAGCGACATGTTCACGCAGATGCGGGCCCTGCACGCCATCCAGCGGATGCGCGCGGTCAACGCCGTCTATGGCACTGACCAGCAGCCCTCCCGCATCACCACCCACGACGTCCTCGACTTCGCCACCCTCCAGGGCGCCCGTACCAACGGCCTGGCCGGCATCACCGGTTCACTCACCCCGGGCAAGAAGGCCGACCTGCTGGTCGTCCAGGCCGAGGACCTCAACAACATGCCTCTCAACGACCCCATCGGCACCCTCGTGCTGGGCTCCGACGCCCGCAACATCACCGCCGTCCTCATCAACGGCGAGCCCCGCAAGTGGGACGGACAGGTCCTCGACGTCAACCTGGCCGCCCTGCGCAGCGAGGTGCACGCCTCGCGCGAGTACGTGCTGAACACCCCGGCCGCCTGAGCAACCCCCAACAACCTGGGAATCCCCCGCCACCAGCCCCCTCCCCGCCATCGTCCCCCGGCCGTCCCTCCCACGGCCGGGGGCACCCACCCGACCCCGGTGGTGCCATCGGCCGATCGCGCCGCGCACAAACCCGCGGGGCGGCGACCAGACGCCCCCTTCTGGAGTTCCCATGTCCCATCCCACTCCCATCACGTCCCCCCATCTCACTCCCACCACGTCCTCCCATCCCACTTCCACCACGTCCCCCGGGCCCGCAGCAACCGCGCCCAACACCCCGGACCAGCCGTCCTCCTGGGCGCCCGCCGCCCCGACCATCGCCCTGCTGACCGCACTCGGCGTCCTGATGGTCGGCCAGATGTACACCGTCCTGGCCCTGCTGCACCCCATGGCCACCGCGCTCGGCACCGCACCGGAGCAGGTCACCTGGACGGCGACGGCGTTCGGCTTCGCCTACGCCGCCGGATTTCTGCTCGCCGGTCCGCTGTCGGACCGCTACGGCTCGCGCGCCGTGATCACGACCGGGCTCGTGGCCGCAACGGCAGCCACCCTGGCGGTCAGCGCCGCCCCCGACCTCCCCACGGCCATCGTCCTGCGCAGCCTGCAGGGACTCACCGCCGCGACCTTCGCGCCCTCCGCGCTTTCCTACGTCGTCCACCACATCGCGCCACGACGCCGCGGCACCGCCCTGACCTGCATCACCAGTGGCATGTTCGCCGCCGCCGTGCTCCTGCAGATCGGCGCCCAGGCCGTCGCGGCCGGGCTCGGCTGGCGCGCGGTCTTCTGGCTCAGCGCCGCCCTCATGGCCCTGAGCCTGATCCCGGTACGCCGCGTCCTGCGGCCCACCCTCCGCCACGGCACCGGCGGCGGGCTGAGCCAGGCGTTCGCGGCGATGCCCCGACTGCTGGGCCGGCCGCGCATGGTCGCCCTCTACCTGTCGACCGTGGTCCTGATGTCCTCCTTCGTCGCCATCTACACGGCCGTGGCCATCGCCGGGCCGTCCGGCATCGCCGGGAACTCCTCCGCGATCCTCGCCCTGCGGGCCAGCGCGCTGCCCGCCCTCGTCGCCATCCCCGTACTCGCCCGCGTGCTCCAGCGCCTGGCCGCACCCCTGCGCGCGGTCCTCGCGTTCGCGCTGGCCGCCCTCACCGTCGCGGCCGGCTCCTTCCTCGGTGGTCACACCGTGCCGCTGGCCCTCGCGCTGCTCCTGTTCGTGGCAGCCGTCGCGGCAGCGGCACCCGCCGTCGTCGAGACCATCAACGCCACCGCCCCGCACGCTCGCGGCGCGGCCGTCGCCCTCTACGGATGCAGCATGTTCATCGGCGCCAGCCTGGGCCCGCAGCTCACCGGAGCTCTGACCGGCCTCGGCTTCGGCGGCATCCTGCGCGTCGTCGCCGCCGCACTCGTCCTGGGCGTCCTTCTGGCCCTGCCGGCCCTCCGCCACCACCGCACCCGATGACCCGGAGCCGGACCGCCGGCCCACCCCCGATCCCGCACAGTAAGGCCGCCGCCTGGGCATCGCCGCCCCCCCCGGTGCCCCCTTCGCATGGAACAGGGCTTCTACCAACTCCTGTCTGCCCTCGAGGAGATGGCCCCGCGCGACGAGCTAGTGTCCTCGCTTGTGACTGAACCCTCCTCTGTGAGTGAACCCTCCTCGCATCTCGGTGCGACAGCGGATGCCTACGACGCCGTAGCAGTCCGTTACGCCGAACTCTTCCGTAATGATCTCGACGCTCTTCCGCTGGATCGCGCGATGCTCGCCGCGTTCGCCGACCTCGTACGGACCACAGGCGCCGGGCCCGTCGCGGAGCTGGGATGCGGCCCGGGACGCATCACCGCGCACCTGCGGGACCTGGGGCTGGACGTCTTCGGCGTCGACCTGTCGCCGGTGATGATCGATCTCGCCCGCGAGGCATATCCGGACCTGCGGTTCGAGGTCGGCTCCATGGACGCCCTGGACCTGGCCGACGGCAAGCTGAACGGCATCGTGTCCTACTACTCGGTCATCCACACCCCACCGCAGGAGGTGCCCTCGTACTTCGCCGAGTTCCGGCGGATACTCGCGCCTGACGGCCACCTCTCGCTCGCGTTCTTCGAGTCGGAGGGTGAGCCGGTCACAGCGTTCGACCACAAAGTGGTGACGGCGTACCGATGGCCGATCGACGACCTCGCGGGGCTGGCCGGTGAAGCCGGGTTCGTCGAGGTCGGCCGGATGCTGCGTGCGCCGCGCGAGGAGGAACGCCAGTTCCGCCATGGCCATCTGCTGATGCGCGCAGCCAAGTAACTCAGGTGTCGACACGGGTGGCCACGGCTCTGGGGCCAGGGGAGATGGGACGGAATGATCGGGACCGTGTTCCGCAGCGAGGACGTGCCTGCGGAGGACAGATTCGAGTACTGGCGGGAACTGGTCGGACGGACGCGCTCGAGCGACCTGATCAGTGCCCACACCGCCGACTACTGGGCGGAGTACCGGCTGATGGAGCTGGGGCCGGTGACCGTATGGCCGTCGTCGTTCCTGCCGACCCGCTACCGGCGGAGCGGAAAAATGGTGCGTCGGTCCGACCCCGAGTTGTACCACCTGACGCTGCTGCTCGATGGAGACCTGGCTCTCGAGCACGCCGGGCGGACCGACACGTTCGGCCCACGTGACCTGCACATGGTCGACGGCTCGCGGCCGTACGACCTCCGGCCGGCGGACGACCGGGATCGCCGAGCCGTCAAGGGGGTCGGCGTGGACTTCCCCAAGGCGTTGCTGCCCCTGCCGCCGCACCGCGTCCGGGAGTTGCTGGGCCGGGGGCTGTCGGGGCGGGAAGGTACCGGCGCTCTGCTGACCGAGTTCCTCGTCGGCCTGGACCGGCAGGCCGAAACCCTTCAGCCCTCCGACGCGCCACGCCTGGGTACGGTCGTACTCGACCTGGTGTCGGCCTTGTTCGCCCAGGTACTGGACGCAGAGGCCGCCCTTCCGCAGGAGACCCGCCAGCGGGTCACAGCACAACGCATCCAGGCGTTCATCCGGCAGAATCTCCACGACCCGGAGCTGACGCCGCCCGCGATCGCCGCCGCGCACCACATCTCCCGCAGCTACCTGTACCGGATCTTTCAGCAGCAGTCGCAGGGCGAAACGGTCGCGGCCTGGATCCGCGGCCGGCGGCTGGAGAACGCCCGCCGCGACCTGGCCGACTCCTCGCTGCGCACCACGCCGATCCACGCCGTCGCCGCGCGCTGGGGCTTCCCCCGCCCCTCCGAGTTCACCCGCGCCTTTCGCACCGCGTACGGGCTCTCCCCGAGGGAGTACCGGCTCCAGGCACTGTCCGAGCGCGAGCAGACGCTCCGCCGGTCCCCGATGGACTGACCGCTTCCCTGCTCAGCTGACGGGCGGGCGGCGAACGGCCCAAGGGTGTGCGAGCTCGAGGGTGCGAGACACCTGGAGCAGGAGGTCTTCGCGCCACGGTGCGGCGACGATCTGGACGCCGACGGGCAAGCCGGTGGCGTCGTCGTGGTGGATGGGGACGGAGATCGCCGGTTGGCCTGTCACGTTGAACACCGACGTGAACACCCCCATCGGGTAGCTGTTCAGCAGTGGCATCAGGGGATCGTCGTCGGCGCCTGCCCGCCAGGCACCGACGAGCGGCGGGAGACACGCCATCGTGGGCGTGACCAGGAGGTCGAAGCCGGCGAGGAAGCCCTCGACGATGCGCCGCGACAACTGCTGGGTCTTCCTCACTCCTTCCGCGTAGGACCACGAGTCGGTCGATCGTGCCGCGTCACGCAGGGCACGATTGTGGGGCTCGACACGGTCCGGGTCCGCGAGCACGATCCCGCTGCCGCCGACGTTCCAGATGGTCGTGAACGCCGCCACCAACTCGTCGGTCGGGGGGAGCGGAAGGCGAGTGTCGACGATGTCGTGACCGGCCGCTTCGAGCGTCCGAAGAGCGACGGTGACGGCTTCAGTACACGCCGGGTGCACGTGTATCCCGTCGATCGGGGAGTCCGTGAGCACACCGATCCGCAGCCCGGTCGGCATGTCCGTCCGCATCGCGGTGGCGAAGGACCTGTGCGGGGTCGGGGGTGACCACCACGCGGCCGGATCATGGCGCGCCAGCACATCGAGGGCGGCCGCGGTGTCGGCCACCGTGCGGGTGAGCACGCCGCTCGTGCCGAGACCTTCCACGCTGACGCTCGCGTTGGTGACCAGGCCGCGGGTGGGTTTGAGCCCGACGAGACCGTTGCACGACGCGGGGATGCGGATCGACCCACCGCCGTCTTCGGCGTGGGCGATGGGCGCCATCCCGGCGGCGACGGCAGCGCCCGCTCCGCTCGACGATCCGCCCGGCGTGCGATCCGGGTCCCACGGGTTGCGCGAGATACCCAGGGCTTCGTTCTCGGTGAAGGGCAGGGCACCGAACTCGGAGGTGGTGGTCTTGCCGAGCAGGATGAACCCCGCGTCCACGAACCGTTGCACGACCGGGTCCGATGCCGCGGCCGGCGCCTGCCTGGCGGCGGCGGACCCATGAGTGGTGGGCCAACCGGCCACGTCGAGCAGGTCCTTGATCGGCAGCGGGACCCCGTGGAACGGCGGAAGGTCATCGGCCGACGGGGTCCGTGCCACCGCATCAGCCGCAGCGGACGCGGCTTTGCGGACGTCGTCGTCGGCCCGGTGGCAGAAGGCGTTCAGCCGGGGGTCGAGCTGGTCCATCCGCTCGAGACAGCAATCGGCCACCTCGACCGGACTCACCTCCTTTCGGCGTATGGCTGCGGCGAGTTCGACGGCCGACGTGAACGGGTCGAACGGGTCGAACGGGTCAATGGGCGAGCGCATCACGAGCGGTCCCTTCTGGTCCGCGGTGCTTGCAGAAGCCGTCAGTGTCGTCGCGTCTGCGACATCCCGTCTTGGACGAATGTCGCGTAGCTTGGCGACATGCGATCCGCCGACTCGGCTCATGACGCTGCGGCGATGTGGGACATCGCCACCCCGTCCCGGCCCGGCCTGCTGCCAGGGGTCAGCATGGCCGGATTCCGCGCTCGTACCACGGAGTTCGTCGACCTGAGCGTGATTCCGTACCCGGCTGTCACGGTGCTCGTCAGCCTCGGCGACGAGCCGCTCACCGTCGACGACATCAACGGCCGGCAGCAGAACGGCAGTGTCGTCGTCGGACTCGTGCCCAGCGGCCTTCGAGGACGCGGCCGTGACATCGAAAGCCTGCAGGTGCGTCTGTCGCCGGTGATCGCGCACGCCGTGCTGGGCGTCTCTTCGGAGTTGGGCGGGACGATGGTCTCCCTCGACGACCTCTGGGGCCGCGATGCCGCGCGAACCCAAGAGCAACTGCGCGCTGCCAGGTCATGGGACGACCGGTTCGCGATCGCGGAGGCGGCGTTCGTTCGACGACACGAGGCTGGCCGAGCGATCGATCCTGAGGTCGCCTTCGTGTGGCGGCAGATGGTGACGAACCTGGGAGGGGTTCGGGTCGAGCGGCTGGCAGGCGAGGTCGGCTGGAGCCGTAAGCGACTGTGGTCCCGGTTCCGAGCCCAGATCGGTCTCAACCCCAAGCGCGCCGCTCAGCTTGTCCGTTTCGACCAAGCGGCCCACCGTCTGGCCGCGGGTCACAGCGCCGCACGGGTGGCGGCGGAGATCGGGTACGCCGACCAGTCCCACCTCCATCGGGATGTCATGGCCTTCGCCGGTGTGACGCCCACGGCCGTCGCGGTTGCGCCGTGGCTCGCGGTCGACGACGAAGCGTGGGCCGCCCCCGAATACCTGTCCAAGCCCTGACCCGACGGTCTGTACCCGACACCCGACGGTCTGCACCCGGCAGGCGCGTGGCCGGTGGCGCGCCGGCCACGGGGGAACATTTCTACAAGCCGCCCGGCACTTGAGCTTGTGACACTGCGCCTATGTCCAAGAACCGGGATGACTCCCCACTGCCGCGCCTTCAGCGGCCGCGGTACGGCGTAGACGCTCCAGCGTTCCCCGCGACACTCGGCGCCGTCGGCGCGGCCTGCTGCCTGGCCGCCGGCCGGTGGCGGCCAGGACGGAGCGCGATGGTGGCCGCCGGGACGGCACTGCTTGCCAGCACCGGCATCTACCTGCACACCACACTGCACGGCAAGCTGCGCATCTGGAGGCGGGAGCTGGACCAGGCCGGCTTGAAGGGTGACGAGCGGCTGCTGGACCTGGGGTGCGGTCGCGGCGCGATGCTGATCGAGGCGGCCAGGCGGCTGCCGACGGGACACGCCGTGGGCGTGGACCTGTGGTCCGGAAAGGACCAGAGCGGCAACCGGCCCGAAGTCACGCTCGCCAACGCCGCTGCGGCAGGGGTCGCCGACCGGGTGGAAGTGCATACGGCCGACATGACCGCGTTGCCGTTCGCGGACGGCTCCTTCGACGTCGTGACGAGCGCGCTGGCGATCCACAACATCCCGTCGCCCGACGGGCGATACCGCGCGCTGGACGAGGCGATGCGGGTGCTGCGCCCGGGCGGGCAGTTGATCGTCGCCGACTTCTGGCCCATGGCCAGGAAGTACGCGGCGCACATCGGCCAGGGCACACTGCGCGGACTCGGCCCCGGGTACTGGTACGGCGGCCCATGGCTCGGCGTCACAATGCTGCATGCCGTCAAGGGCCGCTGAGCACGTCGCCCACGGAAATGCGTCACGCCAGCCGTCTACTATGGCTCTACGTATTCGGTGGCGTGAGGGAGCCGGGCCATGCGGCGGCTGGGGGATCTCGAGGCGGAGATCATGGATCGCCTCTGGACGTGGGACCGTCCGGCGACCGTGCGCGAGGTCGTCGACGACATCAACAAGACCCGCCCCATCGCGTACACCACGGTGATGACCGTCACCAACATCCTGTACACGAAGGGCTGGCTGCTGCGCGGCAAGCAGGGTCGCGCCTGGCTGTACGCACCGGTCCGCACCCGTGAGGCCTACGCCGCCGCACTCATGGAGGACGGCCTGGGGGAGAGCAAGGACCGCTCGGCCGCGCTGCGCCACTTCGTGGAGAACATGTCGCAGGAAGAAGTGGCCGCACTGCGCAGGGCTCTGCGAAACATGGGCCGACAGATGAAGCAGTGAACGCCGCCCCCGTCCTGGTCGGCTACACGGTGACCGTGGGCCTCCCTGGCCGCCGCGCCCGGATAGTGATCAGCGAGGCGGCCTTCCGTGAGCTCACGCCGGAACAGCTCGGCGCCGTACCGGAACACGAGCAGGCCTCTGATCGCCTGCCCGGCCGGCGTCGGCCGACCGCCAACTGAGCTTCCTGAGTTCTCCGTCGCAGTCGGTCAAGGCTTCGCCATGTGCCACCGGTCGCTGAGCGAGCGGCAGTTACCCAACGTACTAAGGGAGTAAGTAGAACGACCGCCGAAGGGAAACTCCGTGATCCAGCGACGCATCGTCCTCCTCTCGGCCGCAGGGCTCGCCTCGGCGTTCCTTCTGGCGGCGTGCGGCAGCTCGACGGAAAAGGCGTCCACCGGTACGAGCCCCGGCAGCGCCGTCCCGGTCGCCACGGCCGCGTCGGAATCCGCGACCTCAGCCCCGACCGCCTCGGAATCCACGCCCTCCGCACCGGCCGCCGGCGGCCACGCGGCCCCAACCACCATGGTGATGGCCAAGACGGTCAACGGCATCGGCAGCGTGGTGACCGACGACAAGGGGATGACCCTCTACCGCTACGACAAGGACGAGGCGAATCCGTCCAAGTGGACGTGCTCCGGCGAGTGCACGAAGACGTGGATCCCCGTCATTGTGCAGGACTCCGTACAGACCATGGGGGTCGAGAAGAGCCTTCTCGGCACGGTCCACCGGAACGGCATGAAACAGCTCACCCTCGGCGGCTGGCCGCTGTACCGATACGTGGGTGACACACAGGCCGGACAGACGAACGGCCAGGCCAAGGACAAGACGTGGTACGCCGTCACCCCGTCCGGCACGAAGTCCACCATCACCGGCTGAGCCCAGAAACACGACCGTGGTCTTGCTGCGGGGAGGGCGCGGTGCGACATTCCGTCGGGAGGCGAGTTCGGGCGCGATCGGAACGGCGGAGGTCGAGATGCCGTGGCGTACGTGGTCCGCCGCGCGCCGTGCCGCCTGGAGCTGAGTCGCTGCGTGAACGTACGTACAGTGAAGGCCGGTTGGGCGTCGTCCGTGTTCGCGGCGACCGTGCTGTCCACCGCGTCCGCGGTCGAGATCGCGTGCCCCGGGGCTGCCGGCATTGACGGGTCGCCGGACAGTCCTTCGCGCCGTCGCCGCGGGGAGCGACATCGACGGCCTAGGCTTCGGCCCGGCACCGGACCCGATCCCAGGAGCGCACACCGTGTTCGACCCCGCACCGGAGTATCCGTACCCCGACGTCCACCGATCGGATGAAGCGCCCACCCCGCACGCGCTTCTCGCCCCGGTGATCGGATTCCTGGGTACCTGGCACGGGCGGGGCCATGGCGGGTATCCCACGCTCGCCGGGGAGTTCGCGTACGCGCAGGAGGTCACCTTCAGCCACGACGGCCGCCCCTTCCTCCGGTACGAGGCCCGGGCCTGGTTGCTCGACGCCGACGGCACACCGCTGCGCCCGTCGGCTCGGGAGAGCGGCTGGTGGCGGCTCCAGCCCGACGGCCGGGTGGAGGCACTGATCACCCAGCCCACCGGTATCGCCGAGATCGCCGTCGGCCGAGCGGCCGACAACACGGTCGACCTCTCCACCCACGAGGTGGCCCTCACGCCCACGGCCAAGGAGGTCAACGCAACCCGCCGGACCTACGCCCTGACCGACGACGACACGCTCACGTTCGTCCACGAGCTCGCGGCGGTGGGGCAGCCGTTGCAGCACCACCTCTCGGCGACGCTGCGGCGCAAGGAATAGGCGCGCGGCGAGGTTGTTGAGCAGTACCGCTGGGACGTGGTGCGGGGCGGGTCACTCGAGTTCGGCAAGTGAGCGTCTCCAGGAAGGCATCGAGAAATGCCTGCGTCAGCGCGTTCCTGAACGTCTCCGGGCTTGCCTGAAATGCGGCTGGATTCTCGGCGTCAGTTGTCGGGCGCCCGCGGCGGCAGCGGCCGCAATCCGTCCAGGGTGAGGTCGAGGAGGCGTTCCGCCTGTTCGCGTTGGTCGGGGCTGGCCGAGGTGAGGGCGATGCCGGCGAGGGCGGCGAACATGTCGGTCGGGCTGATGTCGGTGCGGATCGCGCCGGCGGCGGTGCCGGCGTTCATGAGGGAGGTGAGGGCGGCCTGAATCAGCTCGTGGCTCTCGGCGTAGGGGTTGGTTCCCGAGGCGACGACGGCTCGTAGGGCCTCGGCCATGCCGAGTTTGGCGGTGGCGTAGTCGATGAAGCGACGCGTCCAGGCGCGTAGGGCCTCGCGGGGCGGCATCGTCGCCAGGAGCCCGGGGACGGCCTCGCACAGCCGGGCCACCTCGTTGCGGTACGCGGCCTCGATCAGGGCCTCCCGGGTCGGGAAGTTGCGGTAGAGGGTGCCGGTGCCCACGCCCGCTTCCCTGGCGATGCGCTCGAAGTGCGCGTCCAGCCCTTCCTCGGTGAACACGCGTACCGCGGCGGCCAGGATCTTGTCCCGGTTGCGCTGTGCGTCAGCCCTCAGTGGACGTCCTGTATCGCGGGCCATCGGCGTCGCTCCTCGCTCTCCCGTTGCTAAGTGGAGGCGTCTCCACTTATGGTGGGTGAAGTGGCGGCGCCTCCGCTTTCACTGTAGGGCATGGGTGTGACATGCCCTCGTTCCTCCTGCGAAAGGACTGTCGATCATGTCGGGAATCGAAGGCAAGGTAGTGGCGATCACGGGTGCCGGCAGCGGCATCGGTGAGGCGACCGCGCTCCTGCTCGCCGAGCGCGGCGCCCGGGTCGTCCTCGGGGCGCGTCGTGCGGAGCGTCTCGAGGCCCTGGCCGCCCGTATCGAAAAGGCGGGCGGTGAAGCCGCCTGGGTCCGTACGGACGTGACGCGGCGCGAGGATCTGGCCGGCCTCGTACGGCTGGCCCGCGAGCGGTACGGCAAGCTCGACGTCCTCGTCAGCAACGCCGGAGTCGGTCTGATCTCCCCCCTGGACGACCTCCGCGTCGAGGACTGGGAGGAGATGATCGACGTCAACCTCAAAGGTGTGCTGTACGGGATCGCCGAAGCGCTGCCGGTCTTCCGGGAGCAGGGCTTCGGGCACTTCGTCAACATCGTGTCCACCGCCGGACTGCGCGTCACTCCGCTCCAGTCGGTGTACGCCGCCACGAAGAACGCCGTCCGTACCCTCTCCGAGGGCCTGCGCCAGGAGGCCGGCGAGGGCCTGCGCGTCACCGTCGTCTCCCCGGGGTTCGTCCGTACGGACTTCGCCGACCGCATGGATTCCGAGGTGAAGGTCCAGATCGTCGAAAAGATGGACAGCATCGCGATCCCGCCGGCCGCGGTGGCCCGCGCCGTCGCCTTCGCCGTCGAGCAGCCGGACGGTGTCGACGTGGGTGACATCGTGGTGCGTCCCACCGCGCAGGACTGAGGTCCGTTCGCCGTCACGCCGTGCCGCGTCGTGGCCCGCCGGCGCCGGGTTGTGGGGCGCGTGCACGTGATCCGAGTCACGTCAGGTTCCCGTCAGTGAAGTGGCCCGTAGCCGTCAGTCTGCTCCGATCTCATAGGCCCCAGAGCCCCTCTGAGACCCCGCTCCCCGTTCCGGGGGAGCCCCCCACCGAGGAGTGACATGGCTGAGACACTGACCGGAACCGCGAGCGACGCCGCCGCAGAGATCCCCGAGTTCGTACCGCCCAGGGCGGCCGCCTGCCCGTTCGCGCCGCCGCCGGTCCTTGCGGAGATCCGCGAGGAGAAGCCGATCAGCAAGGTGCGGATCTGGAACGGCAGCACCCCCTGGCTCATCACCCGCCATGAGGACCTGCGGGCAGTCCTCGGCGACCCCCGCGTCAGCGTCGACGACAAGCGGCTCGGCTTTCCGTTCCCGAAGAAGGCCATGGCGGAGAACGCGCACCACCACCCCGACACGCTCTTCAACACGGACGCCCCCGTCCACACCCGGCTCCGCCGGATGCTGACCTCCTCCTTCACCGCCAAGCGGATGGCGGCCCTGCGCCCCGCCATCCAGAAGGTCACCGACGAGCACATCGACGCGATGCTGGCCGGGCCGAAGCCGGCCGACCTGGTCCAGGCGTTGGGTCTGCCCATTCCGACGCTGATGATCTGCGAACTGCTCGGAGTCCCTTATGAGGACCACGAGTTCTTCCAGTACCACGCCACCGTCGCGGTCAGCCAGACGTCATCGGCCGAGCAGGACCGCGAGTCGAGCGTCGCGCTCGGCGAGTACCTGGCCCGGCAGATCCACGCCAAGACGGAGAGCCCCGCCGAAGACGCGCTGTCCGACCTGGCGGCCCTGGTCAAGGCCGATGAACTGACCATGGGGGAGGCGTCCCTCATGGCCGTCATCCTGCTCATCGCCGGGCACGAGACCAGCGCGAACATGATCGCGCTGGGCACCCTCGCGCTGCTGGAGCACCCGGAGCAGCTCGCCCTGCTGCGCGAGACGGACGATCCCAAGGTCGTGGCCGGAGCGGTCGAGGAACTGCTGCGCTACCTGACCATCGCCCACACCGGGCAGCGCCGGATCGCCCTGGAGGACATCGAGATCGGCGGCGAGGTCATCCGCGGCGGGGACGGAATCATCGTCTCCCTCCCCGCCGCCAACTGGGACCCGGAGGCCTTCCCGGAGCCCGACCGCCTCGATCTGCTCCGCGACGCCCGCCAGCACAACGCGTTCGCCTTCGGCGTCCACCAGTGCCTGGGCCAGCAACTCGCCCGCGTGGAACTCCAGGTCGTCTACGGCACGCTCTACCGGCGCGTGCCCACGCTGCGACTGGCCACCACGCTGGAGGAGATCGACTTCAAGGAAGACGCGATGGCGTACGGCGTCGCCGCGCTGCCGGTCACCTGGTAGCCCGTACCCACCTAGCCCCTGGCCCGTAGCCCTTCGACACCAGCAGGACGTCGGAAGGGACATATCAAGGGAGATACGAAGCTTCAGCCGGTGCCCTCCTTCCAGCGTGAAGCCTCCCGGTAGGCCTCGAAGACACGGTGGTGATCGGGGCCGAGCAGGCGCGCGCAGTCCTGCCCCAGGCGCTGGCAGAGTGCGGCGGCGCCTCGGGAGTCGCCCGACTCGCCGGTGAGCCTGGCGTGCCGGGCGCGTGCGTCGAGGACGTCCGTGTCCATGGCCCGGGGGCCGTCGGCGTGCAACTGGATGAACCGTTCCAAGTTCTGGATCTCGGCGATGTGGCGCGTGTCGACGTGTGGATCCGCGGAGTCGTCCGAGACGTACTCGATCTGCTGGACCGCCCGGGCCACGGCTCGGGCGTCGGGTGGCCGGTTCCCGGGTGACTTCTCCAGCAGTCTCAGCACGAGGGAGTCGAGAGGCCTGGGGATACCGGGACGCAGCGCGCCCGGCGGGGCGGGCGTTTTCTCCACGTGGTGCCACATGACGGCATAGGGATCCGAGATGTGGCCGAAGGGAGACCAGCCGGTGAGCATCTCGTACACGACGCAGCCGAGTGAGTAGAGGTCGCTGAGAGCGCTGCCGGACTCCTCACGGAGCCGTTCGGGGGAAGCGTAGTGAACGGTGCCCCACCCTGGACCGTGGGAAGAGGACGCGTCGATGAAGCGGGCGAGGCCGAAGTCGACGACCTTGGCGGATCCGGTGGTGTCGATGACGATGTTGCCGGGTTTCACGTCCCTGTGCACCACGCCCGCCTCGTGGGCGTCGGCGAGGCCGTCGCAGATGTGCCTCGTCCAGCGCACGGTCTGTTCCAGGGTGAGGTGCCGACCCTGCCCGGTGTGGGCGGAGAGCGGCCTGCCTTCGATGTACTCCATCACGGAGTACAGGATGTCGCCGTCCTCGCCGTGGTCGTAGATGACGGCGACATGGGGCCGGTTACGGATGCGCGCCATCGCCTGAGCCTCCTTGCGGAATCGCTCGACGCGCCGGTTCAGTTCCTCGGAGTGCTCGCCGTGTCCGCGATGACGGTGCAGTGTGGCCACCTTCACCGCGACCGGCCGGTTCAGGCGGAGGTCGAGTCCGAGCCAGACGGAGCCCTGGGCGCCGCGGCCGAGGGGCGACTCCAGCTTGTAGCGCCGGTCGAGGACACGTCCTGATTCCATGATTGCGTCACTTGCCCGTCGGGTCCCAGGCGCACAGCTCGGGCAGCCGCGCGACGTGCTCGTTCCATTCGGCGAAGAACTCGATGCGCCGGCTCAGCACATCCTGCAACCGGCGCTGCGCACTTCGCCGCCGCACCACGCCGGCCTCACGGATCCTGCCGCGCTCGGCCGGTACGCGCGTCACGTCCAACAGCCCCCACACCCCGGCGAAGGCGCCCACCAGCAACGCGAGTGCCAGGAAGAAGCCGCCGAGGAGGAAGGGGGCCAGGACGAGGGCGGACAGGCCACCGGCGGTGCCCCCTACGCGCCGCGGCAGGTTGCGGTCGACAGCCGCGGCCTCGGCCTCCGTGCGTTCGAGCAGTTCGGTCTCCAGCTCGTCGGCCAGGGCTTTCCCGTCGACGGACGCGGCGGGGTCGGTCGGCAGCAGTGTGTGCCAACCCTCGATCGCGATACGGATGTTCTGAGGCCGGTGGCTCAGCGAGGCCACCACCAGTTCCTCGGCGGCGGTGCACAGGTTGGGCAGCATCTGCATGAGCGCGAGGCGGCGCGCGTCGTCTCCGAGGGCGATCTGACTCGGTTTGAAAACGGCGTTGTCGAGGAGCGTCGTGAAGTCCATGACCTCGGCGTCCGCCTCTTGACGCAGCTCGTGCTCCTCCTGTGCCGCCTTCTCGTCACCCCGGTGCTCGATGAACCGGCGCAGCGCCTCCTTCTTGGTGTGCAGGGCAGCCTCATCGGGTTCGAGATGGCCGATGAGGCGGTCGATGGCCGTCTCGGCGTAGCGGACACGTCCGGGGGTGGACGCCGTGCGGTTCGGGGGTGGGAACTCCTTGCGGAGGTGGGCGAGGGTGCCTGTGGTGACGGTGGCCAGCCGCCAGTGTTCGAGGAGCGCCGGCCAGTCCCCGTCGTACGCCTGGCCCAGGGACTCGAACCGGTCGCCGGGTGAGGCGAGGAGTTTGCGCAGCTGGGGTGTCCAACGCCGGACACTCGCCCTGGCCGCCGTCCCGCCCGCCGCCGCCTCGGTGCCCCAGCGCACCATCACCTGCCGGGCGTAGCTGTGTGCGAGGTCGCCGAGTTCGCGGCTGGCGACGGCGTCGAGGACCACGAGGAAGTCCCTGCCGAGTCGGTCCGGGTCGACGGCGTGCTGAAGGTAGCCGTCCATCCAGTTCCCCGCCCGTTCGTGCTCGCCCGCCCTGGCCGCGGCGAGCGAGAAGAACAGGTTCGCCTTGCCGAGGTCGAGCCCCTGCGCCTGCCCCATCGCGGTGAGCCGGATTTCGTCGTCCCCGTCCAGTCGGGCGGCGACCGCCAGGGTTGCGTGGGCGAGCCAGAAGTCGGGGTCGTGGACGAGGTGTTCCTCCACGAAGAGCCGGAGGTTGTCGGTTCTCAGCGCCCCGCTCCTCACGAGCTGCGGGGTCAGCTGTTTGACCAGGCCACGAGCGAGAGAGCGCACCTTTTCCCGGTTGCCGAACCTGCGCTGCCAGTCCTCGGTGATCCGGTCGAGCTCGAACTGTGCCGCAAGGACGGCCTGGTCGCGTTCGTACTGGGACCGGAAATCCGTGAGTTCGGCCTTGACCTGGCCGAGCTCGGACCGGGTCCGGGACAGGCCCTCCCGCAGCTCTTCGGTGGCGGAACCCACCGATTCGACCTGAAGGGCGAGCTCGTTGGCTCTGCCGCGCAGGGCCTCCAGGCCCCCGGACAGCGTGCCGAACCGGTCGTGCAGGGTCTTCAGGTCGCCTTCGCGGCGCTGCTGCGCCTCGCGTATCTCCTTGAGGCCGTCCCTCAACTCGTTGAGACTGGCGTCGGCCTCGGGCTGCTCACTCACACCGCTCCCCGTTCGTCCCGCCGTGCGGTTTCGGTCTCCGGAACAGGTACTTTCTGGCGACGCACCGGAGGAGCGCAAGGGCGCGTAGCGGCGCGCGCGGCGCATGTGTGTGTTCGGACGGGCGCCGGTGCGCGGAGACAGCTGCCTCGGCTTCCTCCCGCGCGCGGCCGGCCCTCGGGAGCCGGCCGGGCACGGCTCAGCCCGGGAGGTACCTGACGAGGGCCTCTCGCTCATCGCCGCAGCTCCCGCTGCCGCACGGCCACCGGAAGCGGTAGTCGGTAGGGCCACCGGACGCGGTAGTGGGTCTGTTCCGGCCGACACGCGAACTCGGCCGGGAGGAACAGTCGGCGTACCGCGGGTCTGTCATCCTCCGACCGGCGGGCGCGCGGCGGCGACCGTCGGCGAGGACTCCTGGGTCTTCCTGGACACGCGGCAACCCTGCCGGTGTCATGCACCGCTCCGGCTGGGCTATGATTGATCTTGAGCAGCCCGCCGGAGGACTTTGGTGGTCGGCCTCGCGTTGGTGGTCCAAGGAAAGACGCCCCGCTTCCTGCGGGGAGATGCAGGTGCAAGGCCTGCCCGGCGCTCCACAGCCCCGCCTCCTGTATTCCGGAGGCGGGGCTTGTTTCATTTCGCCGCAAGCCTCCCTGCCGCCCCCATGCCGCTCCCTGCCTCCCCCTACCCCTGTCTCTGGCCCCTGCTCAAGCCCCCGGGAATGCGCCGACCAGGTCCGCTGTTACAGCACACGTAGCTGACATGCGCGAGTCAAGATCGCGTGATGTGGGCGGAAGGAGGACCTCATGGCACGCAACAGCGCGCGACCCGTCGTCACGCTGAGGTCGACAGCCGGGACCGGCGTCACCTACGTGACGCGGAAGAACCGCGGAAACGACCCCGACCGGCTCGTCCTGCGCAAGTACGACCCGGTGGTCGGTGAGCACGTCCCGTTCCGGGAGGAGCGCTGAGCCGAGCCCGGCGCCACCGGGCGGACCGTCACAGGACCGTCGACCGTCACAAGACGGTCGATGGTCACGGAACCGTCGACCGTCACAAGGGAGGCAACCTCATGAAGCCCCGCATCCACCCCGAATCCCGCCCCGTCGTCTTCCGTGACCGGGCCGCGGACACCGCGTTTCTGACCCGTTCGACCGCGCACTCGTCGAAGACGATCGAGTGGGAGGACGGGGGCACGTACCCGCTGATCGACGTCGAGATCTCGTCGGCGAGCCATCCGTTCTACACCGGGACCTCGCGGGTCCTGGACACCGCAGGCCGCGTGGAGCGCTTCGAGCGTCGTTACGACCGTACGGCCTCGCCGCGGCACTGACGGCGGGTTTGACAGTTCACAGCACGAGAAGGGCAGATCCATGAAGGTGCGCAAGTCCTTGCGTTCCATGAAGTCCAAGCCGGGGGCTCAGGTGGTCCGTCGACGGGGCGTGGTCTTCGTCGTCAACAAGAAGAACCCGCGTTTCAAGGCCCGCCAGGGCTGACGGCACACCACCCGGAGGCAGGCGGCGACGAGGAGCGGTGGCGAGGGTGGAAGGGCGCTCCCAGGTCTTCCGTGACCAGGGAGTCCTGGGACAGGGCCGGCCGTGCGAAGAGGTGAGCTGCCGTCTCCGCCTCCGTCTCCTCGCTCAGCGAATCGTCCGCCTGCGTGGGGCCATGGGATGCCCGCCGCCACGGTACGTCCCCCGGTTGGCCCCTGCGCACCGTCCTGGCGACCGTCCGACGTTCGTACGGGCCACGGCGTCGCGGCTCAGTCCGCGTCCGTCGGGATGCGGAGCGTCACGCGGTAGCCGCCGTCGGGGGTGGGCCCGGACTCGAAGGCCCCGCCCAGGAGTTCGGCGCGCTCCCGGAGGCCGACGAGGCCCTGCTGGGAGCCGGGCAGGGGCAGGGAGGGGCGGGTGGGGGCATTGTTGGTCACCGTGACGCCGAAGCGGTCGTCGGAGTGCCACAGGTGGACGGTGGCGGCCGCGCCGGGCGCGTGTTTGCGTACGTTGGTCAGGGATTCCTGCACGGTGCGGTAGAGGGCGCGTTGCGCGGGGGTGGCGATGGCGGAGGGGAGTTCACCCGTCAGGGTCGCCTCGATGCCGCTGGTCGACACGAGCTTGTGCAGGTCGGCGAGTGTGGGCTGCGGCGTGAGTTCGCCGACGCGGCCCCCAGAGGCCCGCAACAGCGCGACCATGTGGCGCAGTTCGTCGAGCGTGTCGACGCTCAGCGAACGGATGGTGCGGGCGCCCTCCTTGAAGTGCGGATCCTTGGCGGCGACCTGAAGGGCACCCGCCTGTACGGCGATCAGGCTCACCTGGTGGGAGACGACGTCGTGCATCTCGCGGGCCAGCTGGGCACGTTCCCGGGCCAGGACGGCCTGGGAGTGCAACAGCCGCTCGTGTTCGCGGGCCGTCTCGATCTCCGCGAGCCGGTCGGCCAAGTCCCGCCGGGCCTGGACGAGTTGGCCGAGCAGCACGGGGGCGGCGGCCGTGGCCAGGGTGTAGAAGAAGTAGATCAGCGTCCAGGCGCGTTCGTGTGAGCCGACGTTGCCCAGGGGCCAGGGCACGGCAGAGGCGCCGGCGAACAGAAAGGCGCTGGCGACCAGCAGCCGACGGTCGCGGGAGCGCTCGGCGAGGGTGAACAGCGCGGCGAACGAGGCGAAGACGATGTCCACCATCAGGCTGGCCGGGAGCGTGAGCAGGAACACCGTGAGCGGAAAACGGCGACGCAGGGCGAGCGCGGCACAGGCGACGGCTGTCGCCGCCGTCGCGAGGCGGCTCGAGTCCCCCAGATTGATCAGGACGTCCACGGCGGCCACGGCGACGACCACGGCGTCGACGACCGGATCCGGGATCCGCGCCCACCACGGCCTGCCCCCGTTCATCGCCGGTCCTCCGACCGGTTCCGCCCGTCCAGCAGGCCCGCCCGCTGGGCGAGCAGCGCGGCCCGCACCCGGCTGTTCACGCGCAGCTTGGTCAGGATCGCGCTGACATGGTCCTTGACGGTGCCCGCGCTGAGATGGACGCGGCTGCCGATGTCGGCGTTGGACAGCCCCTCCGCGATGAGCACCAGCACTTCGCGCTCCCGCTCGGTGAGCCGTCCGACGCGGGCGGCCTCCTCGTCGTCCGCGGCGGTCGAGCCCGGGTGGCTCTGCCACACGGCACGGGACGCCTTCGGTGACATCACGACACCGCCCGCGCACAAGGTCCGCACCAGTTGGGCGAGTTGGTCCGGCTCGGTGTCCTTGAGCAGAAAGCCGGCCGCCCCCGAGCGCAGCGCGGTGAGAATGTACTCGTCGGCGTCGAACGTCGTCAGCATCGCCACCACGGGCGCGTCCGGCAGCGCCCGCAGGTGCCGCAGTACGGTCAGACCGTCGACGTCCGGCATCCGGATGTCCAGCAGCACGACGTCCGGTCCCTCCCGCCGTACCGCGTCCACCGCCTCCGCGCCCGTCGTGGTCGCGACGACCTCGATGTCGTCGGCCGCGCCGAGGATGAGCTCGAAGCCGGACCGCACCAGGGCCTCGTCGTCCACCACCACTACCCGGATCACGTACGTTCCGCCTCGTCCTCGATGCCATCGATGTCCTCGATGTCGATTGTCGTCACTGTGACCGTAGAACGGGAAAAGCCCGGTGCGGCGCTCCGGCGGAACGGCCCGGCCACCCGGCGGGTCGGTTCCAGTCGTCCGGGGGGTGTGAACCGGACGCCTGCCGGATACTTCGCGATCGGCGATTCTCCCGAGCCTGTGAGCCATGACGCAGAACGCACACGACACGACGCTCGTGGCACCGCCCCGACCGGAGCCGTCCGAAACCACGCAACTCCCCGACACCCGGCCCTCGGTGGGGCGCCTGATCGGAGTGGACCTCGCCCGGGGGCTCGCGGTCTTCGGGATGTACGCGGCCCACGTCGGCCCCGATCCCTCCGAGGGCGGATCGACCGGCTTCTTCATGGAACTGGCTCACGGCCGGGCCTCCGCGCTCTTCGCCTTCCTGGCCGGCTTCTCGATCGTGCTGATCACCGGCCGCCGCACCCCCAAGACCGGCCGGGCGGGCCGCCAGGCGGTCGCCAAGGTGGTGATCCGAGCCCTCATCCTGCTGGTCCTGGGCACCGCGCTCACCCTGACCGGCACCCCGGTCGAGGTGATCCTCGCCTTCTACGGCCTGTACTTCCTGCTGGTCCTGCCGCTGTACCGGCTCGGCGCCCGACCGCTGGCGGTCATCGCCGTGAGCGGTGCGCTGATCCTGCCTCAGATCCTGTACGTGGTGCAGCAGGCCCTCAATCCGGGCGGCGACGGTGGTGGTCCGGGCGGGATCTGGGCCTGGCCCGCCGACGCGGACGGCATCGTCTCGCTGCTCTTCACCGGCGGTTACCCGGCCCTGGCCTGGATCCCGTTCGTCGTCGCCGGCATGGCCGTGGCCCGGCTGGACCTGGCCTCCACCGTCGTCCGCACACGCCTCGCGATCACCGGTGTCTCGCTGGCAGTCCTCGGCTACGGCGGCTCCTACCTGGCCCTGCACCTCGTCCCCGGCGTCGCCTCCGCCCTCCGCGCCTCCGGCTGGGGCGAGGGCGGTTCGGTCATGTCGGCCTGGTGGTCCGACACCGCGGGCTACCCGACCGGCACCACCCCGGCCTGGCTGCTGGCGGCCTCGCCGCACAGCGAGACGACCCTGTCGGTCGTGGCCAACACCGGCGTGGCCATCGCGGTCCTGGCCGCCTGCCTCGCCGCCACCGACACCCTCCCGCGCTTTCGCCGACTGGTCGCTCCGGTCATCGCGGTGGGCACGATGTCCCTGACCGCGTACGTCTTCCACATCGTCGCCATCCGCGCCCTGGGCATACAGGAACTGCCAGGTTCCCCGCTGCACGTGCTGCTCGGCTTCCTCGTGGCCGTGACCGTGTTCGCGACCCTCTGGTCCCGCCACTTCGCGCGCGGACCGCTGGAATGGCTGCTCGGCCGGGCCACCAGGATCGCGGAGCGCGTCCGATGAGGGGCCCGTCGAGCGGCCGCTGGGAGCCCTGGCTCCTGACGGCGGCCGCGGCGGCGGCCGTCCTGGGCGTCCTGCGCCCGGACCTGTACGCCGACGCCGTCGACCACGTCGTCACCACCCTGGTCGGACACCCCTGACGGGAGGCCGACGACTCGGGCCGCCGCCGTGGGCGAGGCTTTCAGCCCGTGGACGTCACTTCTTCAGTGCTACCGCGTCCCCGGCCGAGACGATCCTCGCGGTCGTCGTCGTGCCGGGGAAGTACCAGCGCCAACTGCCCGCCGCGGTGGCGGTCACTTTGGTATTGAGGTTCCCGTGGGTTCCCGACTTCACGGTCTTGACCGTGCTGTAGTGGGCGGTCCCGGCCTTCTTGAACTGGAGCTTGACCTGCTGCCCGGTGAAACCGTGGTAGGCGAGGTCCTCCCAGTTGGCACGGGACAGCTTGCCGGTGACGGTGAGTTTGGCGCCCTTGGCGACCGGTTCGGGCGACGCGTCGGTGGTCAGCTTCGAGGCGCGCTTCACCTTGTACTCGGCGATGTGGTCGGAAATCCAGTAGTCGCCGTCGTTGGCCCTGACGGTGGCGTCGACCTGCCAGACGCCGGCGATCGTGTTGGCATCGGTGTCACTGGTGTCCGGGATCCAGGCTGGATCGACGGTCATCCTGGCCGTGCACACCGACGGGGTGGAGCTCTTCTTCACGCACGAGGACCCGGTCCAGTCGAAGAAACCATGGACGCTGTACGCCTTGGAGGTGTTGACGTTCGCGAGCCCCTTCACGCCCGAGTTGTCCTTGACCGTGATGGCGATCGGGAACGTGACGGTCTTCGACGTGCCCACGGTGACGTTGCCGCCGCCGTTGGCAACGGTCTTCACGACCCGGACGTCGCCTCTCCCCTCGGCGTGCGGGCCGGTCGCCGTCAGCAGCACAAGGAAGTGAACCAAGATCGCGACACCGTACGGAGAGGCTACACACGGGGGCGGCTCGGTCTGGAGCTGTCGTGCCTGGTCCTGGTGGGTGAGGTCGAGCCGGCGGAGTGGGGAACGTCGTCATTCCTCGATGTGGATCGCCAGCGCGGGGCAGACGCCCGCCGCCGAGTCCATCTTTTAATGTACCGTTTGGTCTAGCAAACTGAAGCGGCGTCCCGGAGTCCGCTTTCCCCCAGGTGCGCCGACGGCCGTCTGGAGCGGACGCCGGGTTGGTCTCGGTCGAGACACGTCGTCATATCAGGCGGGGAGTGAATCAATGCCACGACCACCGGGTCATGGGCCGGGCTTCGAAGTCAGACGCCAGAAGATCATCGACGTCGCGGCCTCCCTGTTCGCCGAACAGGGCTACGCGGCGACCTCCATCAACGACCTGGGCCGCGCGGTCGGACTCGCCAAGGGAGCGCTGTACTACTACATCGTCTCCAAGGAGAACCTGCTCATCGAGATCCAGTCGCGGGTGATGCGACCACTGCTGTCGCGCGCGCGGCAGATCGCGGAACTCGACGAGGATCCCCTGCTGCGGCTGCGCCTGCTGTCCGAGTCGCTGCTGACGATCATCTTCCGCAGGCTCGACCACGTCTGGGTCTACGAACACGACTACCGCAGTCTCAGCGGCGACGAACTGGAGACCCTGCTGGGCCAGCGCTCCGACTTCGAGCACCTGGTCTCCGGCCTGCTCGCGGAAGCCGTCGACCAGGGCATCTTCCGTGCGCTCCCACCGCGCCTGGCGACCCTGCAGTTCCTCAACCTGCACAACCACACCTACCAATGGGTGCGCCCCGAGGGGCAGTGGGACGCCGCGTTCCTGTCGCGCGAGTACTGCGCGACCCTCTTCCGCGGCTTCGGCGCGTCCGACAACGCGCTGCCGGATGTGGAGGAGCGGGCGGCCGCGTTCAAGCGTGACCGTCCCGACCTGCCGCTCGACCCCGAGGCGGAGTGGCAGCCGGCCGCTGTCGGCGACTGACCCGGACCCGCGGTGCGCTCCGGCACACCGCGGGACCCGACCGTTCCTCATGGCCGGCTCACGCCTGCTTCACCAGCGCTCTGGCGATGACGTTGCGCTGGATCTCGTTCGTGCCCTCGCCGATCTCCAGGATCTTCGCGGCGGCGTGGAAACGGGAGATCTCCGACTCCCGTACGTAGCTGTAGCCGCCGTGGATCTGCACCGACGCGGAGGCCGCGCGATGGGCGACCTCGGAGGCGTACAGCTTCGCTATGGCGGCCTCCGTACTGTGCGGACGGCCCTGGTCGGCGAGCCAGGCGGCGCTGTAGAAAGAGGCTCCGCACGGAAGGAGGCCGTACGCCTCGGACCGGTGGGAGCCCGGGCATGCTCCCTCTCGCCGGGCATCATCGACACCCCGCAGGGCCGGCAGGAGGCGGCGACCCACGCCTCCATGCAGCGGCTCATCGACGCGACCCCGTTGGGCCGGACGGGCAGCTCCGAGGATGTAGCCAGTGTCGTCGCCTTCATGCTGTCGGACGAGGCCGGCTTCCTGAACGGCATCGACATCCTCGTGGACGGTGGTGTGTTCGCCGCCGTGCGCGGCGACTGAAACGGACGCGAGCACGCCGGTTCGGCGCTCACGCCGCACGGTTCCCGGGAAGGCGGGCATGCTGGTGCTCGTCGGGATACGGGCGGACGGGCTGACGAGCGGAGGCGCGCGATGCGGTGGTGGGCCGGTTGGACGGCGGTCGCCGGAGTGGTGCTGCTCGCGGCGTGCGGTGGATCGGGAGGCGCAGGCCGGGGACCGTCGTCCGGACCCACGAGTGCCTCCGCGAGTGCTTCTACGAGTGCTTCTACGAGTGGGACGGCGGAGCCGGGGCGAGGGGCACCGTCCGCGTCGGGCCCCGGATCCGCCGCCCCGGCGGCCAGTTGCTTCGCCGGGCGGGTGGAGGTCACCGTCTCGCCCGGGGACGCGGTCGAACGGCGGTTGTGCGTGCGGACCGGGGCGATGATCTCGGTCACCCTGCGCCCGCGTGCGGACGACCGGCGCTGGACGGCCGTCCAGAGCACGGCGCCCGCAGTGGTGCTGATCTCCGGATGGCGCGTCGACGCCGACGGGACCGGCCGTGCCACCTTGCGCTGCGCGAGCGTACGGGGCGGGGCGGCCGGGATCACGGTGACGGCGAAGGCTCCGGACGTGGCGGGCGCGGCGCGCACCGCGTTCACGCTCCGGGTGAGTGTGGTCCCGTACGCGAAGGAGGGGTGAACCAGCCGCTTACGGCGGCGAGTTCACCCCTCCTGCGTGCGTACGGGTCAGCCGCAGTCGCGCACCTTGATCGTGTAGATGCCGCGGCCGTGCGTGGCCGCGTACAGCGTGCCGCCGTCCGGGCTCAGCTTCAGCTGGAGCACAGCGACCGCCGGGAGTCGGCCGACGCGCTGCCATGTCGTACGGCCCGGGGCGCGGTAGACCACACCGAGGTCGGTGGCGACGGCGAGCCCCCCGTCGGCCGTGACGACCGCGGAGTCGGTCGGCACGTCGGGGAGGTTCGTGGAGATGTCGGTCCAGGTGGTGCCGCCGTCCTTGGACTCGAAGACATGGCCCACGCCCGCGCCGGGTCCCTCGGTCCAGTGCCGGGAGAAGCCATTGACCTCCAGGTACACATGGTCGGCGTTCTTCGGGTCGACGGCGAAGCCGCTGAGGTAGCGGTTGGGCACGTTCGCGTCCACCGGCAGGGTCACGTCGTGCCAGCCCGTGCCGTCCGCGTTGCCGACGGAGATGCCGCGCGCGAAGCCCTGGTTGTTGCAGGGGCCGCACCAGGCCGCGTACACCTTGCCGCCCGACGCGGCGACGGCGGTCGCGGTGCGGCCGGCGCCGAGGTCGTACACGCTGGTCCACTCGGAGCCGCTGCGGATGGCGTAGCCGTGCGTCTGCACCCACACGTGCCGGCCGCCCGCGATCCAGGTCGAGCTGTTCTTCATGTCGGCGGCGAGCGGGGCGATGAAGCGGGCCTCGCTGGTGGCGTTGTCGGCCGGGGCGACGTTGTACGAGGTGACCTTGCTCGCGTCGTTGACCCAGGAACCGTCGTTGACGGCGCAGTTCTGGGTGATCTGGACGGCGAGGTAGACGTACTCCTCGGCGATGTCGCAGCCGTTGGCCGGGTCGGTGAGCGTGTCGCCGCCGTCCCCGCCGAAGTCGGAGCCCATCACCTTGTCGTCGCCGCGCAGGATGGACTGGCCGTTGTCCTGCAGGCCACCGGTGACCGAGACGCCGCCGTGGGCGAGGTCCTTGCCGATGCCCACCGAGTAGTACTGGAGCGTGTCGATCGTGCCGTCGTTCAGGGACGTCCAGTCGGTGGCGTGGCCGGAGGAGTCCTGGGCGCCGTCGAGCGGCCGCCGGTAGGCTCCGCCGTCGTTGCCGACGTAGACGTAACTCCTGCCGTGGTAGCGGCCGATGGCGACCCCGTGCTGGTCAGAGTGGGTCGTCGCGTTGCAGTCGCCGGTCTGCTTGGCGGGGTCGATGCTCCAGCAGGGGAAACCGAAGTTCCAGTACGGGCCGACGGTGGACCAGGTGCCGCCGCCGTCCCTGGTCTCGTAGACCTCCTCCAGACCGGCGTACACATGCTGCGCGTTCGCCGGGTCGACGGTCAGGAACTGGTTGTACCAGGCCTGTACGCCGGGCATGTAGCCGCTGGAGGTGAGGGCCGAGCCGTCGGCGGCGAGCTGTTTGTAGTCGGCGATCTTCGTCCAAGGGCCGAACGGGGAGCCGGACTTGGCGACGTAGACGCCCTCGAGACCGCTGTCCGGGTTGCTGTTCAGCTGCTCCGGCGACTGGTCGATGGCGTAGTAGCGCGAGCCGTCGGCGGACCGGGCGAAGGTGACGTTGCCGACGTTGTCCGCGTCGGACGGCAGGTCGCCCAGACCGCTGGTGATCCGCGTCCAGGCGCCCCGCACCTTGGTGTAGAAGCCGTTGTAGTCGTCACCGCTGCGCCAGCCGACCGCGAGAACCACCTTGGAGGGGTCCTTCGGGTCGATCGCGATGTCGTTGGCGAGGTTCTTGTACGGGGCGGAGGGGTCGCTCGCCAGCGATCCACCGGGGAGGTAGCCGGGGTTGGGGGCGAACTCCAGCTTCCAGGCGCCGCCGAGCGTCTTGGTGGAGTGGCTCCACACGCCCTCGCTGGTCGCCGCCCACACCTTTCCGCCGCCGAAGCGCAGCTGGTGGATGGTGGTGCTCTCCAGCTCGTCGCCGCCGACCCGGCTGCGCGCGGAGAACGTGCCGTGGTGTGCGTCGGTCAGCACATACACCCCGCTGCCGAGGTATGCGTCCGCGTTGGTGTTCGCCTCACCGGTGCCCAGCCACAGCCGCCCGGATCCGTCCAGGGCCAGCGCGCCGGTGGACTGCGAGGGCAGCCGGTCGCTGATGGGCTCCCAGTGTCCGCCGCCGGACCGGGAGCGCCATACGCCGCCGCCCGCGCTGCCCGCGTAGACGTACCCGTCGTCGTCGGCGGCCATCGCCGCCAGGCGGCCGGTGACGTTGCCCGCACCGCCGCTGGAGTTGGAGTCGAAGTCGCGGTAGCGCGGGTCGTCCGAGTTGTACGGCAGATCGGTGACGTTCCGCCAACTCCCGCCGGTGGAAGGCAAGTTGTTCAGACTGCTCCAGGCGGCGCCGTAGGCCCCCGGCGCGACGACACCCGGTGAGGTGCGGGCCTCGGCGTACTGGTCGGCCCCCTCGGCTATCTCGCCGGACTCGTTGCCGCCGTCGGAGTCCTGCGCGGTCACCTTCGGGGTGATGCCGCCCGTCGACTGCGCGCGGCTTGCGGCGAGTTGGGCGAGCGCGCGGGCCCCGAAGGGACGGCCCCCGTCCGGGCCGGGCGCGGCGCCGGCGGGCAGGGCGACGAGCGCGGCCGACGCGGTGACGGCACAGATCGTGAGCCATCGTCTCTTGCGGGTGGGTACTGACACGTGGTCCTCCCGAACGGCGTTGACACAGCCTTGGGACAGACAGGACCACGAGGGACGGGTGAGCGTCCCGGGGCTTACCCAATTCTTGTCCAGAACCTGCCACAAATGAGGTGTTGTACGGCGGGGCACCCGGTCACCGGTGCACCCGCCCGCGGGGGCGCGTCGGGTTTCGGCGGGCCGGAGCGGTTCGCGCCGTTCGCTCCCGTTGCCCAAGGGCGCCGCACCGTGGGCCTGTTGGCCGCCGAGGGCCTGGTGGGATCGTGACCCTGATCAGGCAGTGCCGCCGGAGAAGGAGTCACGCGTGTTCGACAACCTGAAGAACCTCAAGGACAAGGCCGAGGAACTCGCCGAGGCCCACGGCGACACGATCTCCGACGGACTGGAGAAGGCCGGCGACATCGTCGACGACAAGACGGACGGCACATACACCGACAAGATCGAGACCGGTGTGGACAAGGCGCAGGAGTACGTCGAGAAACTGGGCGAGAAGGAGGCCTGACCCGCGGGGCGTACGCGGGTCCCGGGGCGCCCCGGGGGCGCCCCTGCCCGGCGGGGTCGCTCAGAAGGGTTCCGGGAGAGGCACCCGGCCCGACCTGCTGCGCACCTGTTCGATGAGCGCGGCGTACGCGGCGATCATCCGGGTGCGGCTGAACCGTTCGCGGCTGAGCGCCAGGGCCGGTGCGAACTCGGCGCCCCGCGCCACCGCCTCGGACCAGGCCAGGGCGATCGCTTCGGGGTCGGGCGGGGTGAGGAAGCCGTGCCCGGTGACGATCGAGGCGCTGTCGCCGACATCGGTGGCGACCGGCACGGCCCCGCACATCATGCCCTCGATCAGGCACAGCGGTGCCGCCTCGCCGCTGGCGGAGGTCAGCGACACCACGTCGGCGGCCGCGTAGACGGTCTCCATATCATGCCGTACGCCGAGTAGGGAGAGGCGGTCGGCGAGCGGGGCGTCCGCGCCGAACGCGGTGGCGATGTCCTCACGCAGGCAGTCGTTGGCCCGCGTCATGCCCGCGCCGCACATCAGGACGTGGCCGTCGGGCTGTCGGCGCAGCCAGGCCCGGGCGGCCCGGAGGAACAGCGGAACGTTCTTCATCGTGGCGTAGCGTGCCGCGAAGACGATCACGGGCGCGCGCTCCGGGATGCCCAGCGACGTCCGCAGCAGAGCGCGTCTGAACGGGTCGGGGCGGAATCGCAGCAGATCCACGCCGTTCGGGATGACGTGCAGCAGGCCGGCCGGGATCCCGGCCGCGGCGTACGCGGCGCGCGTCGACTCGGCACAACAGATCCCGGCGGCGATCCGGCCGTCGGCGACCGCCGTCCGCAGCTCGTCCAGGGCCGCCCCCTGGTTCTCGGGGTCGGAGCGGTGCAGACAGACCACGACGGGCCGCCGGGGCAGGCCGGCCTGGTTGAGCAGGCCGAGCGGCTGCTCCTTGAGGGACAGGATGACGTCCGCGGCGGCCACCGCCCGGGTGGTGGCGGCCAGCTCCGGCCCGGTGAAGGCCTCGGGGCCGCCGGGTGTCCCGGGGGTGCGGCCCAGCGAGGTGACCGGCACGCCCGCCGCGGTCAGCGACCGGTAGCAGACGTCGTCCTCCATCCGCTGCCGGGTCTCCTCCCGATACATTTCGCCATTCACACTCAGCACCGCATGCCGCTGGCCACCCTCATGGAGCCCCAGCACCACATCACTGTGCACGATCCGGGCCCCGCCCGAGAAGAATCCTTCATAGATCGACAGCACACGCAGTTCGTCCATCACGCGCACCTCTTGGCCCGTCTCGCAGAAAGGGAGGAAACCTTTTCAACCCCTGTGATCTGCGGGTTCTCCGCTATGGACACAGGAGAAACTTGCGAGCCTGTGAACTCGTCGTTTCGAATTCGGACACGATTGGTTACGGCGTACTGTTCGGTTGATCAGCCGAATGAAGACACAGAGGTCGCGGGCCTGACGGCCGTTCTCACACCAACCGGACGGTAAAAAACAGGCCAGAAATTTCCTGGTCCGGGGACGCGCGACACGTACAATCCGCGCCGCGGCCGAGACGGGTGCCGCCACCGCTCGGCTGAAGCGGAAGGGTGAATGTCTGGGTATTCGGTCGCCCGGTTGCTCCGTGACACGGCCTCCGGGCGCGGCGGCGCGCTGTTCGTCGTAGGAGAACCGGGGCTGGGGCGGACAACCCTGCTCCGCAGGACCACGACGGTGTGGCGGGACGGGCGGTTGCGTGTGCTGGGGTCCTCGGCGACCTCGTACAGGAAGAGTTCGAGGCCGAGCGCTCCATGGCCGCCGCCGCGCTGCTGCCCGACGAGTTCGACGAGCCGCACCCGGGCGTGGGCGTCGGATTCGCGTACCGCGGCGGTCAGGACGTGCACCAGGATGTCGGACACGTCGGCGATCACATCGGCACTGCCCACCGCGACCACCCCCTGTGTCTGCCCGGGGCTTCGCCTGCCACCCCGGCCGATCACCTGCGAGGTTAGGGCCGCGCCGCACCCCGGCTCTTCGGGGAAATCCCTGGGTCCCGCCGACGCTCCGCGTCGACTCCTTCCTCCGCCTTGCAGCTGGACGCACCAAGCCCCGCTCACCAGCGCCGATGAGGCACCGCCCGTTGCCTGCGACCTGATCCGTCGGACAGGCCCTAGGAGGAGCTGGGCAGGCAGCGGAACTGCTTGGCCGGGGCGTCCCGTTCGGGGGTCAGGAAGCCCGGTCGTCCTCGGCGACGAACAGGCGCGAGAGGAGGCCTTCGAGGGTGGACCGCTCGGTGTCGCTGAGTGAGTCGAGGGCCTGGTGGGTGCCGTGCATGCCGTCGCGGATGCTCGACACGGTGGCCGCCCCGTCCTCCGAGAGGACGACGTTCTTGACCCGCCGGTCGGTGGGGCTGGGCTCGCGGTAGACGAGGCCGCGGGCCTCCAGCCGGTCGACGATCCCGGTCATGTTCGAGGCGTCGCAGCGCAGTGTGCCCGCCAGGGCCCGCATCGGAGCCGGGCCCTGGCGCAGTACGTTGAGCGCCTTGGCCTGGCTGTAGGTGAGGCCGTGCGCGGCGGCGGCGCTGGTGAGATCCGCGTAGAGGCTGACCATCGACGCCCACAGGGTGTCGAGAAGCATGACGTTGGAGACGGTGAGGGGTCCGGTGTCGGACGCCTCGGCGGAGCGGTTCGTTCCAGATGTCGCGGACATGGATCCAGCGTAACCCGAAACTTGACTACCTCAACCTTCGATGCTTACCTCTATCGAGTTACTTGAGGACCTCAAACTTCTAGGCTCTACAGCTTTGAGGTCTTCAAGTTTCGCGACATCACTCTCCGTGATTACTCGACGTCCTGACCAAACGGAAGAACACCGTGACACCCACAGATCGCGTTGCGCCCGGGCGCCCCACCGGCGACCTCTCACTCGTCCTGGTCCTCGGCCTCGCGGCCATGATCGTCTCGATGATGCAGACCCTCGTCGTACCGATCCTGAGCATCATCCAGAGCGACCTCGGCACCACCACCGCAAATGTCAGCTGGGTCACCACCGCGACCCTGCTGTCCGCCGCGGTCTTCACCCCGCTGCTCGGCCGGTTCGGCGACATGCACGGCAAGAAGCCCACGCTGATCGGGGTTCTGCTGTTGATGATCGCCGGTTCGGTGCTCGCGGCGACCACCACCTCGCTGCTGTGGCTGATCGTCGGCCGGGTGCTCCAGGGCGCGGCCACCGCGATCTTCCCGCTCGCCCTCTCGGTCCTGCGCGAGGAGATACCCCCGGCGAAGCTGCACGGCGCGATGGCGCTGGTGAGCGGCACGCTCGCGGTCGGCAGCGGACTCGCCCTGGTGGCGGCCGGACTGCTCACGCGGGGCTCGGACCCCGACTACCACCGGGTGTTCTGGCTCGCCGTGGGGCTCGCGGCCCTCGCCCTGGTCGGCGTCGTCCTGCGCGTCCCCTCCTCACGCTCGACGACCGGCGGCCGTACCGACTGGCTCGGCGCGGGAACGCTCGCCGCGCTGCTCGTCCTGCTCCTGCTGCCGATCTCGCAGGGGCATGAGTGGGGCTGGTCCTCCGCCCGCACCATCGGCCTGTTCGTCGCCGCGGTCGTCATGGCGGGCGTCTGGGTCCTGGTCGAGCGCAAGGTCCGCGCGCCGATGGTGGACATGGGGATGTTCGCCCACCGCCCGGTGCTCTTCACGAACCTCGCCGGCCTCTTCCTCGGCTTCGCGATGTTCTCCCAGTTCATCGGCGTCGCGTACCTGGCGCAGATGCCGAAGGAGCTCACCGGGTACGGATTCGGCGCCTCGGTGCTGCGCGCCTCGGTCGAGTACCTGCTGCCGACCACGCTGATCTCGCTGCTCGCCGCACAGTTCGGCGGGATCCTCGTCGGGCGGATCGGGGCGCGGTTCACCCTCGCCGTGGGTGCGGTGTTCGGAGTCGCCGGCTTCGCCTGGCTGACTTTGGCGCACGACACCTCCGCGTCGATCATCCTGGCGGGCCTGCTGATCGGTGTCGCGATCAGCTTCGGCTACGCGGCCATGCCCGCGCTCATCGTGGCGAGCGTGCCGCACCACCAGACCGGCATCGCCAACGGCCTCAACTCCATCTCCCGTTCCGTCGGCAGCGCGATCGCCAGCGCCGTGATCACCTCGCTGCTGGCGTCCAAGACCATCCAGCACCTGCCGGCCGGCGCGCCCGCGCTGCCCGCCGAGAGCCAGTTCACGCTGAGCTTCGCGATCGCCGGGGTCGCGTTCGTGCTGATCGTGGCCGTGGCGCTGGTCGGTCTGACCAGGGGTGCGGCCCAGGAGTACACGGTCGAGAAGAAGGCCGCCGCCACCGACGACGCCGCGGCGGACGAGGCTGTCGTGGAGACGGCGGGCGCCACGTCCTGATCCGGACACGGTCAACGGCTCGCCCCGTCCATCGGGGCGAGCCGTTTTCGTATCCGCTCCCTGCCCGCTCCCTGCCCGCTCCCCGCCCTCTCCCTGCCCCCTCCTTGCCCCCTCCGTTCCCCGGTCCTCGCCTCCCGCCTTGCTCTTGGAAACCGATCGGTTTACTCTTCCGGTAACGGGAAACCGATCGGTTTCCTCATGGCTTCGGGAGTTCTCATGACATCCATCGAAGGTTCGGTCGTCCTGGTCACCGGCGGCAGCCGCGGCATCGGCCGCGCGCTCGTGCAGGCCCTCTACGAGCGCGGCGCGGCGAAGGTGTACGCCACCGCACGCGACCCGCGGACCGTCACCCACCCCGACGCGGTGCCGCTGGCGCTGGAAGTGAGCGACCCCGCGTCCGTCGCCGCGGCCGCCGAGCGCGCGCAGGACGTCACCGTCCTGATCAACAACGCGGGCGCGTCCGTGAACGCGAACTTCCTGGACTCGCCCGTCGAGGACGTCCGCCGCGAGTTCGAGACGAACTTCTTCGGCCCCCTCCTCGTCACGCGCGCCTTCGTGCCGATCATCGAGCGCAACGGCGGCGGCCACATCCTCAACGTCCACTCGGTGCTGTCGTGGGTGGGGCTCCTGGGCTCCTACAGCGCCTCCAAGGCGGCCTTCTGGTCGCAGACCAACTCCCTGCGCCTCGACCTGAAGCCGCGCGGCATCGACGTTACGGGACTCCATGTCGGTTACGTCGACACCGACATGGCCGCGAAGGTGGACGCGCCGAAGTCCTCGCCCGAGAGCGTCGCCGCCCAGGCCCTCGACGGCATCGAGTCCGGTGCCTTCGAGGTGCTGGCGGACGACCTCACCCGGCAGGTCAAGGCCCAGCTGGCCGAGGATCTGGGCGTGATGTACCCGCAGCTGGTCGCGTAACGGAGGCAGGGAGACGGGGAGGCCGGTCCCGTTCTCCGTCCCCCGGCGGTCAGACCGGCAGCAGTCGGCCGATCAGCCCGCTGAGCTGCTGTACGTTGCGGCACTCGTGCATCTCGACGAGCCCGGCGTACTCGGGCGCCGCCGAGTCGCCCGTACCCCACTGGGAGAGCGGCTCGGGGTTCAACCAGTAGACACGGCGGGCCCGTTCGGAGAACCGCCGGACGGCCGGCAGATTCGGGTCGCCCATGTTCGTCCGGGCGTCGCCGAGGACGAACACGGTCGTGCGCGGTCCCACCGCGTCGACGTACCGCTCGGCGAACTCGCCGAACGCGACGCCGTAGTCGCTGCTGCCGTGCCAGCCCGTCAGCGTCGCCTCGGAGCGGATCCGGGCACCCAGCCCCTCCGGATCGGCCGTGCCGTGCACGAGCAGGCCGGTCACCTCGTCGATCCGGTTGACGAAGGCGAACACCCGCACCTTGCTGAACTGGTCGTGAAGCGCCTGCACCAACAGCATCGTGAAGTCCGAGAAGCCCGCCACCGAGCCCGACACATCGCACAGCAGCACCAGTTCGGGCCGGACGGGGCGGCGCCTGCGCAGCACCGGCTTCATGGGCACCCCGCCGGTGGACAGTGAACCGCGCAGGGTCCGCCGCAGGTCGATGGTGCCGCGCGCGGCCCGGCGGCGGCGTGCGGCGAGCCGGGTGGCCAGCTTGCGCGCCAGCGGCTGCACCGTCCTGCGCAGCTCGGCGAGCCGGTCCCGCCCCGCGAACAGGAAGTCGACCCGGTCGGCGGTCGGGGCCACCGCCCGCCGCGCCAACTCGTCCCGGCCGCGCCGCTCGGCGACCCGGCGCCGCGCCTCCGTGGCGACCAGTGCGCGGAACATCTCGATACGCCGCCGGATCTCATCCTCCAGCAGCCGGTCGGCGAACCCCGCCGCTCCCTCCTGCCGTGCCCGGACGCTGTCACGGACGCGCGCCATCAGCGTCTGCGGGCGGAGCCGGTCGAGTGTCTGGTACGACGACCAGCCGTCCGACCCCGGCGAGGAGCCGTAGCCCCCGAAGCCGTCCACCGCCTCGATCGCCAGCCGCTCCAGCGTCTCCCGGTCGCCCGCGGCGAGCGCGGCCGCGAGCCGCTCGCGCAGCTCCTCCCGGTCGGCGGCGGGAGCGTCGCTCTCCCGTTCTTCGGACATCGGCGCCCCGACGAGACGCGGGAAGTACAGGTCGAAGACGGGGTCGAACACCCGGCGCTGCCCCGTGCTGTGCAACAGGGTGGCGGCGAGGCCCTCACGCAACAGTTCCCGGTCGGTCAGGCCGAGCGCCGCCACCGCCTGCGCGGCGTCCACCGTCTCGCCGGTACCGATCCGCACGCCGTGCGCGCGCAGCGCGCCGACCAGTCCCGTCAGCCGCTCGGCGACGCCCGTCGGCGCGTTCACATGGCGTCCAGGTCGAGCTTGGCGGCCGCCTTGAGGATGTCGTCCTGGTGCTTGAGGAGCACGCCGAGACTGTCACGTACGACGGTCCCGTCGAGGGTGTCGGCGCCCAGCGCGAGCAGGGTGCGCGCCCAGTCGATCGTCTCGGCGACCGAGGGGACCTTCCGCAGGTCCATCTCGCGCAGTGCGCCGACCACCCGCACCACCGACTCCGTCAGCGCCGCGTCCAGACCCGGCACCTTCAGTCGTACGATGCGACGCTCCAACTCCTCCTCCGGGAAGCCGATGTGGAGGAAGAGGCAACGGCGGCGCAGCGCCTCCGACAGCTCACGGCTCGCGTTCGAGGTGAGGACCACGAAGGGCCGGCTGGTCGCGGTGATCGTGCCGAGCTCCGGGACGGTGACCTGGAAGTCGCTGAGCACTTCCAGCAGCAGCCCCTCCACCTCGACGTCGGCCTTGTCGGTCTCGTCGATCAGCAGCACCTTGGGATCGTCGCCGCGGATGGCGGTCAACAGGGGGCGCGCCAGCAGGAAATCCTCGCTGAAGATGTCCGTGCGCGCCTCGTCCCACGTCTCGTCGCGGCCCGCGCTGATGCGCAGCAGCTGCTTGGCGTGGTTCCACTCGTACAGCGCCCGGGACTCGTCGACGCCCTCGTAGCACTGAAGCCGGACCAGTCGCGCCCCGGCCACCTGGGCGACGGCCTTGGCGAGTTCGGTCTTGCCGACCCCGGCGGGGCCCTCCACCAGGAGCGGCTTGCCCAGGCGGTCGGCCAGGAAGACCGTGGTCGCGACCGCGGGCGAGGCCAGATAGCCGGTCTCGGCGAGACGCGCGGAGACATCGTCGACGGATGTGAACAGCAACGGGGCCTCCAGCGCGGCACGGCGGGGTGGGACACACGGTCCGAACTTCACTATCCAAGCGCTTGTTCAGTCGCTGTGTCACGTGTGATTGCGCCCACGCGGCCTGGGGAGACCGATCGGTTTCCTTGTCTCGTCCCGCGCGGTAACCTGCCCTTATGGCCACTACAGACAAGGCGTCCACCAGGGACCGGTTGCTGGACGCGGCGGCCGACCTCGTCTACCGCGAGGGCGTATCCGTAGGCATCGAGGCGCTGTGCCGGTCGGCCGGTGTCTCGAAGCGGTCGATGTACCAGCTCTTCGAGAGCAAGGACGACGTCCTCGCGGCGAGCCTGGAACGGCAGATTCCGCTGTACGAGAAGCAGCTCGCGCCGGATCCGGAGGATGCCGGGACACCGCGCGAGCGCATCCTGGGCATCTTCGAGCGGATGGAGGCGGCCTCGGTGCGGCCCGAGTACCGCGGCTGCGCGTTCCTCGCCGCGCTCGTCGAACTCAAGGACCCCGGGCACCCGGCGTCGGTGGTCGCGGGCGGTGCGAAGGAACGTATGAAAGAGGTGTTCCGTGCGCAGGCCGAGTCGGGTGGTGCGCGTGATCCCGAGCTTCTCGCCCGGCAGTTGATGCTGGTGTTCGACGGCGCGAGCGCCCGGGCCGGTGCCGGGATCGAGACGCTGGAAGGGCTGACCACGACGACGGTGACGGCGCTGCTGGATGCGGGCGGGGTGAAGTAGGCGGGACCTTCAGGCGCTGGGTGCGGTGCCGGGGAACGGCTGGCGGAGCCTGTGGACGACGTGGCCCATGAAGGCGGCGTTCGCGAGGGCGGCGAAGGCGATCCCCGCGAGGTAGAGGGCGGTGAACGCGCCGGTGCTCGTGCCGGAGAAGGTGCCGTCGGGCAGGAGGGTGTACAGCAGGCTCAGCGGGGCGGTCAGCAGCCAGGGCACCACGGCGGCCATGGAGGCGTCGGGGTGGTCGACGAAGAGGGCGTCGAAGAGGAAGTAGCCGGTCGCGGCGGTGACGGCGGCCAGGTAGACACGGGAGAGCCAGTTGTCCGTGGCCCGGGTGAGCGCGGTACGGGTGCGGCGCGAGATGTTCATGATGTCCTCCGTCGGACGAAGCCGGTGTGACGCGGTCCCCCTCTCCGCGTGGGTGCCGGAGGGGCGTGGACATCACGATGGCGGCTGCGTCCGCGAGCGGGCATGAGTACGACTACTCATCTGATCCGGCCGATGCACTCGAGTGATCCGACTGATCCACTGAGTGGCATACGGGTGTCACGGCTGTGGTCCGTTCTGACAGGGTACCGGCGCCGGGGCCGGGATCATGGCCGGCCGGCGCACGGCGGGGGCCGGGAGGGGCCGGTGGACCGGCACCGCGGCCGGCCAGGACAGGGCGATGGAACCCCAGGTCAGGCCCCCGCCGAAGGCGGTGAGCAGGCTGCGCTCGCCGGGCCGTACGAGGTCACGTGCGGCGGTGTCCGCGAGGGCGAGGGGGATGGAGGCGGCGGCGGTGTTGCCGACCTCCGCGATGTTCCCGAAGCGGTGCGGGGCGCCGATGCCGAGCCGGTCGCCCACGGCGTCGAGGATCCGCTGGTTGGCCTGATGGCCGACGAAGGCACGCACCGAGGTCGGCGACCAGCCGGCCCGCTCCAGCGCGAGCCGCGAGGAGGCGGTCATCCGGTGCACCGCGTGCCGGTACACCGTACGGCCCTGCATCCGGAAGTACCTTTGGGAGCGCGGGAGTTCGCCGTCGGCGCGGGGACGGCGGGAGCCGCCCGCGGCCACCGTGATCAGTTCGCCGCCCGAGCCGTCACTGCCGAGGTCGACGGCGCGCAGCGCTCCCGACTCCGTGGGCCCGCCCTCGCGCAGCACGACCGCCCCGGCCCCGTCGCCGAAGATCACCGCGGTGTCCCGGTCGAGCGGGTCGATGATCGACGTGTACACCTCGGCGCCGATCACCAGCGGGCGGGCGCAGGTCCCGGACGCCAACAGGGATCTCGCCACCGTGACCGCGTACACGAATCCCGAGCAGACCGCCGAGACGTCCATCGCCGGTACCTCGCCGAGCCCCAGGCGATGCGCCACCTCGGGCGCCGTCGCCGGGCAGGGACGGTCCGGGGTCGTCGTCGCCAGCAGGACGAAGTCGGCGCCGTGCCCCGCGGAGTCCAGCGCGGCCCGTCCCGCGGCCACCGCGAGATCACCGGTACTGGTGCCCGGCTCCACGATCCGGCGCCGTGCGATGCCGGTACGGGAACGGATCCAGGCGTCCGAGGTGTCCAGCCGGGCCGCCAGGTCGTCATTGCTGACGACACGCTCCGGCAGGCACGTGCCGATCCCACAGACCACAGCAGCTGACATCACGACCACCTCTCCCCGCGTCAGCTGCCGTTCAGCAGCATGGTGCTTACCTAACCCGTTGTGGATCAACAGGGACAAGTGCGCTCAGGGGGCGTGCACTTCGGCAAAGAAGCACTCCACCGTCGCGCCGCGCATCCGATGGACGGAATGCGGAATGGCCAACTCCAGGCGCCCGCCGAACACCACACCCGCCCACCGGACGAGGTGTTTGGCGTGGGTGCGCGGCGACCGCCGGGCGATGTCAGTGCCCCGGTCCATACTCGGTCCCGCGGAGTCACCTGGGCTGCGCGCCGACGGAGGGGGCCGACATGGCTGAAGTACTGCTGTTCCACCACGCGCAGGGACTGACGTCCGGCGTGCACGCGTTCGCCGAGTCGCTCCGGGGCGCCGGACATGCCGTCCACGTGCCGGATCTGTACGAAGGGCGGGTCTTCGAGAACCTGGAAGAGGGGGGCGCGCACGCCCAGGGCATCGGGTTCGGCACCCTTGTCGAGCGCGGCCGGGCAGCCGCGGCCGAGCTGCCCGCCGAGCTGGTGTACGCCGGTTTCTCGCTGGGCGTCCTGCCGGCGCAGTACCTCGCCCAGACCCGGACCGGCGCGAAGGGCGCGCTGCTGTTGCACTCCTGCGTCCCGGCCTCGGAGTTCGGCGGCGACTGGCCGCGGCAGGTCCCGGTCCAGATCCACGGCATGGAGGGGGACGAGTACTTCGTCGACGAGGGCGACCTCGACGCGGCCCGCGCCCTCGTCGAATCGGCCCCCGACGCCGCGGAACTGTTCCTCTACCCCGGCAAGCAGCACCTGTTCGCCGACAACAGCCTGCCGTCGTACGACGAGCACGCCGCCACCCTGCTCACCCGGCGCGTGCTCGCCCTCCTCGACGGCATCGAGTAGGGGCCCGCCCATGGCAGCGGCACAGTACGGTCCGCACCGGTGGTCGGCGGGGGAGTACGACAGCGACCACACGGACGCGTTCCGCGGTGCGCGCTTCACGGTCGCCGACCTCACCGCGACGACGTTCGTCGACTGCGACCTGAGCCGGGTCAGGATCGTCGACTCGTGGCTCGTCGACGTCGACGTGTCCGGTCACGTCAGCAACTTCGTCGTCAACGGCGTAGACGTCACCGCGTTCGTGGCCGCCGAGCTGGACCGACGACACCCCGAGCGCGTGCAGCTGCGGGGCATGCGGACGGCCGACGACCACCGCGCGATGTGGGACACGATCGAACGGCTCTGGTCGGACGCGGTCGCCCGCGCCGAGCGGCTGCCCGAAGCGGCGCGCCACCAACGGGTCCACGACGAGTGGTCGTTCGTCGAGACCCTGCGCCACCTCGTCTTCGTCACCGACGCCTGGGCGCGCCGTACGGTCCTCGACGAACCGCTGCCGTACCACCCGCTCGGCGTCCCCCAGACCGCGTATCCGCGCGCGGACACGGCGGCCCTCGGCATCGACCTGGCCGCGCGTCCGTCGTTCGTGGAGGTGATGTCGGCGCGCGCCGACCGCATGGCGCTGATACGCGGCCTGGTCGACACTCTCACCGACGCCGAGCTCGAACGGCCCTGTGCGCGGACGCCCGCGCCCGGCTACCCCGAGGAGACACGCACGGTCGGCGGCTGCCTGGAGGTGGTGATGGACGAGGAGTGCGAGCACCTCCGCTTCGCGGTGCGTGACCTGGCGGCGCTGGAGGCGGCGGGGCGGGACGTGCCCTGACCGGCCGACGAGCGGGGCGGGACCGTCTCACGCGTCCAGCCCACCCCGCTCGACGAGCTGGCGCACGATCACGTTCCGCTGGATCTCGTTGGTGCCCTCGCCGACGATCATCAGCGGGGCGTCCCGGAAGTAGCGCTCCACGTCGAACTCGGTCGAGTAGCCGTAACCCCCGTGGATGCGCATGGCGTTGAGGGCGATCTGCATGGCGGTCTCGGAGGCGAACAGCTTGGCCATGCCCGCCTCCATGTCCACGCGCCGGCCGGCGTCGGCCTCGCGTGCGGCGTGCAGGGTGAGGTGGCGCGCGGCGGAGAGGGACGTGGCCATGTCCGCGAGGTAGTTGCCGATCGACTGGTGCCGCCAGATGGGCTTGCCGAAGGACTCCCGTTGCTGTGCGTACGCGAGCGAGTCCTCCAGGGCCGCCCGGCCGACGCCGAGGGCGCGGGCGGCGACCTGGAGCCGCCCGGTCTCCAGCCCCTTCATCATCTGGGCGAACCCCTGGCCCTCGACTCCGCCCAGGACTGCGTCGGCCGGCGCGCGGTGGTCCTCGAAGGTCAACTCGCAGCTCTCGACGCCCTTGTAGCCGAGCTTCGGAAGATCGCGGGAGACGGTGAGCCCGGGGCCGTGCTCGACGAGGAGGACGGAGATGCCCCGGTGGGCGGGGGTGGCGTCCGGATCGGTCTTGCACAGCAGGGCGATCAGCCCGGACCGCCGCGAGTTGGTGATCCACGTCTTCGAGCCGTTGACCACATAGCCGTCCGCGGTCCTGCGGGCGAGAGTCCGCATCGCCTGGAGGTCGGACCCGCCGCCGGGTTCGGTCAGCGCCATCGTCGCCCGGACCTCGCCGGTGGCCAGCCGCGGCAGCCAGCGGCGCTTCTGCTCCTCGGTGCCGAACCGCAGCAGCAGCTTGGCCACCACCGTGTGGCCGCCCATCGCTCCCGCCAGGCTCATCCAGCCGCGGGCGAGCTCCTCCGTGACGAGCACATAGCAGGAGGTGGAGACGGGTGTGCCGCCGTACTCCTCGGGGACGGCGAGCCCGAAGATCCCGAGCTTCTTCATCCGCTCGATCAGGGCTTCGGGATAGGTGTTGGCGTGTTCGAGTTCCCGGACGACCGGCTTGACGTCCTTGTCGACGAACTCGCGCACGGTGGCGACGACGAGCCGCTCGTCCTCGGACAGGACGTCGAGAGTGCTCATGCTGTGCCGCTCCTTGGGGACGGGCGCGGAAGGGGAGAGGAGAAGCGCCGGGCCGGGGATTCAGACGGCGCCGTCGGCCCGGAGGGCGGCGATGTCGGCCGCGCTGTGTCCCAGCGCGGCCAGGATCGTGTCGGTGTGCTCGCCGACGGCGGGAACGGCGTCCATACGGGGAGTGACCCCGGACAGGTCGACGGGCGGCAGCAGCGCGGGCACGGGCCCCGCGCCCCCGGGCAGTCGGACGTCCTGCCAGCGGTGGCGCTCCTCGAGTACTGGGTGGGTGAGGAACTCCTCGACCGTGTTCACACCGGAGTTGGCGATCCCCGCCGCGTCCAGCAGCTTCATCGCCTCCTGACTGTCCAGCGCGCGGAACCGCGCGGCCACGATCGCGTTCAGCTCCTCCCGGTGCGACACACGGTCCGAGCCGGTGGCGAAACGCGGGTCGTCGACGAGGTCAGGGCGCCCCAGGAACCGCTCGCACAGCGCGGCCCATTCACGCTCGTTCTGGATCGAGAAGAGCACGTCCTTGCCGTCGGCCGCGGGGTAGGCGCCGTACGGGGCGATGGTGGCGTGCTGGGTGCCGAGCCGTGGCGGCTGGGTGCCGCCGTGGCGCGTGTAGTACGCCGGCTGCCCCATCCACTCCGCCAGCGCCTCGAACAGCGAGACCTCCACCGCGCGGGCGACTCCCGTGGTGGCGCGCGTGAACAGGGCGGTGAGGACACCCGAGTACGCGTACATCCCGGCCGCGATGTCGGCGATCGACACCCCGGTCCGGGCGGACCCCTGCTCGTTCCCCGTCAGGGAGACCAGCCCGGTCTGGCACTGCACGAGCAGGTCGTACGCCTTGCGATCGGCCCAGGGCCCGCTGGTCCCGTATCCGGAGATGGTGCACGGGATCAGAGACGGATACCGCTCCCGCAACGCCGGGGCGTCCAGTCCCAGCCGGGTGGCCGCGCCCGGCGCCAGGTTCTGTACGAAGACGTCGGCACCGGCGAGCAGTCGCTCCAGGACGTCCCGGCCCCGGGCCGACTTCAGGTCCAGGGTCAGGGACTCCTTGGAGCGGTTGAGCCAGACGAAGTAGCTGGACTCGCCGTGCACGGTGGTGTCGTAGCGACGGGCGAAGTCGCCGCCTCCCGGGCGTTCCACCTTGATCACCCGGGCGCCGAGGTCGGCCAGCTGACGGGTGGCGTAGGGCGCCGCCACCGCCTGCTCGACGCTGACGACGGTGATGCCGGAGAGCGGAAGCGCTTCGGAGAGCTCGGTCATGGGGCGACCTCCAGAGGCTGGCCGGGAGACCGCGGCGACGCGGCCGTGATGCCATCATGGTCGCTCATGGAGGCCTCGGTGAAATAGCGAGCCCTGATGGCCCCATACCGGATGCGGATACGAATTCGGATACGGATGCCGGTGCCGGTGCCGGTGCGGATACGCATGTGGGCGCCGCCGAAGACGCGAACGCGCGCGGGGACACGGATGCACGGGAGGCAGCGATGGACGTGAAGCAGCTCAAGGCGCTCGTGACCGTCGCCGAGGTCGGCAGCGTCACGCGGGCGGCGGAACTGCTGCACCTGGTCCAGCCCGCGGTCACCCGGCAGATCCGCACGCTGGAGGAGGAACTCGGCGTCGCCCTGTTCGAGCGCACCCGCCAGGGCATGCGCCCCACCGAGGCCGGCACCCTCATGGTCGAACGCGCCCGCCGCGCCCTGAACGAACTGGAGCGGGCCCGCGCCGAGATCCGGCCGACCCCGGGGGCGGTCACCGGAATCGTGACCGTGGGTCTCCTGGAGAGCGCGACCGACCTGCTGGCGGAGCCGCTGGTGTCCGCCCTCGCCCGCGACCGGCCCGGCATCGAACTGCGCCTGATGACCGCGTATTCCGGCCATCTCCAGCGGTGGCTCGACGACGGCGACCTGGACCTGAGCCTGCTCTACAACCTGGCGAGCACCCCGTCGCTGAACGCCCATCCCCTCGTCCGCGAGCACCTGTGGGCCGTCGCGCCGCCCGACGCCGGTCTGCGCCCCGACCGGCCCGTTCCCTTCGCGCGGGTCGCCGCCCACCCGCTGGTGATGCCCACGGCCGGTCACGCGCTGCGCAGCCTGATCGACGCGGCCGCCGCCCGTGCCGAAGTGAAGCTGGACGTGGCTGTGCAGACCAACTCCATGCGCGTACAGAAGCGGCTCGTCCTGGCCGGCCACGGCTGGACGATCCTGCCGGGTGTGGGCATCGCCGAGGACGTCGCCGGAGGCACCCTGAGCGCCGGGCCGCTGAGCGAGCCGGACGTGTGGCGCTCGATCGTCCTCGGGATGCCGAGGACGGGGCGTACCCCAGCGGCCGTCGAGGTCGTCGCCCGCGAGCTGACCCGCCAGGTCCGCACGGCCGTCCACGAGGGCAGCTGGCCCGCCGCGCGGCTGCACGCGCAGGGCGCGGCGACCGAGGGGGAGTGAGACGAGGGAGGTGAGTGAGCCGGGCGAGCCGCCGGCGCCGGGGGAGCCGATAGTGCCAGGGGGAGCCGTCAGCGCCGAGCGGGCCGACAGGGCCGAGCGGGCTCTCATACCGCCGGGCTATAGAGGCATCAGAACCTTCTATTGTCCAACTTCGTTCATCAGCGAACATGATGGAGGAATGCAGCGCACCCCAGGCCCGCTCCGGTCCTCCGTGGAGTCGTGGGCCCCCGAGGCGGTGACCGACGTGGACGACCTGCACGCCGCCCCCGTCGCCGCGCTGTCGGCCCTCCTGGACGAGCCCGCACCCGTCGCCACCACCGGCGACCCCCTGCCGCCCCTGTGGCACTGGCTCTACTTCCTGCGCTGGCCGGCCCAGCGGGACCTCGGAGCCGACGGGCACCCCCGGCACGGGCACTTTCTCCCGCCGGTCCCCGACCGGCAGCGGATGGTCGCCGGAGGGCGGTGCACGGTCGGCGAGCCGCTGCGCCTCGGCGAGCGCGCCGAGCGCGTCAGCAGCCTGGGGGCCGTGACCACCAAGCGGGGCAGGAGCGGCGAACTCCTCTTCGTGACCCAGCGCCACGAACTCCGCCAGCGCGGCCGTACCTGTCTCGTCGAGGAACAGGACATCGTCTACCGTTCCGGCCGCACCTCCACCCCCCACACCCGGGCGGCGCTCGACCCCTCGGCGACTGCCCGGCCGGACGGTCACTGGCACCTTTCCCTGCACCCCGACCCGCCCCTGCTGTTCCGGTTCAGCGCGCTCACCGCGAACGCCCACCGCATCCACTACGACACGCCGTACGCCCGGGACGTCGAGGGCTATCCCGGGCTCGTCGTGCACGGCCCGCTCCTGGCCCTCCTGATGCTGGAACTGGTCCGCCGCGACGCCCCCTCCCGGCAGGTCCTTTCCCTGTCCTACCGGCTGCGCAGTCCCGTCTTCGCAGGCGAACACCTGCTGGTCCGCGGGACGCCCCGCGACGACCGCGCCGACCTCTCCGTCGCCACCCACCGGGATCCCGCGCACGCCACGGCCGAGGTGACCTTCACGGAGCGCTGAGCCCTCGGGTATCCCGATCAGGGTGTGGTTGGCCCTCGCGGGGGAGCCCAATACTCGGCGCATGGACGGAAAACGACAGCTGGGCGAGTTCCTGCGGGCGCGCCGCTCGCAGCTGCGGCCCGAGGACCTCGGCGTGGTGACGTACGGCGAACGCCGTCGCGTGCCGGGGCTGCGGCGCGAGGAACTGGCCCGGCTCGCCGGGGTGAGCGAGTCGTACTACGCGCGGCTGGAGCAGGGGCAGTCCCAGGCCTCCCCGGACGTCCTGGACGCGATCGCCCAGGCACTGCGGCTGAGCGAGGCCGAACGACGGCACCTGCGGGAGCTGTCCGCCGCTGCCCGGCGCCGGCCCCGGACGCGCCGCCCGGCGCCGGAACGGGTCTCACCCGCGGTCGCCCAACTCCTGGGCCTGCTCTCGGAGGTGCCCGTGGTGGTGACGGGCCGGTACAGCGACGTACTGGCGTGGAACCGCGCCGGGCACGCGCTGTACGCCGGACACCTCGACCCGGACGGCCCGGACCGGCCGGGTGACCGTCCCAACATGGCCCGGCTGGTGTTCCTCGACGCCCACACCCGCGATCTGTACGTGGACTGGCCGGCCAAGGCCAGAGCCGTCGTGGGCACATTGCGTCTGGCGTCCGGGCAGTACCCCGACGACCCGGCGCTCGCCTCGCTCGTCGGTGAACTGACCCTCAACAGCGCCGAGTTCGCGGCGATGTGGGCCGACCACCGGGTCAAGACCAGCGACGTCGCGGTCTACGCGATGCGGCATCCGCTGGTCGGCGCCATGGACGTCACCCAGCAGACGCTGCACACCGAACAGGGACAGTACGTCGTCGTCGCGACCACCGAGGCCGACTCGCCGTCCCGGGCCGCCATGACCCTCCTCACCCACAGCACGGCGGCGGCCGGTCCGTCCGCCGTGCGCCCGAAAACCATCACGAAGGAAACAGCGAAAGAAGCATGAGAAAGAAACTGACCGCACGGAAACTGACCGCACTCGCCTACACGGTCACGGCCGCCGGAATGACTGCCGTGACCGCCCTCACCGCGTCGCCCGCGGCAGCCTCCACCGGGCCGCTCGCGAAGCCCCGTATCGCCGCGCACTTCGACCTGGCACGGGGGCAGATGCCCGAGAACATCGCGCTGGAGCCCGACGGCACGGCCGACGTCACCTTCGCTGCCGCCCGGCAGGTGGCCGCCGTCAGCACGGCGGGCACGACCCGCGTCCTGGCCACCCTGCCGGCCCCGGCCGACGGCGGAGTGCACACCCCGGTCCTCGGCTTCGCCCTGACCACCGGCATCGCCCGGGCCCACGACGGAACGCTGTACTTCCTCTACGCCACCGGCACTTCGGACCTGACCGGCCTGTGGCGACTGCGCCCGGGCGGCACCCCGCAGCGCATCGCCGCCCTCCCCGCGGACGGCCTGCCCAACGGACTGGTGCTGGACGAACACCGCGGCAGGTTCTACGTCGCCGACTCCGTACTGGGGAAGATCTACACCGTCCCCACGAAGGGCTCGACCGGCGGCGAACCGGCCACCTGGTCCGCCGCCCCGGAACTCGCCGCGACCGGCTTCCTCGGCGTCAACGGCCTGAAGATCCACGACAACGCGCTGTGGGCGACCAACCTCGACCGGGGCACCGTGCTGCGCATCCCGTTCGGCCCGGGCGGCGGGCCCGGACCCGTCCGGATCCGGGCGACGGATCTCACCGGCATCGACGACTTCGCCTTCACCGGCCACGGCGACGAGATCCTGGCCGCGCTCAACGGCCCCAACACGGTCGTACGCATCCGCCGCGACGGCACCTCGTCGACCGTACTCACCGCCGCCGACGGCCTGCAGAACCCGACCTCCGTCGCGCTGCGCCACGGCACGCTCTACGTGCTCAGCGCCGCCTACACCACGTCCACCGACCCCAACCTCCTGCTGGGCCCCGCGTCGATCGGAAGGAGCCGGAAGTAGTCCGTCCCACCCGACAAGCTCGCCGGGACTACCGCTCGTCGTCGAAGGTCACGACGACCTTCTCCGCCGCACCCGGCGTCAGCGCGAGCTCGAACGCGTGCTTGGCGTCACCGAAGGGAACGCGGTGGCTGATGAGCTTGGCGAAGCGCTCGTGGTGCTCGACGAGTTCGGGGGTGACCTCGAAGATCTCGGTGGGGTAGCCCTGCGAGGCGATGAGCGTCAGCTCACTGCGGAGCATCCCGCCGAGATCGACCGCGTCGGACTTCTTCTGCACGGCCACCATGACCAGCTTGGCGCCCCACTTCGCCGACTCGACCGTGGTGTTGATGACGGCGGCGACACCGGCCGCGTCGATGTAGATGTCGGTGTCGGGACGGGGCTGCCCGAGCGCGTTCGCGGCCTGGCCGTGCAGTTCGGTCAGGCGCTCGGTCACGTTCTCCTCGGCGGAGTTGATGACGGCGTCGGCACCCACGGCGAGCGCGGTCTCCAGGCGCTCGGGGATGACGTCGGCGACCGTGACGTGCTGGACGCCCCGCAGCTTCAGCCAGATCGCCGCGCCGAGACCGATCGGCCCGGCACCGAAGATCACGACCTTGTCGGCAGGCTCGGCCCCGGACCGGTTGACGCAGTGGCGGGCGACGGCCATGGGCTCGTTGAGGGCCGCGACGTCGAAGGGAACGGTCCCGGGGAAGACGGCGACGCTCTTGCCGATCTCGGCGTTCTCGATGAGGAGGTACTCGGCGAGGGCGCCGAACCTGCCGCCGCAGCCGATGATGCCGGAGGGCGCAGCCTGGGGGTTGACCACCACACGATCGCCCACCTTCAGGTCCACGACCTCGGCGCCGACCTCGACGATCTCACCCGCGGGCTCGTGACCGAGAGGGATGGAGACCATGGAGCCGTCGGGGCCGAAGGGCGCGCCGCCGATGTGCAGGAAGAAGGTGTCGGTTCCACAGATGCCACAGGCGCGGACGCGCATGAGGACGTCCTTGGGACCGGGGACCGGGCGCTCGACCTCGACGATGTCGATGGCGTTGACGGGGCCGGTCTGTACGGACTTCATGGTGGCCATGGAGGGATTCGCTTTCTGAAGACGCTGCGACAGTTGCTTGCTGCTGGCTCGGACGAGCCGTGACCGGTGCGCGCGGTTTGGCGACCCGATCGGATCAGGGGGCCGTCGTCAGACGGCGGACCAGCCGTGGTCGACGGGCAGGACGGCGCCGTTGATGTTGCTCGCGGCGTCGGAGGCGAGGAAGACGACAGGCTGGATACCCGAACAGGTCGGGCTGGGAGCGATCGCGTTCGTACGGATCCCGTGGCCCCGGTACATCACGGCGAGGGACTTGGTCAGGCCGACGACGCCGTGCTGGGACGCGGTGCGGGCGGCGCCGGCCGCGCTGCCCCGCGACGAGGCCTCGGACGCGGTGAAGACGATGGAGCCCCGGCCCGCGGCCATCATGTGCGGCAGCGCGGCCCGGGTCAGCAGGAACGGCGCCGTGAGATCGTTCCGGACGACCCGCTCCCACTCGTCGTCATCGGTGTCGGCGACGGCCGACAACCGGTCCAGGACACCCCCTTCGTCGGCGAACTCCAGCGCCGAGGCGCGGCCGGTCCCGGAGCCCCCGCCCGTGACGGTGACGCCGCGCCCTTCGAGGCCGGTGCTGCTCATGCCCTGCTCCTTCCGTCTGTGTGCGCGGTGGACGTCGACCTCGGTGGACGGGGGAGAGGCGACGTGGGTCGGTGCCCTCGGGCCCGGCGGCGGACGGGGGAGTGAACCGGCCGCCGGGCCCGGGACTGCGCCGTTCCCCGTCCCCACGGGTTCGGCGCGGCGAGGCCGCCTCCGCTGGAGGGGGCCCCGGTCTGTGTGTCGGCCGCCAGGCTTACTTGAGTCAGGCAAGCATATGTGAAGTACTTGAGTCAAGCAAATGGTTCCCTAAGTTACTTGACTCAGGCAATCAGATGCTAGACTGGGCCCATGTCAACGCCGCCGCCCGCAGACGTCCCCGTCTCGACCGCCATGCTGGAGATCGAGCGTGCCCTGAGCCGCATCACCTATCTGGCCAGAGGGATCCGTCAGCACGACCGGCTGATGGCGCTGGCCGGAGTGGCGCTGGACCGCGCCGCGACGGCGCTGCTGCGGCAGATCGCCGACTCCGAGCCCATGCGCCCCGGCGAGCTGGCGGCCCGGCTGGCCGTGGAGGCGTCCCACGTCACCCGGCAGGTGCAGCAGCTGCAGAAGGCCGGTCTCGTGACCCGGGTTCCGGACCCCGACGACCGCCGTGCGCAGCGCATTCAGATCACCCCGGCGGGCGAGGAGGCGGTCCACCGCATCCGCGAGGCGAGCACGCGGGGTATGCAGATGGCTCTGGCGGACTGGTCGCCGCAGGAGTTGCAGCAGCTCGCCACCCTGTTCCACCGGATGGTGGACGACTTCCTCTCCTACGCCATCGAGGACGAGGAGACCCCCCGGGAGCCGGCCGGGGCTGCCCGCCCGGCCTGATCCAACGGCCCGCTCGGCTCGGCCAGTCCGAAGGCCGCCGGGCCGGAGGTGGGGAGGGGGTGCGACCGGTCTGGCCGAACGAACGGAAGGGCAGCGCCCAGGGGCACCCCCGGGCCCGCCGTTCCCCTGCGCGACCCCAGCTCGATCGCTCGACCGCACCGCCCCGACGCGACCAACAGCCCAGCCGCACGACACCCCGCCCCCGACGACCGCCGCCGCACACCCCGCCCGGCAGCACCCCGCCGCCGCACACCCCGCCCGGTTCGCCCGCTCGGCACCACGCACAGCCAACCCGCTCAGCGCAACCCGGACAGCCAACCTGCTCAGCGCCAACCCGTTCAGCGCCAACCCGCACAGCCCGCCGCACCGTTCCACAGCGACCCACGCACCCCGCCGAACCGCCAGCGGCGACCGCACCCCCGCCCGCGGCAACCCGCACCACCCCCGGCCCGACCACGCAGAAGTGCCGCCCCTGGAGCCCGCTCAGAAGCGCCGCAGCGCAGTCCACGGTGGCGGACGTCCCTTCGGAGACCCGCGGAGGAGTCCCCGTGAGTGCACCGTTCCCCTCACTCGTATGCGTCCGAAGCACCGCCTCCGCCGCACGGCGGACCCGGCGGAGACCTCCGACCGCTCCCCTCTCGTCGCTCGGTGCCGCTCCCGCGTGAAGTCCGGCCCTACACGAATGGTCTTTCCATGTACGGATACGTGAGTGAGCGGCGGTCGCCGGTGCGTGGGCAGGGTCAGCATGTCCTCGTAGTCGCCAGCGACCCCGAAATCACCGAACTGCTCTCGACCACACTGGAACTGGCGGGCTATCACGTCAAAATCACGGCCGACGGCGCCGAGTTGACGGCCCAGCTCGCCGAGCACCGCATCGACCTGGTGGTCCTCGACGCGATGATGACCGACCTGGGCGGCGTCCCCCGCAGACACCGGTTCGCGCCCACCGGGCGACCGCCCGTGCTGTTCCTGACCGAGTGCGACTCCCTGGGCAGTCTCATCCCCGATCTGGGCCTGGGCGAGGTGGACTACGTCACCAAGCCCTTCCGGATCGCCGAGGTGCTGGCCCGGGCGCAGGTACTGCTGCGCGGCAGGGGCGCGGGGCGCGGGGACGGCTCGCCGCACTACGGCGATCTGGTTCTCGACGACGCGGCCTGTCAGGCGCGGCGCGGACAGCGGGCGCTCGATCTGACTCCCGCCGAGTACCGGCTGTTGCGGTATCTCCTGGTCAACGCGGAACAGGTGTTCTCGAAGAACCAGATCAGCCGGCACGTCTGGGGTGAGGTCCGTGCCGAGAACGCGATCGAGAAGCTCGTGTCCCGCCTTCGACGCAAGGTGAACCAGGAGGAACCGGCCCTCATCCACACCCGCCGGGGCTTCGGCTACTGGTTGGGCCGCGGCACCCTGTGAGGAACCGCGACCGTGTGACCTCGATCACGTCAGCTTGAAGTCAGGCAAAAGGCCGGAGGGCGTCAGCCCGGTTCGGTTGCCTGGGCTCAACCAGGTCCACAACCGGGTCTTCGACCACCTTGTTCCGACCTGCGGTTGAGGTCGGACCCACGACCGAGGAGTGACATGGCCGACACACAAGGGCGTGGTGATCCGGCTGATGGACGGGCGAGGCGGATTCTGGTCGTCGGCGCCTCGGCCGCCGGGCTCGCGGCGGTGGAGACCCTGCGCGGGGAGGGGTACGACGGCACGCTGACCCTGGTCGGTGCGGAGACGCGCGCGCCGTACGACCGGCCGCCGCTGTCGAAGCAGGTCCTCGGCGCGCGGTGGGAGCCCGAGCGGCTGGCGCTGCGCGGGCAGGCGGAGTTGGACGGGCTCGATCTCGATCTGCGGCTGGGGGTCGCCGCGACGGCTCTCGACGCGGCCGCTCGTACGGTCCTGCTGGCCGACGGCACGCGACTGTCGTACGACGGTCTGATCGTGGCCACCGGGGTAGGCCCGCGCAGGCTCCCCGGCGAGGGCGCGCACGTACTGCGCACGGTGGACGACGCGCTCACCCTGCGGGAACGGCTGGGGCACGGTCGGCGACTCGTGATCGTCGGTGCCGGGTTCCTCGGTGCGGAGGCCGCCGCCGTGGCGCGCGGCATGGGCACGGAGGTCACGCTCCTCGAACCGGCCCCGGTTCCGCTGGCGCACGCGGTGGGCGAGGAGGTCGGGCGGGTGTTCGCGGCGGCCCATCTGGAGCACGGCGTCGATCTGCGGACCGGTGTGACCGTCACCGAGGTGACGGAGGACGGTGTGCGGCTCGCGGGCGGTGAACTCGTGGACGCCGACGAGGTGTTGGTCACGATCGGGTGTGTGCCGAACACCGGGTGGCTCGAGGGCAGCGGCCTCAAGGTGGCCGACGGCCTGGTGTGCGACCAGTTCTGCGCGGCCGGGCCGGGGGTGTACGGGGCGGGGGACGTCGCCCGTTGGTACAACCCGCTGTTCGGTACGTCGATGCGGATCGAGCACCGGACCAATGCCGCCGAGCAGGGCGTCACCGCCGCCTACAACCTGCTCCACCCCGAGGCCCGCAGGCCCTTCGCCCCGATTCCGTACTTCTGGTCGGACCAGTACGATATGAAGGTGCAGGCGTTCGGCCATCTGCGCGGGCACGACGAGATCGTCGTGGTGGAGGGCGAGATGAGTGAGCGTCGGTTCCTGGCCATCTACCGCACCGGTGACCGGCTGGCGGGAGCCCTCGCGGTCGGGATGCCGCCGAAGGCCATGCGCCCCTGGCGGCAGGCCATTGCCATGGGCACCAGCTGGCACGAGGCGATACGGGCGTGGGCATGGGCGACGGACGCCGATGCCAAGGAGATCGTCCACGGCGAACCGTCGTTCTGAGCACCGCCCGCGGGAGGGCCCGCGCGTCGCCACGCGGGCCCCGTCGGTCTGCGGCCTACCGCCTATGGCCTCGTCTCCACGGCCGTACCCGTCGAAGTGCCCGCGGAACTGCCCTCGGAAGTGTCCGCGGGCGTGGACGGTTCCCCGGGCACCGGCGTCGACGGGGTGCCGGCGAGCGGGCTTCGGCGGGGGAGGCAGGCGGCGAAGCCGAAGGCGACCAGGGCGGCGCCGGAACCGATGGCCATGACCACCCGGAAGGCGTCCTCGGAGGGCAGGGCCACGGAGCCGAACGTGCTGGTCATCTGGGCCAGGGTGACCCCCGCGACCGCGCTGGAGACCGACGTGCCGATGGACCGCATGAGTGTGTTGAGGCTGTTGGCCGCGGCGGTCTCGGAGACGGGCACGGCTCCCATGACGAGCGAGGGCATCGCGCCGTAGGCGAGCCCGACGCCGGCCCCGATGATGCTGGAGACGAGGACGAGCTGCCAGATGGCGGACATCATCGTGACGCCGAGGCCGTAGCCGGCGGCGACCACGAGGGCGCCGAGCATCAGCGTGACCTTGGGCCCCTTGGTCTTGGAGATCCGCGCGGACAGCGGTGCCGTGGCCATCATCACCAGGCCGTTGGGCGCCATGACCAGGCCGACGACCATCATCGACTGCCCGAGGCCGTAGCCGGTGGCCTTCGGCAGTTGCAGGAGCTGCGGCAGCACCAGGGCCATCGCGAACATCGAGAAGCCGAACACGGCGGAGGCGAGATTGGTGAACAGCACCTGACGCCGTGCGGTGGTCCGCAGGTCCACCAGCGGCTGTCCCGCACGCAGTTCCCAGCGGCCCCACACCAGCAGCACGGCGACGGCCACCGTGAACAGGGCGAGGGTCGTGGCGCTCGCCCAGCCCCAGTCGGCCCCCTTCGAGATTGCCAGCAGCAGACACAGCAGCGCGGCCGACAGCCCGGCCGCGCCCACCCGGTCGAAGCGTCCGCCGGTGCGCACGGACGACTCCGGTACGAGCGTCATGACGAGTACGGCCGCCACCACGCCGAAGCCCGCCGCGGTCCAGAACAGCAGGTGCCAGTCCGCGTGGTCGGCGAGGAACGCGGCCGCGGGCAGACCGAGCGCGGCACCGATTCCCAGCGAGGCGCTCATCATCGCGGTCGCCCCGCCGAGCCGCTCGGGCGGCAGTTCGTCGCGCATGATGCTGATCCCGAGCGCGATCACACCGGCCGACAGGCCCTGCAGGGTCCGTCCGACGACCATCGGGGCCAGGCTGTCGCTGAGCGCGCACACGGCGGATCCGGCCACCAGCGTGGCGAGGCTCGCCAGGAGCATCCGCCGCTTGCCGTACATGTCACCGAGACGCCCCACCACCGGGGTCGCGACGGCGCCCGCGAGCAGGGTGGCCGTGATCGCCCACGTGGTGTCCGAGGCCGAGGCGCCCAGGTACCCGGGAAGCTCCGGGACCAGGGGGATCACCAGGGTCTGCATCAGCGAGACGACGATCCCGGCGAAGGCCAGCACCGCCACGACGGTGTCCGGCCGCGGCGGACCGCTCGTCCCGGAGTCGGAGGGGTGAGCAAGGGCCTCGGGCATGGCGGAGCCTCCGTCTGGGTGCTGCGATGGCCAGATTTTAAAGCAGCTGCTTGACTTAGATTACTGGAGGGGGTTGCCTGATCGTGTGGAGACGGCTGAATCGGAGGGGACCGCTGAATCTGAGGAGGCGGAGGAGACCGCGATGGACGTACACGACGACGAGCCGACGTTGACCTACCCGATCCCCGGCGCGACACCGCTGGGACCCCCCGAGGAATGGGCGAGACTGCGACAGCGGTGCCCGGTGGCGCGCGTGAGCCTGCCCAGCGGCGACGAGGCATCCCTGCTGACCCGCTACGCGGACGTCAGACAGGTGCTGTCCGATCCCCGCTTCAGCCGCCTGCTGAACGCCGACGACGCCGCCCGGATCTCCGCCACCGAATCGGGCGGGGCCTTCAACGACGAGATGTCCAACGCCATGCCGCAGACCGGCGAGGCCCACCGGCGCTGGCGGCGGATGGTGAGCAAGTGGTTCACCGTCAAGCGGATGGCCGCGCTGCGCCCGGGGATGGAGGCGATGGCCGACCGGCTCCTCGACATCATGGTGGAGCACGGCCGACCCGCCGACCTGAAGGCCCACTTGGCCTTTCCGCTGCCGGTGTGGGTGATCTGCGATCTGCTCGGCGTCCCCGACGAGGACCGGGACCGGTTCTCCTACTGGTCGGACACCCTGCTCAACCTCACCAAGTACGGCCAGGCGGAAATCGACGCGGCGCAGGCCGAGTTCGTCGCCTACATGAGCGCCCATGTCGCCGCCAAGCGGGCGCACCCGGGCGACGACCTGCTCAGCGACCTCCTCACGGCCACCGACCCGACCGGATACCGGCTCACCGAGCAGGAGTTGGTGTACACCGGCCAGGGCCTGCTGGTCGCCGGGCACGAGACCACGGCGAACATGATCGGGAAGATGGTCGCCATGCTGCTGGCCGACCGGCGGCACTGGGAGCGGCTGCTCGCGGACCCCTCGTTGGTGCGCCCCGCGGTCGAGGAGGCGCTGCGCATGGACGCCAACCCAGGGCTCGGCGTGCCGCGTTACATCGGCGAGGAAACCGAGGTCGGCGACACGGTACTGCCCAAGGGCACCACTGTGCTGTGCAGCATGGCCGCCGCGAACCGGGACGAGACCGCCTTCGAGGACGCCGGGGAGATGATCCTCGACCGCACCCCGAACACCCATCTGGCGTTCGGCGTCGGCCCGCACTCCTGCCTGGGACAGGCGCTCGCCCGAACCGAGCTGGGGGTCGTCCTCGACGTACTGCTGCGTAGGCTTCCCTCGCTCGACCTGGGCGTTCCGGTCGAGGAGCTGCGACGGCTCGAGGGACTGGTCGTCGGAGGGCTGCGCGAAGTCCCGGTGAGGTGGTGACCGGCCATGGCGGCCAGAACCGTACGGGCCGAACAGGTCAGTGCGACACGGGAGTCGATCCTGACCGCGGCGGAGCGGCTGTACGCCGAGCAAGGGGTGTACGCGGTCTCCAACCGCCAGGTCAGCGAGGCGGCGGGACAGGGCAACAACGCCGCGGTCGGCTACCACTTCGGCACCAAGGCCGACCTGGTGCGGGCGATCGTGCGCAAGCACTTCGTACGGATCGAGCAGGTGCGCCTGCGGCTGCTGGCCGAGATCGACGAGGAGAGCGCCGACATCCGCGACTGGGTGGCCTGCCTGGTGCGCCCCCTCACCGAACATCTGGCCGAGCTCGGCCGGCCCTCCTGGTACGCCCGCTTCACCGCGCAGGTGATGACCGACCCGGCGCTGCGCCGGATCGTGATCGACGAGACCCTCAGCTCCCCGTCGATGCGGATGGTCCTCGAACGGCTGCACCGGTGCCTTTCCGACCTGCCGGTCGAGGTGCACGCCGAGCGCAGTGACATGGCGCGGGAGCTGATGGTGCACATGTGCGCCGAGCGCGAGCGCGCCCTCGCCGACAACACCCCCACACCACGGTCCAGTTGGCACGACACCGCACTCGGCCTGACCGATGCCGTCGTCGCGCTGTGGCTGGCACCGATCACGCCCTGCCCGCGTCGGCAGCGGGGTGAGATCTGCCGCGACTGATCCCGCCCGTACGGCTTCCGCGGACGAAAGAACGATGCATCCCCCGCGAATCGGACGCCTTCGGCTTCGGCGTCCACCAGTGCCTGGGACAGCCCCTCGCCCGGATGGAACTGGAGGTCGTCTACGGCACCCTCTACCGCCGGATCCCCACCCTGCGCCCGGACACCGACCTCGACAGGCTCCGGTTCAAGCACGACGTGTACGGGGTCCACGAACCGCCCGTGGCCTGGTGAAGGAGGCGCCCCGGCGCACCCGTCCTGACGGCCCGTCGTGAACAGGGCCCGGCGTCCCTTCGTATCCCTTGTCGAGTACGCGCGAACCGCACCGGAGAAGGAAAGAGACGACGTGCCTCAGCAGCGACGGCAAGGACGCCTCGGCCGAACGCCTTCCCCCACCCGGCTCGCGCACCGGGCCGCGGTCGCCGGGGGCCTGGCTCTGCTTCCCCTGACCGTGGGCTGCGACGCCGGAGGGGAGGAGGCGGCCACCGAGCGCAAGGCGTCGAAGAAGACCGCCGCCGTCGAGGTGGTGGCGCCCGCGGACGTCGAGGTGATCGCGAACCTCACCGGATGCAAGGTCACGATCCGCATCGACGCGACGGAACTCCGCGAGGGCGCCTGCCACACCGAGACCGGCGACTACCTCATCACGACGTTCCCCGAAGAGCGCTACAAGGTGACCTGGCTGGACAGCGCTGCGATCTACGGCGGCACCTATCTCGTCGGCCCCCGCTGGGCGATCAGCGCGGAGCCGAAGGTCCTCGAACCGCTGCGCGCGAAGGTCGGTGGAACCGTCCGGCGACTGCGGGATTCCAACGCCACGACCGGGCCTTGACGAGGACCTGCCCCCACGGTGTGGCCTCCCGTCTCGCGTTACCTCTTCTACGCGATCAGTCGGGAGGGTTGGGGGGTGAGGCGGTCCAGGCGCTTGCGGTCGTAGTAGCGGGTCATGGCGAGGCCGAAGAGGAGGGCGAGGGCGGCGCCGACGGCGATCATGATCCAGGAGCGGGTGAGGCCGGCGTCGGCGCGGGCGTCGAAGAAGAGGATGGCGCGGACGCCGACGCTGAGTTGGCGCATGGGTTCGAAGAGGCTCAGGAAACGGTAGAAGCCCGGGACGGCTTCGAGGGGGACGGTGGAACCGGAGGAGGGCAGGCCCAGAACGATGAACACGAACATGGAGACGAGCTGGCCGATGCCCCCGAAGGCGGCGTTGATGGCCTGCACGCCCAGGCCGACGGCCAGTGACGCGCAGTAGGAGTAGATCCACAGCAGGGGCAGGTGCGAGGCGTCCATGCCGAGCATCCCGACGGTGGCGATCATGACCAGTGTGGTGGTCAGGACGGTGATCCCCGCGGTCATGACCATCTTCAGCAGCAGCGTCTGGGTGCGGCTGATGGGCACGGTGGGACGGCGGGCGTGCCAGGGGCCGATCTCGTTGTCGGCGTAGCCGAGGGCGGTGTCGACGCCGTTGCTGATGACGTTGCCGCCGAGGAACCCGGCGAGGACGAGGAGCAGGGTGTAGTAGAACGCGCTCAGTCCCAGACCGCTGTGGTCGCCGATCGGGTGGCCGACCTGGGTGGCGACGGCGACGGGGTCGGCCAGCACGAGGCGGGTGGTGGCGTCGGCCCCCGCGGTGGCGGGGGAATCCATCAGCTGCGTGCCGATGGCCAGGGAGGCCTGCTGCGCGGCCTGTTGGGTGATCCGGCTCGCGAGGGAGGAGCCGAGACTGCCCATGCCGGGGTTGGTGAGCACGGTCAGGGTGGGCCGGGTGGTGGCGTTCGCGGTGGTGAGGGCGGCGGCGGTGGTCGTGAAGTCGGCGGGGACGACCAGGGCGCCGTAGATCTTGCCGGAGGCCAGTCTGTCCTGGGCCTGGGCGCGGGTGAGGGGTTGCCAGTCGGCCTTGCCGGAGGTGTCGGCGGTGATGGAGCGGGTGACCTGTGTGCCGAGGTTCGTGGTCTGCCCGGGCAGCGGTCTGCCCTGGTCGGCGTTGACGATGCCGATGGGCAGGTGGTGCAGTTCCCCGTTCGGGTTCACGATGCCGCCCATGTAGAGCAGCGACAGCAGGAACGCCAGCAGCCCGCACAGCACGGTCGGCACCAGCCACAGCTTCGGCCGGCGCACAAGCGCGGCGGCGCGTGCCCGGACGCGGGTGTCGTCGGCGGGGGGCGTGCTGTCGGCGGCCATGGCTCTCCGTGGGTGGGTGCGGCGCGGGACCTGCGTGGGCGGGTACGGGCGCCCGCACCAGGCCAGGATGGAGGCTGCGGCGGCGCGGCGGTCAGCGACGCGCCGCGCACGGAACGCCACGGGGGCACCGCGCCTCTCGCTCAGCGCCGCGCGGACCGGCGTTCACGCGCCCGTCCCCTCCGGTCGCACCCCGCGCGGGATGCCCAACGCGCACAGCGCGCCCACGAGGACGACCGCGACGCCGACCCACACCGCAGGGCGCAGACCGTCGATGAACCGCTGGGGCGTGCCCATGCCGCCGTGGGCGACGAAGACCGAGCTGAGGACCGCGATGCCGAGGGCGCCGCCGATCTCGCGGACGGTGGTGTTGGCGCCGGAGGCCTTGCCGGCGTGCTCCTTGCTGACCGAGCCGAGGACGACCGCGGCCGTCGGGGCGAACACGAGGCCCATACCGACACCGGCGACGATCATCGGGGCGACGAGGGAGGAGTACGGGGTGTCGATGTCGGCCACCAGATTGATCCAGCCGAGACCAACGCCCTGGAGGAAGAGCCCGAGGGCCATCAGCCGGCCGCCGCCCACCCGGTCGGAGAGCAGTCCGGCGACGGGGGCGACGAACATGGGCATCAGGGTCCAGGCGAGGGTGCGCACTCCGGCCTCGAACGGCGTGCGCTGCGGCACGATCTGGAGGTACTGGGCGAGCAGGAACAGCGAACCGAAGACGCCGCAGTACATCGCCGCGGAGACGACGTTGGTCAGGGTGAAGGCCCGTACCCGGTAGAACGAGAGCGGCAGCATCGGCTCGGGAACCCGCGCCTCCCAGGCCACGAAGACGGCGAGCAGCACCGCGCCCCCCAGGAACGCCCCCAGCACCTTCACCGACGTCCAGCCGTCCGTGTCGCCGTGCACGATGCCCCACACCACGGCGCACAGTCCGGCGGCGGCCAGCACCATCCCGACCAGGTCGAGGCGGACGCCCGGAAGCGCGCTCTCGCGCAGCGTGAGCAGGATGAGCGGTACGGCCACGACACCCACCGGCACGTTGATCCAGAAGATCCATCGCCAGTCCAGCCCGTCGACCACCGCACCGCCGACCACCGGGCCCATCGCCACCGCCAGCCCGCTGATGCCCGACCACAGACCGAGGGCGAGGCCGCGCAGCCGCTCCGGCACGGCCTGGGAGAGCAGGGTCAGCGACAGCGGCATCACGGCCGCGGCGCCGAAGCCCTGGACGGCGCGACAGCCGATCAACTGCGCGCTGCTGTCGGCCAGTCCGCAGCCGGCGGAGGCCAGGGTGAAGACGACGATGCCGATCACGAACACCCGCCGACGCCCGAAACGGTCGCCCAGGGCGGCACCCGTCATCAGCAGGCAGGCGAAGCTGAGCACGTACGCGTTGACGAACCACTGGAGCTGCTGGGTGGACGCCTCCAGGTCCACGGCCAGGGTGCGCAGTGCCGTGGAGACGACGAGGTTGTCCAGCGCGACCATGAACATGGGCACGCTGCACGCGACGATCGCGAGCCACAGCGGCACCCTTCGTCGCTCGCGCGCCGGGTCGACCGAAGGGTCGTCCAGGGCCGGGCTTTGCTCGGACAGCGTCATGACGGTACGTCTCCTTGGGCGATGAAGAGTTGGTCCGGGGGAGGGGCGTGGAGTGTCAGGCGGGGCCGGGTCCGGTGCCGGAAGGTCCGCGCTCGCCGGTGGCGTCGGCGCGCTCCTGCTCGGCGAGCCGTCGCCGGGCGTCCGCCCAGTCGAGGGGGAGTTCCGAGGCCGGAAGCTCCCAGAACGTGAAGACCGAGCCGCTCGTCGTGGACCGCAGCCCGGTCATGATCGAGCGGTGCGGTTCCGTCTTCGCGTAGGTGTAGAGGGCCCGCTTGTCCTCCCAGGCCGACAGCGTCCAGAAGGTGCGCTTGAGCGGCTGGGCGACGAGCGTGGCGCCGTACGCGCCGGGCGCGCCCTTCACCTGCTTCCACGCCGCCAGGGATCGCAGGAAGAAACGCGGTACGTCACGGAAGGAACGGACCTCGAAGCGCGAGGCCATGACGAACGCCCGGGAGTCCGGTGCGGGCACGTTGACGGTGGTCCAGGGGAGCGTGGGCACGGTGGCGCCTTCTTCCTCAGAGGCAGGACGACGGGCGGAGGCCGAGAGGAGCGCTCGACGGACGGAGACCCAGGGGAGCGTCCATTGGATACCTATGCTATCCATCTTAGACAGTAGAGGTATCCAATGACCAGAGCGGAGCCGACCCGATGCGCATGTCCGAGCTGAGCCGCCTCAGTGGCGTCTCCGTCACGACGATCAAGTACTACCTCCGCGAGGGGCTGCTCCCGGCCGGCCGGCAACTCTCGGCGACCCAGGCCGAGTACGACGGGAACCATCTGCGCAGGCTGCGCCTGATCCGCGCGCTGACCGGCGTCCGGGGGCTGTCCGTCAGCACCGCCCGGGAGGTCCTGGGAGCTCTGGCGGAGCACACCGGCGACACCCATCGCCTGCTCGGTCTCACCCTCGGTTCGATCGGGCCCGCCGAGGATTCCGCGGAGGACTCCACTGAACGGGCCGAAGTCGACGCGCTCGTCGAGGAGTTGGACTGGGACGTCCACAAGTCGGCGCCCGCGCGGGCGACTCTGGCCGAGACCCTGGGCTCGCTGCGCGGTCTGGGCGTGCCGCTCGACCGGGGCGCGCTCGTGCCGTACGCCCGGCTGGCCGAACGCACCGCGGCGCTCGACCTCGACCAGCTGGACGGAATCGACGACCCGCTGGAACTGGCCGAGCGCGCGCTGCTGCTCACGGTGCTGCTCGAACCCGCGCTGATGGCGCTGCGCCGCATGGCCCAGGAGAGCGAGTCGGCGCGGCGCCACGGGGGTGGTCGCCGATGAACGGACGGCCGCCGTTGATCGGACGGCCACCATTGGGTGGACGGTGTGGTTCGCGCGGCCCTGATCCCGGGGGCGCCGATCAGGCGGTGGTCGCGATCAACGCGGATCTTCCGGGAGGCAGTTGAGCAGGGCGTTCAGGCCGTCGTGGTCGAGGACGGAGACGCCCAGGGCCACGGTCATCACGGCCAGCAGATGCACGGCCCCCGGGAGGTCCGCGTCGGCGGCGCGGGTCAGGGCCTCCGTGTCGCCCGCCGCCCAGGCCCGGACCGCCTGCCCGAAGGCGAACTCGTAGTGCGGGGGAGCCGCCGCGGCCGCCTGTTCGGCGGCCCGGCCCACGTCACGGGCCGCGGGCTGGGCGGTGAGGGTGAGGCGCAGGGTGACGTCCATGACGGCACAGAGATAGGTGTACGTGTCGTCGAGGGCGGAATCGTCCAGGGTGTCCAGGGCCGAGGCGACGGTCCGCGCGTCGCCGTCGGTGTACCCGCGCAGCAGGAGCAACGCGGTGTGCCGGGCGGGGTGGGGGCCGGTGATCCGGTCGTGGGGCGAGGGAACGGAGGGATGGTGCGACACGCGGTGGACTCCTTCGGCGGGCAGCCCGAACTCCGGACGGTCCACCGCTGAGCTGCACCTGACCGTGGACTCCGGCCGACCCTAGTGAAGCCCGTCGGCCACCGCGTCCAACCGGCGTCCGATCCCGCATACGGAGATCGGACTACTTCCGATCGCGTACGGCGCCCTTCTTCGGACCTCCGGCGCCTCCGTCCGCGGCCGTTTGGTTGACGTCTCAAATGGGATGACCTAATGTCAAAGTTGAATGTTCAAGTTAATACCCTGAACCCGCAAGCCGGGGCATCCTCACCCACGTAAGGACCGGCATGAACTCCCTCCTTGATCCCGAGGTGCCCGCCGGAGCGTACGACCGGTTCCTGATCGACGCGCTGCCGCGAGCCCGGTCCCAGCGTGCGTGGACGCCCGCGGACGGACCGCTCCCCGCTCTGTACCTGAGCCACGGCGCGCCCCCGCTGTTCGACGACGGACCATGGCTGCGAGAACTGTTCGAGTGGGCCCAGTCCCTGCCGAAGCCGAAGAGCGTCCTGATCGTCTCCGCACACTGGGAGGCGGCACCGCTGTGCCTGTCGGCCCCGGCGGCGCACACCCCGCTCGTCTACGACTTCGGCGGCTTCCACCCGCGCTACTACACGATGACGTACGACACCCCCGACGCGACCGCCCTCGCGCACCGCGTGGCCGGGACCATGCCGGACGGCGAGTCGCTGTACCAGCACCCCTCCCGCGGCCTCGACCACGGAGCCTGGGTGCCGCTGATGGCCATGTACCCCTTGGGCGACATCCCGGTGCTCCAGCTCAGCCTGCCCACCCACGACCCCGGCCGGCTCCTCGAACTCGGCGCCCGGCTCGGCCCGTTGCGGGAGGAGGGCGTCCTGGTGATCGGCTCGGGGTTCATGACGCACGGGCTGCCCTTCCTCACCCGCGGGATGCTGACGAAGGGCGAAGTGCCGCGCTGGTCCTCGGACTTCGACACCTGGGTCGCCGACGCGCTCGCCCGCGGCGACGTCGACGAACTCGCGGCCTTCCGGACCAGGGCGCCCGGAATGCCGTACGCCCATCCGACGGTCGACCACTACATCCCGCTGTTCGTCACGCTGGGCGCCGCCCCGAGTGCCGACCGGGCGGTGCGCACCACCGTCGAAGGTTTCATGATGGGCTTCTCCAAGCGGTCCTTCCAGACCGCGGTGTGAACCCTTGAACCCTCCGTACCGACACAAACCGCTTTCACTTCGACGGAGTTGAGACATGAACGACCGTGCCGACCAGACCATCGACGCCCTGCGTGGCGGACACGACTACCTGACCGCCGTGGTGCACGGGCTCGCCACCGCCGACCTCACCCGGCCGTCCGGGGCGTCGGAGTGGGACGTGTCCCAGGTCCTCAGCCACCTGGGCAGCGGCGCGGAGATCGGCCTCGCCTCCCTGGAGGGCGCGCTGAACGGCACCGGGCCCAAGGACGGCGACTTCAACAAGTCGGTGTGGGCGCGCTGGGACGCGATGTCCCCGGTCGAGCGCGCCGAGAGCTTCGTGACCGCCAACAAGGCGCTGGTGCGCGGGTACGAGGCTCTCGACCCGCAGGCCCGTGCCGAACTCCGGGTCGACCTCGGCTTCCTGCCCGCGCCCGTGGACGTCGCGACGGTGGCGGGTCTGCGGCTCGGCGAGTTCACCCACCACACCTGGGACGTCGAGGTGGCCTTCGACCGTACGGCGGTCCTGGCGCCCGCCGCGGTCGAGCCGCTCCTCGACCAGTCCGGACTGCTCATCGGCTTCCTCGGCAAGGTCGAGGCCCTCGGTGGGAGGCAGGTTCGCCTCGCGGTCCACACCACCGCTCCCCGGCGCGCGTTCGGGCTCGACCTGGTCGACGCGGTCGCGCTCACCGACGAGCCGGCCGAGCCCGACGCCGTCCTGAGCGCACCGGCCGAGTGGTGGCTGCGGCTCGTCACCGGCCGCCATGCCGCCGCCCACACCCCGGCCGAGGTGACCCTCAAGGGCGACACCCTCACCCTGGACGACCTGCGACGCGTCTTCCCCGGGTTCTGATCCGCCGGTCCATCCCCTGAGGGGCTACTTCCCCGGCCCCTCGGGGGCCGTATCGCCACCCTCGACCTGCCCGGAGTCCCCACCGGGATGTGGCGAGGGTGGCAGCAAGTCGTGCAGTGCCTCGTACCGCTGCGCGCAGGCCGTCTGCGCTATGGCCTGCGAGACGGCGTCGGCCAGCGGGCCCGTGGACTCGCGCAGCAGCCGACGCGCCTTGTCCGTGAGGGCCACCTCGATACCGCGCCGGTCGCCGCACGCCGAGCGCCGTGTGATCAGTCCCGCGTGCTGCAGACACGCCACCTGATAGGTCAGCCGTGTCTTGGGGCGGCCCAGCAGTTCCGCGATCTGGGTCATCCGCAGGCTGGATCCGGGCTGATCGGCCAGCAGGCACAGCACCAGGAACTCGTCGTGCGAGACGTCGAGGGTGTCCTTGACGCGGGCGCGCAGTTGCTGCTCGATCGCCCCGGCCGCCGCCAGGAGACGCATCCAGGCCCGCAGCGGGGCGGGCAGCAGCTCACCGTCGCCCGACGGCTCGCGTTCGGGCAGGTCAGCGGGGGCGGAAGGGTCGGCCATAGTGTCACAGTCTACCGGTTGTCCAAATTTGAAGAACCGGCTAGCGTGGAGTCATCCAAATTTGGATGACCGCGTTTGTCCCCACAGTCCCCGTGTGCCGCGCGCCCCCGTGCGTCGCGCACCCCTGTGCACTGCCCGTAACCGTCTGGAGAACTCTCATGACCGTCGCCGTCGAAACCGGCCTGTGGCAGCTCGACCCCGCCCGTACCGCCGTCGCCATCAAGCACAAGACGATGTGGGGCATGGTCACCGTGAAGGGCACCTTCACCGGAGTAGTCGGAGAGGGCGAGGTCCAGCCCGACGGGACCGCCCGCGGCACCATCACCCTGGATGTCGCGTCCCTGGACACGAAGAACGCCAAGCGGGACAAGCACCTCCGCTCCGCCGACCTCTTCGACGCCGACCGCCACCCCACGATCACCTTCGCCGTCCGCGACGCCGTCCTCGGTCAGGACGACACCGTGGAGATCAACGGGCAGCTGACCGTGCGCGGCATCAGCCGGCCGCAGCCCGTCACCGGCCGGGTGACCGGGGCGAGCGCCGACACCGTCACGCTCACCGCGGAGTTCACCGTGGACCGCGACCAGTTCGACATGGGCTGGAACCAGATGGGCATGATCCGCGGCCTGACGACCGTCACCGGCACGCTCGTCTTCACCCGCGCCAAGGGCTGAGCCGACACGGCGCCGGGGCCCGGGCCCTACCGGCCCCGGCGTACGCGCTCAGCGCACCTTGCCGTGGAAGGCCGGGTGGGCGTCGAGCCGACGTACGTAGTCGCGGAGCCGACCGTACGGTGAGAGGGACTCCGTCGGGCCGAGTCGGGTCAGGCCCACCCAGAGGTCGACGTCCGCGGCCGTCAGCTCGTCGCCCAAGGCGTAGACGTGCGAGGCGAGTTGCCGGTCCAGCGACTGGAGTGCCGTCGTGCGCGCAAGCGGCGGCGCGGCGGGGGTGACGTCCCGGTCGAGGAGTTCGCGCAAGGCGTCGATGTCCGCGGTGAGGGCCGGTGGGTTCAGCCGTGGGAGGCGGGCGTCGCTCTGGCAGACCGGCAGTCCGGCGAGGTCACGCAGGATGTCCGGCGTGTGGTTGCTCACGATCCGTCCGCTCCAACGGTCGCACAGCGCGGGCGCGGTGAGCGGACCGTCGTAGTGGTGCCAGGTGGCCTCGTACGCGCCGCGCAGCGCGGCGAACGCGTCGGGTGTCTCGGCGGGAAGCGTCAGCAGCGTGGTGGCGACCGAGTCGTGGAGACCGAGCAGCTCCAGGGTGACCGAGATGCGCAGCGAGCGCGGACAGCCCTCGGCGAGGTACAGCTGATAGCGGTGCGGCGCCGGGTAGAAACCGCCGGCCAGGCCGACGCCGATGCGGCTGCGGATGCGGTGGGGGCGAGGGGCGGCGAGCGACACTGTCTTGGGCATGACTCTCCAGGGAACGTCGAAGCCCCCGCGACCCGTTGGGCGGCGGTGGCGGAACGGAGTGACTGCGCTGACGTACGGGCCGGTCCGGATCGTGGGACGTGCCCGACCGGACGGACCGCAGGGACCAGTACGCGCTGGACGGACCGCGTGGACCAGTACGGACGGACCGCCTGGACCAGTACGCGCTGGAGACCCGCTGCAGATCGATGTGCAGGCGCCTGGTCAGACCGTTCGTGCTCCTCCTGGCCATTCCCATCGCTCCCGTGTCCGGGGCTCGCGAAGAGGCGAGACCACGCTTGCCCCGCCGCACCGGCGGGACCCGGTCGTCACCCGGGGCACCCCGTCGCGGTGGAAGGGTTGCCTGTCAGCGGGCCGGGGCCGATAACCGCGTCGAACGGGAGAACCCGCACGACGGGCGCTGACAATCGTGACCGTCCCCGCCAGTCTCGGTGCGGTCCGCGGAGCCGTCAAGAAGGCATATGCGCGGTCTCACCACGTGGTCATTCCGGCCGGTGCGCGTTGACATTCGTTTGGGGCCATGCCTAACTTACGCCGCATCGGACCGGATCGATTCCGGTGCGTTCGAGGCCCAACGGGGCGGAATGGTGACGGTGAACGCGATGTACGCAGCTGACGGGACGACCGCTTCGCGGCGCCACGGCTGCCTCGCCACCGCACTGTGTTGTAGCTCCCGCGGCGCCCGCTGTCTCTGTCAGGGCTGACCGCTTCCGCCTTCCGCGGCGTTGAACGTCCGCACGGCTCGACCTCCCTCGCCCGCCACCCTGTTGGTGCGCTGTCGGTGAGCCTCCCCCTCCGTACCCCCTGACATCCGTCTGTCCCCGCGCGCACCGCCGTCGTACGGGCCGGCGGCGGTGTGTCCGCATTCGTTGGAGCCCTCCATGAGTGAATCCCTGGGCTCCGCCGTGCCGTTGAGCACGACGGAGCCCCGCCCGGCCGCGGCACAACGCGTGCTGCCCCTGCGCCACCCCGGCCGCTGGATCGCCTCGGCGATCGTGCTCGTCGTGGTCGCCCAGATCGTCCACGGGCTGGCGACCAACCCCTTCTTCCAGTGGGACCGGTTCCAGTACTGGTTCCTGCGTCCCACGATCCTCGACGGCCTGCTCATCACCCTCGAAGTGACGCTCTACAGCGCCGTGTTGGGCCTGCTCGGCGGCATCCTGCTCGCCCTGGCCCGACTCTCCAAAAGCCCCGTGCTGCGTGCGGTGAGCTGGGTCTACATCTGGCTGTTCCGCTCCGTGCCGCTCATCGTCGTCCTGCTCTTCCTCTACAACTTCAGCGCGCTCTACAGGACGCTGAGCCTCGGCGTCCCCTTCGGCCCCGCCTTCCTCACCTTCGACGAGTCCCGGCTCGCCACCGACATGGTCGTCGCGGTCGTCGGACTGAGCCTCAACGAGGCGGCGTACGCGGCGGAAGTGGTCCGCGGCGGCATCCTCTCCGTCGACCAGGGCCAGCACGAGGCGGCCTCCGCACTCGGTCTGCCCAAGGGCTACCAGTTCACGAGGATCGTGTTCCCGCAGGCGCTGCGCTCCATCACCCCGAACTACGTCAACCAGCTGATCGGCCTGATCAAGGGCACCTCGCTGGTCTTCTACGTCTCGCTGCTCGACCTCTTCGGCTCGGTGCAGAGCATGGGCTCCACCTACCCCGGCGACATCGTGCCGCTGCTGCTGGCCGCCACCGCCTGGTACCTGATCCTCACGAGCGTCGTGTCCGTCGTCCAGTTCTATGTCGAGCGGTACTACTCGCGGGGCGCGCTGCGCTCCCTCCCGCCAACCCCGTTGCAGAAGGTCCGCACCGGTCTGCGTGACCTGCGGGCCCGGGTCCGCAAGGAGGCGGCGATATGACCGGCGAGACGCTCGGGATCCGACCGGCCGCCGTCGAGGTGCGCGATGTGCACAAGTGGTACGGCGTCCAACGCGTCCTGAACGGAGTGGAGTTGACCGTGCGGCCCGGAGAGGTCACCGTGATCCTCGGCCCGTCCGGCTCCGGCAAGTCCACCCTCCTCAGGGTGATCAACCACCTGGAGAAGCCCGAGATCGGCCATGTCAGCCTGAACGGCGAGCTGATCGGCGTACGCCGGCACGGCGAGCGGCTCAAGGAGCTGACCGAGCGGGCGATCCTGGCCCAACGCAGCCGGATCGGGTTCGTCTTCCAGAACTTCAACCTGTTCCCGCATCTGACGGTGCTGGACAACGTGGCGGCCGCGCCGGTGGCGACCCGACGGCTGAAGCGGCCCGAGGCCAGGGAGCTCGCGCGCACCCTCCTCGACCGTGTGGGTCTGGCCGACAAGGCCGACGCCTATCCACGCCAGTTGTCGGGCGGCCAGCAGCAGCGGGTCGCCATCGCCCGTGCCCTCGCGCTGCGGCCCGGAGTCATCCTCTTCGACGAGCCGACCTCCGCCCTCGACCCCGAGCTGGTCGGCGAGGTACTCGCCGTCATCAAGGACCTGGCCACCAGCGGCACCACGCTCGTCATCGTGACCCACGAGATCGGCTTCGCCCGCGAGGTGGCCGACCGCATCGTCTTCCTCGACGAGGGTCGCGTCGTCGAACAGGGTTCGCCCACCGAGGTGTTGGACCACCCGACGCACGAGCGGACCAGGGACTTCCTGAGCAAGGTCCTCTGAACTTCCCCCCTCACCGCACCCTGACCCACCGCACCTTCACCCATCACGCCTTCCCCCACCGCGCCTTCCCCACCACACGGTTCACTCACGAGCATCGGACAAGGACAGCCATGCGCACCCTCACCCTCCGCAGCAGACTCCTCCGTGGCCTCACCGCCTCCACCGCCGTCGCCGCTCTCGCCGCCGGACTCGCCGCCTGCGGCGGCGAGAGCGACGCCGCCACCACCTCCGACAGCGCGGCCGCCGGCACCGTCACCGTGGGCGCGCTCTCCAACGGCGCCGCACGGCAGACCGACCTCAAGGTGTCCGAGGTCAAGTCCATCAGCGCCGAACTGCCCAAGTCCGTCGCCAAGAGCGGCAAGCTGGTCATCGGCGTCGGCGCGCTGCCCGCCGGGTTCCCGCCGCTGGCGTACGTCGGCCAGGACCAGAAGACCCTCACCGGTGCCGAACCCGACCTCGGCCGACTGGTCGCAGCCGTCCTCGGACTGAAGGCGGAGGTGAAGAACTCGACCTGGGAGAACCTGTTCGTCGGCATCGACAGCGGCAAGGTCGACGTCGCCTTCACGAACGTCACCGACACCGAGGAACGCAAGAAGAAGTACGAGTTCGCCTCCTACCGGCAGGACAACCTCGCCTTCGAGGTACAGAAGAAGAGCACCTGGAACTTCGCCGGCGACTACGAGAACCTCGCCGGCAAGACCGTCTCCGTGGGCGCCGGAACCAACCAGGAGAAGATCCTGCTCGAGTGGAAGGCGAAGCTCGCGAAGGAGGGCAAGAAGCTCACCGTCAAATACTTCCAGGACAACAACAGCGTCTATCTGGCGCTGTCCAGCGGGAAGATCGACGCGTACTTCGGACCCAACCCCGGTATCTCGTACCACATCACCCAGACGGCCAAGACGCCCAACCCGACCCGCAACGCGGGCAAGTTCTCCGGCGCGGGCGCGACCCTCCAGGGCCTGATCGCGGCCACCGCGAAGAAGGACAGCGGGCTGGCCAAGCCGGTCGCCGACGCGATCAACCACCTCATCAAGGACGGTCAGTACGCCAAGTGGCTCGCCGCCTGGAACCTCTCCAACGAGGCCGTCAGCACCTCGCGGATCAACCCGCCCGGCCTGCCGCTCGACAACTCCTGACCGCTTCCCGGAGGTCCGACACCACCATGTCCACCGTTGCCCGACCGACCCCGCCGCAGAGCCCGGCGACACCCCACATCCTGGACAACGCCGCCTGGGCAGCGCTGACCGGCCCGCACGCCCACCTCGCCGAGCGCGTAGGACGTGCCGCCCGCTACCCCCTGGACGTCTCCCCGTTCACCGCCCTCGCCGACCCGGCCGACCCGCGCGCCTGGGACGACCTCGCCGCGCTCGTCGGCCCCGGCACCGTCACCCCCGTGACCGGGGCGAAGTCGGCGCCCCAGGGCTGGGAAACGGTCCAGCACGGCCAGGGCGTACAACTGGTCGACACCGCGCTGCGCGCCGAGCCCGCCCCCGAAGCGGTCCGGCTCGGGCCCGACGACGTCCCCGAGATCCTGGACCTGATCGCCCTGACCGAGCCGGGGCCCTTCCTGCCCCGCACGGTCGAACTCGGCACCTACCTCGGCATCCGGCACCGCGGCCGGCTCATCGCCCTGGCCGGCGAACGGCTGCGACCGCCCGGCTGGACGGAGATCAGCGCGGTCTGCACCGCCCCGGACCACCGCGGCAAGGGCCTGGCCACGCGACTGGTCCGCGCGATCGCGTCCGGCATCAGGGAGCGCGGAGACACGCCCTTCCTGCATGCCTCCGCGACCAACACCGGCGCGATCCGGCTCTACGAGTCGATCGGCTTCACCCTGCGCCGCCGCTCGGACTTCCTCCTCGTCCGAACTCCTGGCGCCCAGCAGGAACAGACGGCGTAGGCGGACCGTTGAGTTGAAGGGATTCACGATGTCGGCGCGGCCACGGGCCCGCCGGGACACAAAAGCGGAGGTGAGGGACGTGCGAGTCGGGTCCGCTCTCCGCGTCATGGCGCTCGTCCCGCGCCGCCGTGTGCACCTGCACTCCCGGCCGCACATCGATCTCCAGCGCGTGGCCGGCGCGCTCTGTCGTCCCTGACCTGTCACCCCGCCGCCGCGCCCTCCGCGTAGAGGGCCGCGCTCTCGTACGGTCGACCAGGAAGGCACCCCCTCCGTGTCCGCATCATCTTCGCTGCCCGATTCCTCCCCCTCGTCCCCCCCTCTGCACCTCGCCGTCGCACTCGACGGCGCCGGCTGGCACCCGGCCGCCTGGCGCGAGCCGGTGGCCCGCCCCCGTGAGCTGCTCACCGCCGGGTACTGGACGGACCTGGTCACCGAGGCCGAGCGCGGTCTCCTCGACTTCGTGACCATCGAGGACGCCCTCGGACTCCAGTCCTCGCACCTCACCGAGCCCGACAGCCGCACCGACCAGGTCCGCGGGCGCCTGGACGCCGTCCTGATCGCCGCCCGCGTCGCCCCGCTGACCAGCCACATAGGACTGGTCCCGACCGCCGTCGTCACCCACACCGAGCCCTTCCACATCTCCAAGGCGATCGCCACCCTCGACTACGTCAGCACGGGCCGTGCCGGCGTACGGGTGCAGGTGTCGGCCCGCGCGCACGAAGCCGCGCACTTCGGCCGCCGTACGCTCCCGCCGCTGCGCATCGAGGACCTGGACAGCCCGGCCCTGCGCGAGCTGACGACCGACCTCTTCGACGAGGCCGCGGACTACGTCGAAGCGGTGCGCCGGCTCTGGGACAGCTGGGAAGACGACGCGGAGATCCGGGACGTCGCCACCGGACGCTTCGTCGACCGCGACAAACTGCACTACATCGACTTCGAGGGCAAGCACTTCAGCGTCAAGGGCCCCTCGATCACCCCCCGCCCGCCGCAGGGCCAGCCGATCGTCAGCGCCCTGGCCCACGCGACCGTCCCCTACCGACTGGTGGCCCGGGCCGCCGACATCGGTTATGTCACCCCGCACGACGCCGGCCAGGCCCGTGCCATCGTCGAGGAGATCCGCGCCGAGCGGACGGCGGCCGGCCGCGCCGACGAACCCCTGCACCTCTTCGGCGACCTCGTGGTGTTCCTGGACGACGACCCGGCCGCCGCAGCGGTCCGCCGCGAGCGTCTCGACGCCCTGGCCGGATACCCGTACACCAGCGATGCCCGGATCTTCACCGGCACACCCGACCAACTGGCCGATCTGTTGCAGGAGTTGGGGGAGGCAGGACTGTCCGGCTTCCGGCTGCGTCCCGCCGTCGTCGGCCACGACCTCCCCGCCGTCACCCGGGGCCTCGTGCCCGAACTCCAGCGCCGGGGCGTCTTCCGGCAGTCGTACGAGTCCGACACCCTGCGCGGGCTGCTCGGCCTCTCCCGCCCCGCCAACCGCTACGCCGCCACCGCCTGAGCCGGAGGGACCCACCCATGAGCAGCACGTCACAGGACAAGCCCCGCAAGCAGGTCCACCTCGCGGCGCACTTCCCCGGCGTCAACAACACCACCGTGTGGAGCGACCCCGAGGCCGGCAGCCACATCGAGTTCAGCTCCTTCGCCCACTTCGCGCGCACCGCCGAGCGCGCCAAGTTCGACTTCCTGTTCCTCGCCGAAGGGCTGCGACTGCGCGAACAGGGCGGCAAAGTCTACGACTTGGACGTCGTCGGCCGCCCCGACACCTTCACGATCCTCACCGCGCTCGCCGCCGTCACCGAACACCTCGGCCTGACCGGCACCATCAACTCCACCTTCAACGAGCCCTACGAGGTGGCCCGCCAGTTCGCCAGCCTCGACCACCTCTCCGACGGCCGAGCCGCCTGGAACGTGGTCACCTCCTGGGACGCCTTCACCGGCGAGAACTTCCGCCGCGGCGGCTTCCTCCCGCAGGAGGAGCGCTACTCCCGGGCCAAGGAGTTCCTGACCACGGCGAACGAGCTCTTCGACTCCTGGCACGGGGACGAGATCGTCGCCGACCAGCAAACCGGTACCTTCCTGCGTGACGCGAAGGCCGGAGCCTTTGTGTACCAGGGCCAACACTTCGACATCCAGGGGCAGTTCAACGTCCCGCGCAGCCCGCAGGGACGCCCGGTGATCTTCCAGGCGGGCGACTCCGACGAGGGGCGCGAGTTCGCCGCCTCCAGCGCCGACGCGATCTTCAGCCGGTACGCGACCCTCAAGGAGGGCCAGGCGTTCTACACGGACGTCAAGGGACGCCTCGCCCGCTACGGCCGTGAGCGCGACCAGCTGCTGATCCTGCCCGCCGCGACCTTCGTCCTCGGCGACACGGACGCCGAGGCGGAGGAGATCTCCCGCGAGGTGCGCCGCCAGCAGGTCAGCGGCGCCACCGCGATCAAGCACCTGGAGTTCGTCTGGAACCGCGACCTGTCCGCGTACGACCCGGAAGGTCCCCTGCCCGACATCGACCCGGACCTCGGCGAACACACCATCGCCCGGGGCCGCGCCCAGGTCCGGATGTACCGCGACCCGCTCGCCACGGCCCGCGAGTGGCGGGAGCTCGCGGCCGCCAACAAGTGGTCCATCCGCGATCTGGTCATCGAGACCGGCAACCGGCAGGCCTTCGTCGGCTCCCCGGCCACCGTCGCCGAGACCATCGACTCCTTCGTGCAGGCCGACGCCAGTGACGGCTTCATCCTCGTCCCGCACATCACCCCCGGCGGCCTCGACACCTTCGCCGACACCGTGGTCCCGCTGCTCCAGGAGCGCGGCGTGTACCGCACCGAGTACGAGGGCACGACCCTGCGCGACCACCTCGGCCTCGCCCACCCGGACCACGTGCGCGACGAGCGGGTGGCGTCATGAAATTCCTGGCCATCACCCTGATCGTGCACCGGCCGGACCCGATCACCGGCGTGCGGAAGCCCACGCACGACCGGTTCCGCGAGGTCCTCGACAACGCCCTGCTCGCCGAGGAGTTGGGCTTCGACGGCTTCGGCGTGGGGGAGCGGCACGAGCGGCCGTTCATCTCGTCCTCGCCGCCCGTCGTGCTCAGCCACGTCGCCGCGCTCACCAAGCGCATCCGCCTGTTCACGGCCGTGACGACGCTCAGCCTGCTCGACCCGGTACGCGCGTACGAGGACTACGCGACCCTCGACCACCTCTCCGACGGTCGCCTGGACCTGATCATCGGCAAGGGCAACGGCGCCGCCCAGCGCGACCTCTTCGACGTCACCCCCCAAGACCAGTGGGACCGCAACGCCGAGAGCTACGAGGTGTTCCGCAAGATCTGGCGCCAGGACAAGGTGACCGCCGAGACCCGCTTCCGCCCGGCCCTCAAGGACGCGGAGGTGTGGCCCCGGCCGTATCAGCAGCCGATCCGGGTCTGGCACGGCAGCGCGACCAGCAAGGAGTCGGTCGACCTGGCCGCCCGCTACGGCGACCCGCTCTTCTCCGCCAACGTCACCAACCCCATAGAGCCCTACGCCGAGTTGATCCGCTACTACCGCGAGCGCTGGGAGCACTACGGCCACGACCCGGCCGACATCGCGGTGGGCGCGGGCACGGCGGGCCTCTACGCGGCCCGTACGTCGCAGGAGGCGCTGGCCGCGTACCGCCCGGTGTTCGAGGGGAACCTGGCCTTCCAGAAGAGCCTGGGACTGGAGCCGGTCTTCCCGACACTGGAGGACTTCGTCGAGCGCAGCTCGGCCCTCATCGGCAGTCCCCAGCAGATCATCGACAAGGTGCACCGCTACCACGAGCGGTTCGGACACACGGTGCTGCATCTGCACGCGGACGCGAGCGGTCTGGGCGACGCGCAGCACCGCGACTCCCTCGAGCGCTTCCAGTCGGAGGTCGCTCCGGTACTGCGCCGCGAGATCCCCGACCCGCCGTTCGCGTGGGGGCCGGTGCTCGCGACGCCCGAGGCTGCGGCGGAGCCGGCGTCCCAGCGGGCGTCCGGGCCGGTGTCCGCCCCCGCGTCCGCGTCCGTCCCCGCCGACCGCTGAGGAGCCCCGCCCCATGTCCGACATCCCCCTCGGCGTCCTCGACCTCGTCCCGATCTCCTCCGGCTCCACCGCGACCGAGGCCCTGCGCAACTCCATCGACCTGGCCCGGCAGGCGGAGCGGTTCGGGTACGCCCGCTACTGGTTCGCCGAGCACCACCTCAACCCGGGAGTCGCCGGCACCTCACCCGCGGTGGTCCTCGCCCTGACCGCCTCCGCCACCTCCACGATCCGGCTCGGTTCGGGCGCCGTACAGCTCGGGCACCGCACCGCGCTCTCCACGGTCGAGGAGTTCGGCCTGATCGACGCCCTGCACCCCGGCCGTCTCGACCTGGGCCTCGGCCGCTCCGGCGGGCGCCCGCCGGGAGGGCCCACCGCCCCGCTGCCGACCGCGACCCCCGTGGTCGACGGCCGCGCCCCCAACGGTCTCCGCATCCCGCCCCGGTTCTCCTTCGAGTACCTGCTCGGCTCACCCCGTATCGCCCTCCAGCGCACGCTGCTCCAACAGCCGCACGCCCGGTCGCAGGACTACGGCGAGCAGATCGACGACATCCTCGCCCTGCTCGCGGGGACGTACCGGTCGGCGGACGGCGTCGAGGCGCATGTCGTCCCGGGCGAGGGCGCGGACGTGCAGGTGTGGATCCTGGGCAGCAGCGGCGGGGAGAGCGCCACGGTCGCCGGCCGCAACGGGCTGCGGTTCGCGGCGAACTACCACGTCAGTCCGGCCACGGTGCTGGAGGCGGCGGAGGGCTACCGCGCCGCCTTCCAGCCGTCCGACGTCCTCGACAAGCCGTACGTCAGCGTGTCCGCGGACGTGGTCGTCGCCGAGGACGACGGGACCGCGCGCGAACTCGCCACCGGATACGGGCTCTGGGTCCGCAGCATCCGTACCGCCGAGGGCGCCATCGAGTTCCCGACGCCGAAGGAGGCCCGCGCCCACGTGTGGAGCGACCCGGACCGGGCGCTGGTCGCGGATCGCGTCGAGACCCAGTTCGTGGGCTCCCCGGGACACGTCGCCGACCAGTTGGAACAGCTCCAGGAGGCCACCGGGGCCGACGAGTTGCTGATCACGACCATCACCCACGGCCATGCGGACCGGGTGCGCTCGTACGAACTGCTGGCCGAGGAGTGGCGACGCCGATAGCGGTACTGGCACTCGGACGATACGTGGACCCGGCCTCCTTTTGCCGACGCCGTCGACGAAGGCGCGTCAGTGGTGGTGGCCGTGCCGGCCGAGGGTCTCCACAGGGGTCGCGCCGGGGCGGGTCCACTGCGGCACGGGCCGGCTGGTCGGGCCCCAGGTGGCGTTCCCGTCCGCGTCCGAGCGCCAGTACCAGCAGGCCTGGCGGCCCTGGGACGGGTGCCCCTCGCGGACATCGCCGATCACGGTCCGGCCCTCGGGGTTGTCCTCCCACTCCTCGCCGCGGCCGTAGGGCGTCATGTCGAGCAGGGCGAGGGACCCGTTGACCGGCTCGTTGCCACGGCCCGTCGTGGAGTAGGTGAGGAACACGCGATCGCCGTCGCGCAGGAAACAGATGATGTGCCCCATTCCTCCGCCGATCGGCGCGTCCACACCGCGCACCGAGTACCAGGGCTGGGTGTAGCCCATGAACTCGACGTAGGAGGCCACCTCGACCCACGGGCCCGAGGTCAGGACGGCGAACGAGACGCCGCGGGCGTTGAGGTAGACGGCGTCCTTCACATGCCAGGCCGTGGTGGTGCAGCCCTCGCACTGCCCCTGGTGCGGCGCGCCGTCGTACCACATGTGCCGGTAGACCACGAGCTCGTCGCGGCCCTGGAACAGGTCCAGGAACGGGACCGGGCCGTCGGGTCCGACGACCTCGACCGTCCCGTCGAGCTCCACCATCGGCAGCCGGCGGCGAGCCGCGGCGAGGGCGTCGCCCTCGCGGGTGTGGGCCTTCTCGCGGACCAGGAGCTCGTCACGGGCGGCCTGCCAGGTGGCCAGGTCGACGACGGGCGGGCCGCCGGGCAGCGCGGTGGTCGGGTCACTCGGCGTGGTCGTCATGGTGTCCTCCGTGATGTCTGGTGCCGGGCAGCGTCGCAGGACGTCCCACGACGTCCAACGGCGCTCACCAGAACAGACTCGCGCGCCGACCAGAACTCATCGCGGCGGCAGGGGACACCTACGGTCGAGCCCGCGTGGAGGGCCGCGTGCGGGACCGCGCCGGTACGCCTCTACGCGCCCTGTCCGGCAAGGCCCGCGGGGTGGAACGATTTCCGTGCTGGTACCCGCGTTTGGCACTACGAGCAGCAAGGGGGCTGGACATGGCTGTGGTGATGTCGATGCATTGGGCAGGGGTCACGCCGGAGCAGTACGACATGGTGCGGGATGTGGTCGGTTGGGAGGAGACCCCGGCGGCTGGTGGCCAGGTGCACGTGGCCTGGTTCGATGCCCAGGGGTTCCACGTGACCGATGTGTGGGAATCCCAGCAGGCATTCGAGACCTTCTTCACCGAACGGCTCGCACCCGCGATCCAGAAGGCCGGAATCACCGGTACACCCGAGACAGGCTTCAGTCCGCTCCACCGGCGTTTCATTGCCGCCGACATCAGCGGTGCGGCATAGGGACAGGACAAGCGCCGTTTCTGACGAGACGGGCCGGAGTTCGAGACGGTCAGGCCGAAGCGTCGGGCCTGACGATCGTGCTGACGAAGTCGCCGATGGCTCCGAGGGTGCGTCCCATCTGCTCGATCTGCGGGAAGTGCCCGGCGTCGGGGATCGGGGCGAAGTGTCCGTGGGGGAACGAGTCGGCGTAGCCGCGCCCGTACTTCAGGGGCGCTATGCCGTCCTCCTCGCCCCAGACGACCAGCACCGGCACGGTCACCCGGTGCAGTCGGCCGCGCAGCTTCGGGTCGTACGTGAACCCCTCGCCCCCGTACACGGCGAGGGTCTTCTGGTTGGCGACCGCCGCGGTCCGCTGCGCATCGCTGAACGAGGCGAAGTCGGGGCGGAACCGCGCGTTGGCGAAGGACAACTGGCTCACCTCGGCCGGGGCCAGGGCGCGCGGGTCGACGACCCGGTTCTCCTTCATGTGGGCGTGGATGCCCACCGCGTTCAGCAGGGTCAGCGCGCCGATCCGGCCGTGGTTGTCGCGCAGGGCCATCTCGGCGGCGATCCAGCCGCCGATGGAGTTGCCGACCACCATGACGCCCTTCAGATCCAGGGTGTCGAGCAGATCCAGGTACGCGACGGCCAGGTCGGCGACGGTGTCGAACCGCTCCGGGCGGGGAGTGCCGTCGAAGCCGGGGTGGGTCGGCGTGACGACGTACACGTGCTCGGACAGTGCGGACGAGATACCGGCCACCGTGCGCGGGCCGGCACCGCCGTGCAGTATCAGCACGCCGGTGCCCTCGGTGTTCTCGCCGTACTCCTCGACAGTGACGGACAGCCCGCCGGTCAGCTCGATGGTGCGGGAGGCGGGGGTGGAGGTAGGGGTGGGCATGGTGAGGTCCTTGTCATCGCGTGGTGAGAGTCGACTCTCATGAAGTTAGAGGGTTCGCTCTCTTCATGCAAGTGAACTCTCATGACGAGACTTGGCTATTCGCGGGAGAGGTCCCGGGGGTGGGCCTCGAGGTGCGGCCGCGGCCTGCTGCATTGGCGTCATCGGCGTCACCGGGTCGAGGGACCGCGCCTCCGGCTGGCAGGCAGGACATACCGGGTAAATGCGATCATCGCACCGAGGTGACATGGCGACTCCGAGCCGTCACCACATCTGGCAGGAGGACCAATCGATGAACCCCACTCTGAAGCGCCTGCTCGGCGTTGCCGCGGCGGTGGTCACGGGCGCGTCGGCCCTGCTCGGCACCGGCGCCGGCACCGCCGACGCCTACGGTCGCGCGCACTGCGACCGAGCCGAACAGGACATGTGGAGCAGCGCCGGGCCCAGCCGCAACCTGACCGGCCACCACTGCAGCATCCCGAACAACAAGAGACGCTGGTACACCATCGAGATCGACACCCTCGTACGGACCCACTACAAGAGGGACACTCTGGACGGAGGGGTCGACCGGACCGAGACCCTGCACCACAGAACCATCAGCTGCATGGGCTACACCTCAGGCAACGGCAAGGTGAACTGGTTCGGATGCCCGCCCGCCTGACACACCCGCCGAAGGGTCGGCCCGGGAGGAAACCCCTCCTGAGCCGGCCGTCTCTCTGCGCCCCCCGGCCGGCCCTTCTCGCTCTGCCCCCGGCAGGATGCGAACCTGCGACACCCGCTGCAGGAGTGGGGGGATCAGCTGACGTCGAGGTAGTCCCGTAGGGCCTGGGAGCGGGAGGGGTGGCGCAGTTTGGACATCGTCTTGGACTCGATCTGACGGATGCGCTCACGGGTCACCCCGTACACCTGCCCGATCTCCTCCAGGGTCCGGGCCTGCCCGTCGATGAGGCCGTAGCGCAGGGAGATGATCCCGGCCTCGCGTGCGGTCATGTTCGCCAGGACGGCCTGGATGGCGTCCTTGAGGAGCAGGAAGGTGACCATGTCCGCGGGGGAGATGGTCTCGCTGTCCTCCAGGATGTCACCGAGTTCCGTGCCGCCGTCCTCGCCGAGCGGGGTGTGGAGTGAGACCGGCTGCTTGCTGTAGCCCTCTATCTCGGTGATCTTCTCGACGGGGACGTCCAGCTTGTCCGCGAGTTGTTCCGACGTGGGTTCGGCCCCGGTGTCCTGGAGTATTTCCCGGCGGACCTTGGCCATGCGATTGATGACCTCGACCATGTGGACGGGAATGCGGATCGTCCGGCTCTGGTCGGCCAGGGCGCGTGAAATCGCCTGCCGGATCCACCAGGTCGCATAGGTCGAGAACTTGAACCCTTTGGTGTAGTCGAATTTCTCCACCGCGCGGATCAGTCCCGTGTTTCCCTCCTGGATCAGATCCAGGAACAGCATTCCCCGCCTGCTGTACCGCTTGGCGATGGAGACGACCAGGCGCAGGTTCGCCTCGACGAGATGGGACTTCGCCACATGCCCGTCCGCGGCGAGAATCTCCAGTTCGCGTTGGAATTCCGGGCTGATGTGCGGCTCCTCCGTCAGCCTTCGCTCGGCGAACAGGCCCGCCTCGATCCGCTTCGCCAGCTCCACCTCCTTCTCGGCGTCGAGGAGGGAGACCCGGGAGATCTGCTTGAGGTAGTCGCGCACCTGATCGATCGTGGCGCCGCCGGAGGTGAGCCGGGGGCTGGGCGCGTCGTCGTCCTCGTCCGCATATGCGGCGGGATTGGGCGACTCCAGTTCCCATGCCTGAGTGTCCGTTTCCATGGCGCTCAACTCCTCTCCAGAAGCGGTCGGAGGAACTGCCCGGTGTAGGACCGAGGCTGGGCCGCCACCTGTTCGGGGGTGCCCTCGGCGATCACTGTGCCGCCGCGGTGGCCGCCTTCGGGATCCATGTCGACGATCCAGTCGGCGGTCTTGATCACGTCGAGGTCGTGCTCGATGACGACGACCGTGTTGCCTTGGTCGGCGCGGTGGAGCACGGCCAGCAGTTGGCGGACGTCTTCGACATGCAGGCCGGTGGTCGGCTCGTCGAGGACGTAGAGCGTTTTTCCCTTGGTGCGTTTCTGCGGTTCGGCGGCGAGCTTGACGCGCTGTGCCTCGCCGCCGGAGAGCGTCGTGGCGGGCTGGCCGAGTTTCACATGGCCCAGACCCACGTCATGGAGCGCCCTGAGGTGCCGGGAGATGATTGCGTGTTCCGCGAAGAAATCCAGACTGTCCTCGATGGTCATGCCCAGTACGTCGGCGATGGACCTGCCTTTGAAGTGTACGTCCAGGGTCTCCCGGTTGTACTGCGCTCCGTGACACACCTCACACGGCACGTAGATGTCAGGGAGGAAGTTCATCTCGACCTTGAGGGTGCCGTCGCCGTAGCAGTGCTCGCAGCGGCCGCCCTTGAGGTTGAAGGAGAACCGGCCCGGCTGGTAGCCGCGCACCTTCGCCTTCGGGGTCTGTGCGAACAGCTGCCGCAACCGGTCGAAGACTCATGTGTACGTCGAGGATGTCGTTGACCAGTGTCGACTTGCCCGAGCCGGACACACCCGTGACGGTGACGAACTGCCCGAGCGGGAAGGAGACCGACACGTCGCGCAGGTTGTGCTTGCCGGCGTAGTGCACCGTGAGCGCGCGCCCCTCCGTGCGGGGCCTGCGACTCGCGGGCAGCGGTATCCGCCGTCGGCCGGACAGATAGGCGCCGGTGAGGGAGGTCGGATGGTCGAGGAGTTCGCGCGCGGTACCCGAGTGCACCACGTGTCCGCCGTGCGCGCCCGCGCCCGGCCCGATGCCCACCACCCGGTCGGCGACCTTCACGGTCTCCTCGTCGTGCTCGACGACGATCACGGTGTTGCCACGGTCCCGCAGCCGCAGCAGTGTCTCGATGAGCCGTCGGTTGTCGCGCTGGTGCGGCCCGATGCTCGGTTCGTCCAGCACGTACAGCACGCCGACCAGACCGGCGCCGATCTGGGTGGCCGGCCGGATCCGCCGCGCCTCGCCGCCGGACAGACTGGCGACGGGCCGGTTCGGCGACAGATGGTCCAGGCCGACGTCGAGAAGGAACCGCAGCCGCTCGCCGATCTCCGCGACGACGGCGTCGGCGACTCGCCGCTCGCAGCCCTCCAGCTCCAGGTGCTGTACAAATCGCGCGAGTTGATCGATCGGCAGTGCCGTCAGCTCGGCGATGGCGCGTCCGGCCACGGTGGCGGCGGGCACGGCCGGTTTCAGCCGGGCGCCGCCGCAGGCCGGGCAGGGCACCTCGCGCATATAACCCGCGAACCGCTCCCGGGAGGCGTCCTCCTGCGCGTAGCGGCGGGTGACATGGGGGAGGACGCCCTCGAACCGGGTCAGGTGGCACCGCTGGTCTTCGTCCACGGCGCGACGGCGCCCTCGGACAGCGACTTCTCCTCGTCCGGTACGACGAGTTCGGGGTCGACCTCCATCCGTGAGCCCAGGCCGGTGCAGACGCAGACGACGCCTCCGGCGAGCCCGAGCGCGGTCTCGACGGACTCGGTCAGCCGCTGTCGCGCACTCGCCTTCACCGCGACCCGGTCCACGACCACGTCGATCGAGTGCTTCCTGCGCCTGTCCAGCGGCGGCGGCCCGGTGAGCGGATGAACCTCCGCGTCGACCCGCACCCGGCTGAACTCGTCGGCCCGCAACTGCTGGAACACGTCCGCATGCTCGCCCTTGAGGTTCCGGACCACCGGAGCCAGCACCTGGACGCGGACCCCGTCGCCCTGAGCGAGCAGTCGGTTCACCGGGCTTGTCCAACTGGCCGAGAAACTGTCGGGCGTAGACGGAAAGCGATTCGACGTATCGCCGCCGGCCTTCGGCGAAAATCGCGTTGAAAGCCAGGCTGGATTTACCCGAGCCCGATACTCCGGTGAAAACGATGAGCGCATTCCTGGGCAACTCCACGGAGATGTCACGCAGGTTGTGCCGGCGGGCGCCCTTGACGACGAGTCCGTCTTTCACATGTCCGAACCCTACGACGCGGTAGAGCGTGCGGTTGCCGAATCGTTATCGACCGGTTCCGCCCTCGGTGACGCTCCGCCCACCGCCGCGGCCTCACGCTTCGACGAGCTCGCGGACGCCGTCCCGCACCTGCTGCTCCTGCTCCAGCACCCGTTCCTGCTCCAGCACCCGCTCCGTCTCCTGCGCCCGCTCCTGTGCCTGCTCCCGCTCCTCGACCGGGTGGCGGTGGCGGTACAGCCAGGTGATGTCGCGGCCGAACGACCAGATGAGCGAGGCGAGCGCGAGGAGCACCGCGGCGGCGTTGCCCTCCAGGGGCATGATCCCGGCGCCCGCGACGAGCAGCACGATCCCCTGAAGGGCCGCCACGGTCTTGCGCGCCATGCTGTGCGGCAGGGCCGCGTTCAGCCAGGGCAGCACCCGGGCCGCCGCCACGAACGCGTACCGCATGGTGCCGATCAACAGCACCCACGGGCCGAGCGACATCGAGACGTACACGCTCAGCACCAGGATGAGGAACGCGTCCACCTCCATGTCGAAGCGGGCGCCCAGCGCGGTCGAGGTGCCGGTGCGACGGGCGACCTTGCCGTCCACCCCGTCGAGGATCAGGGCGACCGCCGTGAGACCGACGAGCAGGCTGACCGGGGGCGAGCTCTCGAAGGAGTCCGCGACCAGGGCGGTGACCCCGCCGACCAGGATGGCCCGGCCGAGCGTCACCCGATTGGCCGGTCCGAAGGAACGGGGCCGTGAGCGACGCAGGGCACGGGTCAGGACCGCCCAGGTGGCGAGCGCGAAGGCCAGACCGGTCAGCCAGCCCGCGGGCCCCATCCCGATCGCCGTGCCCAGCAGAGCCAGCACCAGGAGCTGCAGACCCGCTCCCACCGTGGTCTCCTGCGCCAAGAGCCTCGCGTCGTACGTGTTGTTCAGGGCCACCGCACATCCTCCGGCCGTATGACAGAGTCGATCAACGCCGCGTACAGTGCGCGGCTTGTCACCGCTCCGTACGTGAAGATCTGCTGAATCGTTCAGGGGGACGCTCATGGAACTCACAGCTCGTGCCTTCTGGCTGAGCTCGCCCGGCCACGCCGAGATACGCGAGGTCGCCCTGCCGGCCCCCGGCGAGGGGGAGGTGCTGGTGCGCACGCTCTACTCGGGAGTGAGCCGGGGCACCGAGACCCTCGTCTTCCGCGGCGGCGTTCCGGAAAGTCAGCATGCTTCGATGCGTGCACCGTTCCAGGAAGGGGATTTCCCCGCGCCGGTGAAGTACGGCTATTTGAGCGTCGGCCAGGTGGAAGAAGGCCCGGCGGGTCTGCGCGGCCGGACCGTCTTCTGCCTGTATCCGCACCAGACGCGCTACGTCGTGCCGCTGAGCGCCGTGACCGTCGTACCGGACTCCGTCCCCGCTCCGCGCGCCGTGCTCGCCGGGACCGTGGAGACCGCGGTGAACGCGCTGTGGGACGCGGCCCCGCTGGTTGGCGACCGGATCGCCGTGGTGGGCGGCGGCATGGTCGGCTGCTCCATCGCCGCGCTCCTCGCCCGCTTCCCGGGCGTACGCGTCCAGCTGGTCGACGCCGACCCCGCGCGCGCCGACATCGCCCGCGCCCTGGGCGTGGACTTCGCGCTCCCCGCGGACGCCGCCGGCGAGTGCGACCTCGTCGTGCACGCCAGCGCCACCGAGGCCGGGCTCACCCGGTCGCTGGAGCTGCTCGCCCAGGAGGGCACCGTCCTGGAGATGAGCTGGTACGGCGACCGGCGGGTCAGCCTGCCGCTGGGCGAGGCCTTCCACTCGCGGCGCCTGGTCGTGCGCAGCAGCCAGGTGGGTTCCGTTTCCCCGGCGCGGCGCGCCAGTCGGACGTACGCCGATCGGCTGGCACTCGCCCTGGAACTGCTCGCCGAGCCCGCCTTCGACGCGCTCGTCACCGGCGAGTGCGGCTTCGACGAACTGCCCGACGTGATGCCGAAGTTGGCCTCCGGATCGATACCCGGCCTGTGCCATCGCGTCGTCTACGAAGGCGTTTGAGCACTGAACAACCTGCCTGACCTCCAAAAACTGCAAAGAAAGGGGAACAGGCAGCTGAACAAGGAGAACGGGGCAGCCGTACTACACGGCATGGTCCCGGCAGGGGATCAGACGTGCCGCACCTGGAGGGTCGTCCGTTGTTCAGCATCACCGTCCGCGATCACCTGATGATCGCCCACAGCTTCCGTGGCGAGGTCTTCGGGCCCGCGCAGCGCCTGCACGGGGCGACGTTCCTGGTGGACGCCACGTTTCGCCGGGCCGAGCTGGACGACGACAACATCGTCGTCGACATCGGTCTGGCCACGCAGGAACTCGGCGCCGTCGTGAGCGCGCTGAACTACCGCAACCTCGACAACGAACCGGACTTCAAGAACACCAACACCTCGACGGAGTTCCTGGCCAAGGTCATCGCCGACCGCCTCGCCGAGCGCGTGCACGCCGGGGCCCTCGGCGAGGGCGCCCAAGGCCTCGCGGGCATCACGGTCACCCTGCACGAGTCGCACATCGCCTGGGCGAGTTACGAGCGTGCGCTGTGACCGACACGACCATGGACCAGGCGTCCCCCAAGACCGGTCAGGTGTCCCCGAAGACCGGCCAGGCGTCTGCGAAGACCGGCCAGGCGGCCGCGAACGGCGACCAGGCTTCCCTGAACTACGTGCCCGTGCAGCACACGGCTCTCAAGAACGCCGAGATCATCCCCATGTCCCTGCGCTCCGTGCACTTCGTGATGCCGGGCGGTGTCGACGACGCGTCCGCGCCCAGCGGCGGCAACGCCTACGACCGGCGGCTCTGCCTCGACCTGCCCGGCTTCGGCTGGCAGGTCCACAAGCACGCCGTCGCGGGCAGCTGGCCCCGGCCGTCGGCCTCCGCCCGTACGGAGCTGGCCCGCACGCTCAGTGAGTTCCCGGACGACTCGGTCGTCCTCCTCGACGGCCTCGTCGCCTGCGGCGTCCCCGAGATCATCGTCCCCGAGGCCGAACGGCTGCGTCTCGCCGTCCTGGTGCACCTGCCGCTCGGCGACGAGACCGGGCTCGCGCCCGCCGTGGCCGCCGAGCTGGACGCGAAGGAACGGGCGACGCTGCGGGCCGTGTCCGCCGTCGTCGCCACCAGCGACTGGGCCGTCCGCCGGCTGGTCGCCCACCACGGGCTCGCCCCGGAACGAGTCCATGTCGCCGCCCCGGGCGCCGACATCGCGCCCCTCGCCTCCGGCACCGACGGCGTCTCCCGGCTGCTGTGCGTCGCCGCGGTCACCCCGCGCAAGGGCCAGCACCGGCTGATCGAGGCCCTCGCCACCGTCACCGACCTGCCCTGGAGCTGCGTCTGCGTCGGCGGACTCACCCAGGACCCGACGTACGTCGCCCAGCTGCGCGGCCTGATCGAGAAGTACGGGCTCGGCGACCGGCTGCACCTCGCGGGACCGCAGGCGGGCGCGGAACTCGACGCGAGCTACGCGGCGGCCGACCTCATGGTCCTCACCTCCTACGCCGAGACGTACGGCATGGCCGTCACCGAGGCGCTCGCGCGCGGGATCCCGGTGCTGGCGACCGACGTGGGCGGTCTCCCCGAGGCGGTCGGGCGCGCGCCCGACGGCGGGGTCCCCGGCATCCTCGTACCCCCGGAGAACCCGGCGGCGCTCGCCGCTGAACTGCGCGGCTGGTTCGGCGAGGCCGATGTGCGCCGCCGGCTGAAGGCCGCCGCGCGCAGTCGCCGGGCCGCACTGGACGGCTGGGCGACCACCGCCCGCAGCCTGGCCGGTGTGCTGGGACGTCTTCCGCAGCAGCCCCGGAGGGCGGCATGAGTATGACTGCGACTCCGTCGGGAGTTCCGGAACAAGGCGTGTCGGAGGTGGGCGTGCAGGGTGGTGTGTCCGGGGTTCCGGGGCAGCGCGCGAGCGCGCCCGACGACGACGTGCCCCGCTACGCCCCCCAGTGGCTCCAGCTGCGGGAGCCGGCGGACGCCGCCGCACGGGCGCCCGAACTGCTGGACCCGCTGCGCATCCGGCTGGCGAACCGGCCGGGCCGCGGCGGCGATCTGGTGATCCACGACCTCGGCTGCGGCACCGGCTCCATGGGCCGCTGGCTCGCCCCCCGGCTCGACGGCGCCCAGCACTGGATCCTGCACGACCGGGACCCGTATCTCCTTCACTTCGCGACCGTGGGCGCACCGCACGCGGCCGCCGACGGCAGCCGGGTCACGGTCACCACCCAGCGCGGTGACATCGGCCGGCTGACCGCGGACGCGCTGACCGGGGCGTCACTGGTGACGGCGTCCGCCCTGCTCGACGTATTGACCCGTGAGGAGATCGACCGGCTCGCGGCGGCCTGCGCGGGCGCCGGGGTACCGGCCCTGCTCACGCTCTCCGTCGTGGGGCGCGTCGAGTTCACACCGGCCGATCCGCTGGACGCCGAGTTCGCCGAGGCGTTCAACGCCCACCAGCGGCGCGGGGAACTGCTCGGCCCCGACGCGATCACGGCGGCCTGCGAGGCCTTCGACCGGCACGGCGCGACGGTACGCGTGCATCCGAGCCCCTGGCGGCTCGGCGCCGACGAGGCCGACCTCACGGCGGAGTGGCTGCGCGGCTGGGTCGGCGCGGCCGTCGAGGAGCGGCCCGAGCTGGCCGCCCGTGCAGAGTCGTATCTGCAGTCCCGCCTCGCCGCCTGCGCCGCAGGTGAACTGCGCGTACGGGTCCACCACAGCGACGTACTGGCGCTGCCGCGGCCGACCGGCGGTGCGGTGTGAGTACCGGGGTGGAGACGGCGGAGCCGGTCGACGTGGACGCGGCGGAGGCGGTGTCGGACCCCGACGTGCCGGAGCTCCTGCGCTCCGGCCCCGCCGTGGAAGCCGACCCGACCCCCGCCCGCCGCAAGGGGGGCTCCCTGCGCACGCACATCGGTTCCGTCGCCGGTGTCCTCATCCTCGGTGTGCTGCTCTGGCGGCTCGGTACCGGTGTCTTCCTGGACGGCCTGCGACGGGTCGACGGCCCGACCCTGCTGGCAGGGCTCGGGCTCGGCCTGCTGACCACCGTGTTCAGCGCCTGGCGGTGGTGCCTGGTGGCACGAGGACTGCGGATCCGGCTGCCGCTGGGCGGTGCCGTCGCGGACTACTACCGCGCGCTGTTCCTCAACGCGGCGCTGCCCGGCGGTGTCCTCGGCGATGTGCACCGCGCCGTACGACACGGCCAGAGCACCGGGGACGTCGGCCGCGGCGTACGCGCCGTGGTCCTCGAACGGACCGCGGGCCAGGCGGTCCTGGTGGCCGTCGGCGCGGTGGTCCTGCTCACCTTCCCGTCACCGGTCCTCGCGGACGCCCGCCAACTCGCCCTGATTCTGGCGATCGTCTCGGTGTGCGGAGTCGTCACGGCGGGCGCGGTCCGCAGGGGCAGAGGCCAGTCCGGCCCGTCCCGGCGCTACGGAGCCGTCCGCGCCGCGCTCACCGAGGCGCGCGGCGCGCTGCTCGCCCGCGGCAACTGGCCGGGCGTGCTCATCTCGTCGGTCGTGGTGCTGGCGGGACATCTGGCGATGTTCCTGCTCGCAGCCCGTGTCGCCGGATCCCACGCCTCCGCCGCCGTACTGCTGCCGCTCGCCCTCCTGGCCCTGCTCGCCATGGGCCTGCCGCTGAACATCGGCGGCTGGGGCCCCAGGGAAGGCGTCATGGCCTGGGCCTTCGGCGCCGCCGGGCTGGGCGCCGGCATGGGCCTGAGCGTCGCGGTGATCTACGGAGTGCTCAGCTTCGCCGCCGCCCTGCCCGGCGTCGCGGTCCTGGTCGTCCGGTGGTTCGCGGCGCTGCGGCGCCCCCGGCAGGAGAACGCAGGAGGGCACGATCAATGCCGACCGTCAGAGACCGCCGAAGTTCACACTCCGGAAGTCCCCTTGGCCGGGGCCGCGTCGGAGGCAGTGGGCAGCGTCTTCGCCGTCACCAAGGAGAAGTACGCCCCGAAGGCCTCGGTCAGCCCCGCCAGGAGCTCCTTCCCCTTCTCGGCGGACGCCTTCGAGGGACGGCCGATGACGCCGGACTCGGTATAGCCGGCCATTCCGAGGGTGAGCAGATGACGCCGGTCGTCCGCGACGAAATCAGAGGTCTTGTAACCGGGCCGGACCAATTCAGGATGCGTGTGCAGAAGAATGGAGGTCTCGATTTCACCGGCGTGCATATCGGTGAGCAACGAGGTCTCCACACCTGCCCGTTCGAGCGCGGCCTCCCAGTCCTCCATGGCCGGGAAAAGCGCCATACGCGTACCGGTGCCGACGGATTCCTGAACCACATTGCCCAGCACGTAATTCCCGCCGTGCCCGTTGACCAGCACCAGGGTGTCGACGCCGGAGTGGCGCAGCGATGCGGCTATGTCCCGCACCACCGCGTGCAGCGTGACGGCGGAAATGCTGACGGTACCCGGCCAGGCCGCGTGCTCGTGCGAGCAGGAGATCGTCACCGGAGGAAGGAGATGGACCGGATGAGCGGCGGCGATCCGTTCCGCGACGGCGCACGCGACCAGGGTGTCCGTCGCCAACGGAAGGTAGGCACCGTGCTGTTCGAAACTCCCGACGGGAAGCACGGCGACCTCACGGGTGACACCGGCCCCCCGCTCGCGTACATCCTCCGTGGTGTCCGCCGGCAACAGACCGGATACCGCCGAGCGCGTTCCCGAACCACTCATGTTTCACGGCCTTTCGACGCTGCTTTCGACTCTGCTTAGGAACCAGATCATGACAGATAACTTTGGAGTACTCGCCGGGACCGCACGCCTCACAGGTGTCGAACGAGTCGTGAATGCCCCTTTGCCCACCGTGTACGGCGACTTCCAGGCGGTCGGCTTCCTGGATCACGATCGCGGAGAGGAGCAAGTGGCCCTGGTTTACGGCGAGGTCGGCGACCTCAGCAAGGGCGGGGAAGGCGCCACGAAGGAGGGCGTCCTCACCCGGCTCCATTCGGAGTGCCTCACCGGGGACGCCTTCGGCTCCGCCCACTGCGAGTGCGGTGACCAGCTCGCCGCCGCGCTGCGCGCCATCGTCGCGGAGGGCCGTGGCGTCCTCGTCTACCTCCGCGGCCACGAGGGCCGCGGCATCGGCCTGCTCGCGAAGCTGCAGGCGATGAAGCTCCAGTCGGAGGGCCTCGACACCGTCGAGGCGAATGTCGCCCTCGGGCTCCCGGTCGACGCCCGTGACTACCGGGTCGCGGCGGACATCCTGCACGACCTCGGCGTCCGCTCCGTACGCCTGCTCTCGAACAACCCGCGCAAGCGGGAGTCGCTCCAGCGCAACGGCATCAAGGTCGCCGAGCAGGTCCCGCTGCTCATACCGCCGTGCCCGCAGAACATCACCTATCTGCGCACCAAGCGGGAGCGCCTCGACCACTTCCTGCCCCATCTGGACGTGGTGGTGTCCCACTCCTCCTGAGCGCGGGCGCCCGAGGGCGTCACCCGGAGGCGTCGGCTGTGGTGAGAGAGGTGCGCGCGGGGAAAGGTACAAGGAATGACCGACGACGTCCTGTACCTCTCCCGGGACCGGGTGACGGAGCTGTTGGACACCGATGCGGCGATCGCCTCGCAGCGCGCGGCGTTCACCGCGCTCGGTGACGGCACCGCCGAGCTTCCCGGCAAGATCATGCACCCCAGCCGATTCGACGACAGCGTCGTCTTCGCCTACCTCGCCCGGCTGTCCGCCGACACCGGGGCCGTCGCCAAGTTCGGCAGTGTCAACCCGGCCAACACCGCGGCCGGGCTGCCGACGGTGCACGCCGTGATCAACGCGCTCGATCCGGTGACCGGGCAACTCGCCGCCGTCATGGACGGTACGGCGGTCACGACCCTGCGCACCGCCGCGGCGAGCGCCGTCGCCCTCGACGCGCTGGCCAACGCCGACAGCGCGGAGCTGGGCCTTCTCGGCTCCGGCACCCAGGCCCTCGCCCACGCGCGGGCCGTCGCCCGGGTGCGGGACCTCAGGTCCGTACGGGTGTGGAGCCCGAACCCGGCCCGACGGGCGTGGGCGGCGCGGCGCCTCGCGACCGAACTCGGGGTCGCGACCAAGGCCGTCGACACGGCGGAGGAAGCGGTCGCGGGCCTGCCCATGGTCGCCGCCTGCACGCTCAGCAGCACACCCGTCGTACGGGGCGCGTGGCTGGCGCCCGGGTGCGCGGTCGTCAGCGTCGGCTCCTTCGAGCCCACCCGCAGCGAGGTCGACACGGACGTCGTACGGCGGGCGGCGGCGGTCGTGGTCGACGACCCGGAGACGGCGGCGGAGCACGCAGGACCGATCGTGGACGCGCTGCGGGAGGGAGTGCTCACCCGCGCCGACCTGATCCCGCTCGGTGGCGTCATCACCGGCAGCCACCCGGCCCGCACCCACCCCGACGACGTCGTCTTCTACAACAGCGTCGGGCTCGGCGTCCAGGACGCCGCCGCGGCCTGGGCCGTGATCGCGGCCGCTCGTGCCCGGGAGGCGCGCCGATGACCGGCAGCGCGCGGGTCGTCGTCATCGGCGGCGGGGTGATGGGCACGAGCATCGCCTACCACCTGGCCCGGGCCGGTGTACCGGACGTGGTGCTCGTCGAGCGCGACGAACTCGCCTCCGGGTCCACCTCGCGGGCCGCGGGTGGGGTCCGGGCGCAGTTCTCCGACGAGCTGAACATCCAGCTGGGTGCCCGGAGTCTGGAGGCGTTCGCCCGTTTCGGTGAGGAACCGGGCCAGGACATCGGGCTGCGCCGGGTCGGCTATCTGTTCCTGCTCTCCACGCCCGAGGAGGTCGCCGCCTTCGAGGACGGCGTACGGCGGCAGAACGCGCTCGGGGTGCCCAGCCGTCTGATCGACCCGGCCGAGGCCCAGCGGCTGTCCCCGCTGATCAGCACCGACGGGTTGCTGGCGGCGGCCTTCTCCCCGGACGACGGGCACTGCACACCCGAGTCCGTCGTGCAGGGCTACGCGGCCGGGGCCCGCCGGTACGGCGCGACCGTGCTGCGGCACCGCGAGGTCACCGGCATCGAGACCCGCGGCGACGAGATCACCGCGGTCGTCACCAGCAAGGGGCGGATCGCCACCGACACGGTCGTCTGCGCGGCCGGCGCCTGGTCGCGGGCGGTCGGCGCGATGGTGGGCGTGGACCTGCCGGTGGAACCGCTGCGCCGCCAGATCGCCGTCACCGAAGCCGTCCCGGGCCTGCCGCCCGACCTCCCCATGACCATCGACTTCACCACCAGCCTCTACTTCCACACCGAGGGCCCCGGCCTCCTCCTCGGCATGTCCGACCCCGACGAGATCCCCGGTTTCGCCACCACTCCCCACGACCGCTGGATCCCCCGCCTGTCCGAGGCGATGGAGCGCCGCGCCCCGGCCCTGCTCGACCTGCGCCGGACGGGCGGCTGGGCGGGCCTGTACGAGATCACTCCGGACCACAACGCCCTGATCGGCGAGGCGCGTTCGTGCGCACGCTTCCTGTACGCGACGGGGTTCTCGGGCCACGGCTTCCTCCAGGGACCGGCGGTCGGCGAGGTGATCCGTGATCTGTACCTGGGCCGCGTACCCTTCGTCGACATCAGCCCCCTGAGCGTCGAGCGCTTCACCGCCGACGCCCCGCGCCCGGAGGTCAACCTCGTATGACCGAGCTCCACTTGTGGCTGCGCCACGAGATCCGTACGACCGAACGGCGTACCCCGATCGTGCCCTCGGACGCCCGACGGCTCGTCGAGAGCGGCGTGACGCTCACGGTCGAGGAGTCGCCGCAACGGGTCTTCCCCATCGAGGCGTACGAGGAGGCCGGGTGCCGGGTCGCGAAGGCAGGTTCCTGGGTGTCGGCGCCGCCCGAAGCGGTCGTCGTGGGACTGAAGGAACTCCCCGACGGACCATCGGAACTGACACATCGCCATGTCTTCTTCGGGCATGCCTACAAACGGCAGCCGGGGGCAGCGGCGCTGCTCCGCAGGTTCCTCGCCGGGGGCGGGGCCCTGCTGGACATCGAGTACCTGGTGCACGACGACGGGCGCAGGCTCGCCGCGTTCGGCTACTGGGCCGGATACCTGGGCGCCGCCCTGGCGGTGCTGCACCACCGCGGCAGCCTCAAGGCCCCGCTGCGGCCCACGTCGAAGGAGGACCTGGACGCCGAACTCGCCTCCGAGAAGGGTGAGTTGCGAGCCCTCGTCATCGGCGCGCTCGGCCGCAGCGGCCGGGGTGCCCGGGTGGCCCTTGGCGTGGCAGGGGTCGAGCCCACCTGCTGGGACCTCGCCGAGACCCGTGAGCTGGACCGACCGGCGCTGCTGGCACACGAGTTGATGGTCAACACCGTGCTCACCACCCGGCCGATCCCGCCCTTCCTCACGGACGAGGACCTCGACGAGCCCGGCCGCCGGCTGCGCACCCTGTGCGACGTCACCTGCGACGTCGGCTCCCCCCTGAACGTACTGCCGATCTACGACACCACGACGGACTGGACGCACCCCGCCCGCCGCATCCGCGAGCGGCCCGCCCTCGACCTGATCGCCATCGACAACCTGCCGTCGCTGCTGCCGCTGGAGGCGAGCGTCGACTTCTCGGCGGCGCTGCTGCCCCAGCTCCTGGAGTTCGGGGTCGGCGGACCGTGGGGGCGCTGCCTGGACCGCTTCCACGAGGCGTGCCGCGCCCTGGAAGCCGAGGATGCCGGGGAAGCCGAGAAGGCCGAGAAGGCAGAGGAAGGGGAGTCGCGTGATGTCTGAGGTGACGGCCGCGAGCGGCACCGTCCACTGGATCGGCGCCGGCCTGTCCACCGGCAGCGGTCTCGCCGCGACCTGCGACGCCGCCGACCGCGTACGCCTGTGGCACCGCACCGAGGAGCGCGCCGCGCGCAGCCTGGAGGCGCTGGGCCTGACGGGGCGGGCCGAGCCCCGTGCGTACACACGGGAGGCGCTCGCCGCCGAGCTCGCCCCCGGAGACGTCGTCGTCTCCATGCTGCCCGCCCCCGAACACGCCCCGCTGCTCGCCGTCTGCGTCGAGCGCGGCGCCCACTTCGTCTGCTCCAGCTATGTGTCGGACGCGGTCCTCGACCAGGTGCCCGCGGCCGTGGCGGCGGGAGTGGTGGTGCTGACCGAGTGCGGGCTCGACCCGGGCATCGACCACCTCTTCGCGCACAGTCTGATCGCCCGGGCCGAGGCCGAGATCGGCGCCGAGTCGGCTGCCTCGTACCGCCTCACCTCGTACTGCGGCGGCATCCCCGCCGTGCCCAACGACTTCAAGTACCGCTTCAGCTGGGCACCCGCGGGCGTGCTCAACGCTCTCCGCTCGCCCGCCCGATATGTCGAGGACGGCATCGAGACCACCGCCGACCGCCCGTGGGAGGCCACCCGCCCGCACCTGATCGACGGCGAGGCCTTCGAGGTCTACCCCAACCGCGACAGCGTGCCCTTCGTCGAGCAGTACGGGCTTCCCGGCACCTGGAAGCCGGAGACCTTCGTGCGCGGCACCCTGCGCCTCGACGGCTGGCTGCGGGCCTGGGACGCGGTCTTCGAGGAGTTGAAGGCGGGCGACGACCGGCGGATCACCGCCCTCGCCCAGGAGCTGGCCAGGACCTATCCGACCACCGACGCGGACCGTGACCGGGTCGTCCTCGCCGTCTCCCTCGACGTGCGCGGCGGCTCCGGCGCGACCTGGTCGGGGCGCTACCTCCTCGACCTCGTGGGCACCGCCGAGGAGAGCGCCATGGCCCGCTGTGTCTCCCGCACGCTCGCCCTCGGGGTCCGCCACATCCTGGACGGTTCGCTCCCGCCGGGCCTCGGCCGCGCCGCGGAGACGGCGGAGCGCTCCGAGCGGTGGCTGGCCGAACTCGCCCGGGAGGGAGTGCCCTTCACCCTGCGCGCGGGGTAGCCGGGCTCAGCCGAGCACCGCCTCGTGCACGAGCCGCTTGAGCTCGGGATAGATCGAGTGGGACGAGGTCGGGCGGACCTGGGTGTAGAACTGCACGGTCAGGTCGTGGCGTGGGTCGACCCAGAAGGTCGTACTGGCGACCCCGCTCCAGCCGAACGCGCCCTCGCTGGACGGCGACCGGGTGATCTCGGGGTCCACCACGACGGAGACCCCGAGTCCGAAGCCGAGCCCCGCGTTGCCGGGTTCGCGGTGCAGCGCGCTGCCGAAGGTGCGGCGGTCGACGCCGCCCGGGAGGTGGTTGGCGGCCATCGTGTCCACGGTCTCCGGCTTCAGCAGCCGGGCCCCGTCGAGTTCGCCGCGACGGCGGAGCATCTCCATGAAGCGGTGGTAGTCGTACGCGGAGGCCACCATGCCGCCGCTCCCGGAGAGGAAGCGCGGGCGGCCGTGCAGAGGGAGCCCGGCGATCGGGGTGATGCGGCCCTCGGTGTCCTCGCCGTAGAGCTCGGCGAGCCGCCCGGCCTGCTCGTCGGTGACGCAGAACCCGGCGTCCGTCATCCCCAGCGGCCCGAAGATCCGCTCGGCGAGGAACGCGTCGAGGTCCTGCCCCGACACTACTTCGATCAGGCGGCCGAGCACATTGGTGGAGACGGAGTAGTTCCACTCGGTGCCCGGCTCGAACTGCAGGGGCAGGCCCGCGTACACGTCGCAGGTCCCGGCCAGGTCCGCGCCCGGCGCCACCGACGACTCCAGACCGGCGTCGCGGTAGAGCGCGTCGACGGGGTGGGAGTGGTAGAAGCCGAAGGTCAGACCCGAGGTGTGGGTCAACAGGTGCCGGATCAGGAGGGGTTGCTCGGCCGGGCGGGTCGTCATGTCGGCGCCTGACCCGCTGACGTACACCCGGGGGTCGGCGAAGGCGGGGAGGAAACGGGCGACGGGGTCGTCGAGCCGGAGGCGTCCCTCCTCCAGGAGCATCAGCGCGGCGACCGAGGTGACCGGCTTCGTCATCGAGTAGATCCGCCACAAGGTGTCGGTCTCGACGGGGAGTCGGGCCTCGAGGTCGCGGTGGCCGTATGTGGTGAGGTGCGCGACCCGGCCGTGCCGGGACACGGACACGAGGTAGCCGGGCAGCCGGAGGTCGTCGACCAGGTGGGAGAAGTGCTGGTCCAGGCGGGCCAGCGCCTTCGGATCGAGGCCGGCCTCGCTCGGCTCGACCTCTCGTCGCAGATGTCCCATGGTTCTCCTCCGGACTGCGGCTCTCGGACTCGCTCGTCCTCATCGTCTCGCTCGCCCTCATCGTCTCGTACGGACTTCGCGAGCGGCGTCGCCGGGTGGGTGACCGGCGGGTCGCCGCTCGGCGATCGGCGCGTCGTCGCGGCCCGGGAGCCGCAGCGCCGACAGCGCGCCGACCGCCGTGAGGGCCGCGAGGACGGTCAGCGCGGGGCCCATGTCGAGGCCGGACAGGCCGACCAGCGTGGTCGCGACGGCCACCCCCACCGTCGGTCCGATGTTCATCGCGGTCTGCTGAAGCCCGCCCGCCACCCCGGCCGACCCGGCGGACGCGCAGCGCACGACGACGGCCGTCGCGCTCACCATCACCGCGACGAACCCCGCGCCCAGGAGCAGGAATCCGGCGCCGATCGCCAGGTCCGTCGAGGCGCGGTCGAGCCCGGACAGCAGCAGGACGCCGAGGAGGAGCAGCAGCATCGCGGTCCCGGTCGTGCGGCGTGGGCCGTAGCGGCGCAGCAGTACGGCGGAGACCGGCGCGCCCAGCACCATCATCACGGCCAGCGGGAGCGCGCGCAGACTGCTCTGGAGCGGGTCGAGGCCGAGCACGTCCTGAAGGTAGTAGGTGCTGACGAAGAGCGTGCCGACCAGCGCCGCGGAGGCGCACACGAGGGTGCCGAGCGCCGCGCCGACCGTGGGGGAGCCGAGCAGTCCGTGCGGCACCAGCGGGCTCGCCGCGCGCCGTTCGTGCCGTACGAACGCGGCTGCCGCGGCCGTCGCCACGACCGGCCCGAGCATGGTCGCCGTGGTCAAGCCGGTCGCCGGCAGCACGACGAGCGTGCGCACCAGGGCGACCAGGGCCACCGCGAGCAGCGCCGCGCCGGGCAGGTCGAGTCCGGCCGCCGAGCCTCTGGCCCGGGGTGCGTCCCGGACGGTCAGGGCCAGGGCGGCCATGACGAGCGCGGGTACGACGTTCAGGAAGAAGACGGCCCGCCAGCCCAGCTGGGTGACCAGCGCCCCGCCGACGAGGGGACCCGCGGCCGCCGCGAGACCGATGGCGCTGGTGCGCAGCGCGATGGGCATGCCGAGTCGGTCGGGCGGGTAGGCCGCGCGCAGCATCCCGAGCGTGGCGGGCTGCGACAGCGCGCCGAAGACCCCCTGGGCGACCCGCAGTCCGATCACCCAGCCGATGTCGGGCGCCAGACCGATCCCCGCCGACGCCGCCCCGAACCCCACCATTCCCACGGCGAAGACCTGTTGGTGGCCGTACCGGTCCCCGAGTCGCCCCGCGAACACCAACAGACTGGCCACCGCGATGAGATAGCCGGTACTGGTCCACTGCACCTGCGCGAACGAGGCGTCCAGGTCGCGCCGCAGCGTGGGCTGAGCGACGGTGAGGACGGTTCCGTCCAGCGCGACGATGACGGCCCCGACGACGCTGTTGGCCAGCGTGAGACGGCGCCGCGCCGAGGGGTTCACCGCTCCTCCGGCCCGAGGTGCGCGTCCAGCGCGGCATCCAGCAGGGGTACGAAGTCGGTGGCTCCCGTGGCGAGCTGGAGGCTGCCCCAGCCCCACAGTTGGGCGATCCCGTGCAGGTTCGCCCAGAGGGCGCCCGCGACGAGCGCGGCGTCGGCCTCGGGGCGTGCCCGGCCGACCAGGTCCACCAGGACGCCGAACAGCGGCAGACTGGTCTCCCGGAGCCCCAATTTCCCACTCTCCAAGAGATCATGGCGGAACATCAGCTCGTACATTCCGGGCTGAGTGAAGGCGAAATCGAGATAGACCCTCCCCAGCGTCGTGAGCTGGGCGCGGGGACTCGCCCCTCCGTCGCCCAGCGCCTCCGTCGCCCGGGCACCCAGGTCGGCGAAGCCCCGGCGCGCGATGGCGGAGAGCAGTTCCAGATGGGTCGGGAAGTAGCGGCGCGGGGCACCGTGGGAGACGCCCGCGCGACGGGCGATCTCCCGCAGGGTCAGAGCCTGCGCGCCCTCCGTGGTCACCAGGTCCACGCCCACCTCGATCAACCGGGCCCGCAGCCCCGTGTCCGCTGCACTCATAGGCACTGTCTACCAGTCCTCGTAGACGCTGTCTACTACTCTGATAGACAGTGTCTACGTGACGGGAATGGCCATGCGTTCCCCGGGGTTGAGCGATACATGACTCAGGACGCGACGCAGGACACGCTGCTCAAGCTGCTCTCCGAGTACGACGGCGGAGTGCTGGTCACCCTCAAGAAGGACGGCCGGCCCCAGCTGTCCAACGTGAACCACGCCTACGATCCCGCCGAGCGGATCGTCCGGGTCTCGATCACGGACGATCGCGCCAAGACCCGCAATCTGCGCCGGGACGCGCGGGCCTCCTACCATGTGACGGCCGAGGACCGTTGGGCGTACACGGTCGCCGAGGGCACCGCCGAACTCACTCCCGTCGCCCGGGACCCCCACGACGAGACCGTCGAGGAACTGGTGCGGCTCTACCGGGCCGTCCGGGGCGAGCACCCCGACTGGGACGACTACCGGGCCGCCATGGTCAGCGACGGCCGGCTCGTCCTACGGCTCCACGTGGAGCGCGCGTACGGGATCCCCCGCGGACGCTGAGCCCGCTCCCTCGTCGCTGCGGGCCTCGATCGCGCGGAGCACGGCCACCATGTCGGACCCGCCGTGGCCCTGTGCCACGGTCTCGTCGAAGAGGGCGTGGCAGACGTCGAGCAGGGGTGAGGCCAGCCCCGCTCGACGGGCGGCCCCGGCGATCAGCTCGTTGTTCATCAGGACGTCACGGGCCGCGGCCTGCACGGCGAAGTCGCGCTCCCGCAGCTTCGGGGCCTTCATCCGGGAGACGCCGCTGGCCATCGGACCGGCGTCCAGCACGTCCAGGAAGAGCTTGCGGTCCAGGCCTTGCCGTTCGGCGAAGTGGAACGCCTCGCTGAGGCCGGTCACCAAGGTGATCAGGAACAGGTTCACGGACAACTTCATCAACAGGGCGTTGGGCACCGGCCCGCAGTCGAAGCTCTCGTGACACATCGGGCCGAGCAGCGGCCGTACCTCCTCGACGGCCGCGGGATCCCCGGCGAGCATCGCCACCAGCCGCCCGGCCTCCGCCGGGACCCGCGACCCGGAGACCGGGACCTCGACGTACCGGCCGCCCGCCGCGCGCACCTCGGCCTCCAGACCGCGCGAGTACTCGGGGGACGTCGTGCCCATGGGGACGACGGTGCGCCCCTCGACGCGCGCGGCGAAGTCCGCGGTGCCGCGACCCAGGACGGCGTCCGTCACGGAACCGTTTGCCGGCATCAGGAGGACGACACGGCAGCGTGCGAAGACCTCGGCCGGGTCCGCGGCCACCTCGGCCCCCGCGGCACGCAACGGCTCGGTCCTCGCGGCCGTGCGGTTCCAGACGACCAGCGGGGTGCCCGCCCTCACGAGGTTGAGCGCCATGGGCTGTCCCATGACACCGAGGCCGATGAATCCCACGTACACGACGCACCACCGTCTCTGCCGGCACCCCCGTCGAGCCGCCGTCTCCGCTTATGACCGCTGTCATGATAGCCAGCTCTATGACAGCGGTCATAGTGGGTAGTGTGCCTACGTCAGTCCTGGTGGGAGGTCGATGATGGCGGTTTCCGAGCGGGGGCCGCGCGAGCGGATGGTGTTCAGCGCGGCACAGCTCATCCGGCGCGACGGGGTCACCGCGACGGGGATGCGCGAGGTCGCCGCGCATGCGCGGGCGCCGCGCGGATCGCTCCAGCACTACTTCCCGGGCGGCAAGGAGCAGTTGGTCAACGAGGCCGTGGACTGGGCGGGCGGCTACGCGGGCAAACGCGTCGCCCGCTTCCTCGCGGCGCTGAACGAACCGACGCCGAGCGGACTGTTCGCGGCGATGGTGCGGCAGTGGACCGACGAGTTCCAGGAGGCCGGATTCGCCTCCGGCTGCCCCGTCGCGGCGGCGACCGTGGACTGCGCGGAGTCCACCGAGTCCACCAGGACCGCTGCCGCCGCCGCGTTCGCCCGCTGGAACCGTCCGGTGGCCGAGGCCCTGACGGACATGGGCGTACCGGCCGAACGGGCCGAACCGCTGGCCACGGTCATGATCAGCGCCCTGGAGGGGGCACTCCTCATCGCCAGGACCGAACGGGACGTACGGGCCCTGACTGCCGTGGCCCACGAGCTCGGTCCCTTCCTGGACGGGGCCCGAACGGTGAGCCGAGGGTCGACAGGATCTCCGCGCACACCGGCCGCCCCTGAACCCGGCCGGGGTGCGCGGAGTGGCTCTGTGTAACCGCGCTGTTTCTTTCCGCTTGCCCCGGGCGATGTTCATGCCGAAAACGTCAGCTGTCAACCGTGCCCCCCCGTCGGGCGGTCAGGCGGTCACGGCCTCGCGCTTCGCGGCGTCCTGGGGCGCCCGCTCGCCCAGCTCCTCCGTCGGCACCGTGTGCGTCTCGCGGGCGGTGAGCGCGGCGAGCACCGGCGGGACGCACAGCGCCGCGGTGAACAGCGCCACGGACGACCAGTCGTCGCCGCCCGGGCCCGCGATCTGCGCGGCGAAGGTGACCGCGAACCCGGCGACGGCGAAGCCGATCTGCGTGCCGATCGCCATACCGGAGAGCCGGACGCGGGTGGAGAACATCTCGCCGTAGAAGGACGGCCAGACACCGTTGGCCGCGCTGTACACGACGCCGAAGGCGAGGACGCCGAAGAGGAGGACGAGGGGGTACGAGCCGGTCGAGATGGCCCACAGGTAGGCGAACATCAGTACGGCGCTGCCCGCGGCGCCGATCAGGAAGACCGGACGGCGGCCGATGCGGTCGGAGAGCGTGGCCCAGGCGGGGATCGCGCCGAGGGCGACGATGTTGGCGAGCGCGCCCACCCACAGCATCTGCGTGCGCGACAGCCCGACCGAGTCGCTCGTGCCGTACGCCAGCGCCCAGACCGTGAAGATCGTGCTGACCGAGGCGATCAGAGCGCCCGCGACGACCCGCAGGACGTCCGCCCAGTGCTCGCGGAGGAGCACGAGGAGCGGCAGTTTGGGAACGCCCTCGCTCGCGGCCTGCTGGGTGAAGGCCGGCGTCTCCTGGAGGGTGCGGCGGATGACATAGCCGACCACGGCGACCGCGACGCTCGCCCAGAACGGCACGCGCCAGCCCCAGGAGAGCAGTTGGTCCTCGGGCAGCGCGGCGACCGGCAGGAACACCAGGGTCGCCAGGAGCTGGCCGCCCTGGGTGCCGCTGAGGGTGAAGCTGGTGAAGAAGCCCCGGCGGTGGGGCGGCGCGTGTTCCAGCGTCATGGAATTGGCGCTCGCCTGCTCACCGGCCGCGGAGATGCCCTGGAGGACGCGGCAGAGCACCAGCAGGACCGGGGCGAGGCCGCCGACCTGGGCGCGGGTGGGCAGACAGCCGATGAGGAACGTCGACAGGCCCATCAGGATCAGCGTGAAGACCATGATCTTCTTGCGGCCGACCCGGTCGCCGAAGTGGCCGAGGAAGAGCGCGCCGACCGGGCGGGCCGCGTACGCGACGCCGAACGTGGCCAGCGAGAGGAGGGTCGCGGTGGCCGGGTCCGACTCGTCGAAGAAGACCTTCGGGAAGATCAGGGCCGCGGCGCTGCCGTAGATGAAGAAGTCGTAGTACTCCAGGGCGCTGCCGATCCAGGCGGCCATGGCGGCCTTCCGGGGCTGGCCGGGTGGCGCGTCGAGCGGGACGGCGGGGACGGACACGGCGTGCTCCTTCGAGGGAACTCCGGGGACGGGAGTGGCGGAGGGGTGAGGTGCCGGGACCCTGGGGGTGTACGGGTCGGCCGTGCCGGATGCGACGAGTCTGCTTGACGGTGGGAGGTCTGCTCAACGTTGCGCGTCCGGCTAATTAACCCACTGGATAGTTAGTAGCGGATGGCTACGGATGTTGCGCCCACGTTTCCCGGGTGTCAAGAGGTCGTACTGAAGGATCTCTCCCGGCCGTGCCCCGCCCCGGCCCCGGAGCGGGGTACGGGAGGGGGTGACGGTCCAGCCCGTTCTCAGTCCTCCGTGCGGTCCGCCGTCAGATAGGCGATGACCATGTCGCCGAGCATGGTCCGGTAGTGGTCCCGCTGGTCGGGGGCGACCAGGTCACGGCCGAAGAGGGCGCCGAAGGTATGCCGGTTGGAGACCCGGAAGAAGCAGAACGAGCTGATCATCGCGTGCAGGTCCACGGCGTCGACGTCCGCTGTGAACAGCCCCGACTTCCGGCCGGTCTCCAGGATGCGGCGGATCACCTCCAGCGCGGGCGAACCGATCTTCCCGAGTTCCTCGGACGCGGCTATGTGCTCCGCCTCGTGGATGTTCTCGATGCTGACCAGCCGGATGAAGTCCGGATGCGCCTCATGGTGGTCGAAGGTCAGCTCGGCGAGCCTGCGGATGGCCGCGACCGGGTCCAAGTGCTCGACGTCCAGCTCCTGTTCGGCCATCCGGATCACGGAGTACGCGCGCTCCAGAACGGCCGTGAACAGCTGCTCCTTGCCGCCGAAGTAGTAATAGATCATCCGCTTGGTGGTGCGGGTGCGGGCGGCGATCTCGTCGACGCGGGCACCGGCGAAGCCGGCGCGCGAGAACTCCTGGGTCGCCACGTCGAGAATCTCGGCCTTGGTCCGGGCGGCGTCGCGGATGCGCCCGACGGGCCGTGCAGGTTCTTCGACGCTGGTCATCGGCTTCCTTCGGGCGAGGGGGTCAGTGCCCGCGATTGTAGAAGCAGGGTCTGCCGCCGTGGTCCCGAGTTCCGGGGCGGGCCTTCCCGCGAGCCCGGGATGCTGATATAGCTAACGTACTAGTTCGTACATTAGTGAGCGCTCAGGAGGTCCGCCGTGACCATGGACACGTATCTCGTCGGCCTCATCGGTTCCGGCATCGGCCCCTCGCTCAGCCCCGCGCTGCACGAGCGGGAGGCCGACCGGCAGGGACTGCGCTATCTGTACCGGCTGATCGACATCGACGTGCTCGGCGTCGGGCCGGAGGCGGTGGGCGATCTCGTACGGGCCGCGCGGGACCTCGGTTTCGACGGGCTGAACATCACGCACCCCTGCAAGCAGCTGGTCATCGACCACCTCGACGAGCTCGCTCCGCAGGCGGCGGCCCTCGGCGCGGTCAACACCGTCGTCTTCGAGGGCGGTCGTGCGATCGGGCACAACACCGATGTCACCGGGTTCGCGGCGTCCTTCGCGCGCGGGCTGCCCGATGTCCCGCTGGAGCGGGTCGTGCAGCTGGGCGCGGGCGGGGCGGGGGCGGCGGTCGCCCACGCCGTGCTGACACTGGGCGCGGGGCACGTCACCGTCGTGGACGCGATGCCGGACCGGGCTGCGGATCTTGCCACCGGGCTGAACCGGCACTTCGGTGCGGGGCGGGCGGCGCCCGCGACGCCGGACGCGCTCGGGGGACTGCTCGGTCGTGCCGACGGGGTGGTGCACGCGACCCCCACCGGGATGGCGGCCCATCCCGGGCTGCCGTTCCCGGCCGAGCTGCTGCATCCCGGTCTGTGGGTCGCCGAGGTGGTGTACCGGCCACTGGAGACCGAGTTGCTGCGCACGGCCCGGGCGGTGGGGTGCGCGACGCTGGACGGCGGGGGCATGGCCGTGTTCCAGGCGGTGGACGCGTTTCGGCTGTTCACGGGGCGGGAGCCGGATGCCGTTCGGATGCTGGCGGACATTTCTGAGCTCGCGGGTGTGCCAGGTGCGGGTGTCGGTGGCTGAGGGCGCCTTATGGGTGGGGTGGCTCGGGTTGTGCGGCGGGGTGCGGGGTGGTGGGGGCTGGTCGCGCAGTTCCCCGCGCCCCTTGCGGGGCGGGTGCGGGGCGCGCCCACGTGGCGGAGCCGCACATGGCACAGCCCCACGCCCCTTGCGGGGCCCGGGCCTGGCCGCGCCTGTCCGTGGAGCGATAGCTAAGGAGTATCGACGTGCGTACGTCCATTGCCACTGTCTCGCTCAGTGGGTCCCTGACCGAGAAGCTCACGGCTGCGGGGCGGGCGGGGTTCGACGGGGTGGAGATCTTCGAGAACGATCTGCTCGCGAGCCCCCTCACACCCGAGGAGATCCGGGCCCGCACCGCGGACCTCGGTCTGAGCATCGACCTCTACCAGCCGATGCGGGACATCGAAGCGGTGCCCGAAGAGGAGTTCGCCCGCAATCTGCGCCGCGCCCGACACAAGTTCGAACTCATGCGCCGCCTCGGCACCGACACGGTCCTGGTCTGTTCCAGCGTCTCCCCGCTCGCCGTGGACGACGACGCGCTCGCGGCCGACCAACTGCGCCGGCTCGCGGACCTCGCACAGGACTTCGGTATGCGCGTCGCCTACGAGGCGCTCGCGTGGGGCCGCCACGTGAGTACGTACGACCACGCCTGGAGCATCGTCGAAGCCGCGGACCACCCCGCCCTCGGCACCTGCCTGGACAGCTTCCACATCCTCGCCCGCGGCGGCGACCCCAAGGGCATCGAGGACATCCCCGGCGAGAAGATCTTCTTCCTGCAACTGGCCGACGCCCCCTTGATGGCGATGGACGTCCTGCAGTGGAGCCGCCACTACCGTTGCTTCCCGGGCCAGGGCGGCTTCGACATCGCGGGGTTCCTCGGACACGTCCTGCGAGCCGGATACCGGGGACCGCTCTCCCTCGAGGTCTTCAACGACGTCTTCCGGCAGGCCGAGGCCGGGCCGACCGCCGTGGACGCTCGTCGCTCCCTCCTCGTCCTCCAGGAGGCGACGGGACTCGCGGCCCCGCCCGCGCCCGTGGTGCCGACCGGTGTCGCCTTCGCCGAGCTCGTCACCCCCGACGTCGAACCCGTCACCGCGCTCCTCGGCGCCCTCGGCTTCACCCGCAGGGCCAGGCACCGCAGCAAGCCCGTCGACCTCTGGCAGCAGGGCGAGGCCCGTGTCCTCGTGAACACCGGACCGGCCGCCCGGCGCGACGGCACCTCCCTCGCCGCCGTCGGCCTGGAGTCCCCTGACCCGGCCGCCGCGGCCCGGCGCGCCGAATCCCTCCTCGCCCCGGTCCTGCCCCGCCGCCGCGCCCCCGAGGACGCACCGCTGGACGCGGTGGCCGCCCCCGACGGCACCGAACTCTTCTTCTGTGTCACGGATCGCTCCGGGCACCCCGAACTCGCGGGGTGGACGGGCGACTTCGTGCCGGTCCCGCACGAACGACTCCCGCAGCACGTGACCCGCATCGACCACCTGGCCCTCACCCAGCCCTGGCACCAGTTCGACGAGGCGGCCCTCTTCCACCGCAGTGTGCTCGGGCTGAGCGCACAGGACAGCGTCGATGTCGCCGACCCGTACGGACTGCACCGCAGCCGCGCGGTCACCAACGCCGACGGCAGCGTCCGGATCGCCCTCGGCGTCGGGCCCGCCCCCACCGACGAGGGCGCCCGCGCCCAGCACATCGCCCTCGCCACGGACGACGTGGTCACCGCGGCCCGCCGCTTCCGCGAGGCCGGCGGCCGACTGCTGGCGATGCCCGCGAACTACTACGACGACCTCGCCGCACGGTATGAGTTCGCCGACGGCGAGCCGGAGACGTACCGCGAACTCGGCATCCTCTACGACCGTGACGCTGAGGGTGAGTTCCGCCACTGCTACACGGAGACGGTCGGCCGTGTCTTCTTCGAACTCGTCCAGCGTGACGGCGGTTACCGGGGCTACGGGGCGCAGAACGCCCCTGTGCGGCTGGCCGCGCAGCACCTGCCGCGCCGACCGGGGCGCTGACCCCTCAGCCGCGGCACGGCGCCACTCGCGTCACGACGCCGCTCGTCCGGGCCCCAGGCGGCGCCAAATTACCCGTCAGTTGACATTGAAACACCAATGACCACCGCTATCATCACACCACCCGCGGAACACCTCTGCGGAGCGACCGTCGGCCGATGACAGCGGCAGCACGGTATCGCCCCCAGTCTGCTGCCCAGGACGTGGAGCAATCGGCCTCCGGCTCCGAGGCCGGTTTCAGTGCTTCACGTTCTGAGAGGGAGCCCATGCCGGGAGACCGCTTCACCCCCGACTTCGACCCCGACTACGGGGACGCGCCCCTCACCACCGCACGCAAGGACATCGCCAACGGGCGCTGGCAGGGTCTGCGGGATCTGCTGCGGGTGACCGGCCCCGCCTGGTCCGTGCGCGCCCACCGGATCCGGCTGCTCGCGCCCGCGTGCGCGGGCAACTCGTCGGTCGAGTCCTGGCTCGCCGCGGAGCCGCGCAGCCCCGACGCCCTGGTACTGCGGGCCGCGACCGAGGTGGCCAGGGCCTTCACCCTCGCCACCGCCGCGGGCGGGCGCGTACCCGTCGAACAGCGGCGCGTCGACCGGGCGGTGATGGCCTGCCTGCAGGGCGCCGAGGCCTACCCCGAGGACCCCACACCCTGGATCTGCCTCATCTCCGTCGCCCGGCTCTACGCCGCCGGGGTACGCCGTCAGGAACTCGGCCGCTGGTGGGACGAGTTGCACGCCCGCGACCCCTACACGATCGAGGGGCACCTCCATGTGCTGCGCTACTACTCGGCGCGCTGGCACGGCACCCACGGCCTGATGTACGACTTCGCCCGCGACGCGGCGGCCGTCGCCCCGCCGGGCTGCGCGCTGCCGGTCCTGGTGCAGTTCGCCCGCGTGGAGGAGTACCGCTTTCTCCAGGAGGGGGCGAACGGGCGGCCGGACGTGTCCGTCGACCTCGACGGGCACTGGAACAACGAGGGAGCCGTCGACGACGTACGGCGTACCTGGCAGCGCTGGATCACCGCGCGCCCGGACGGCCAGCCCGCGCCGGAGGAGGTGCGCGACCTCAACTACCTGGCGCACGCCGCCAGCCACGCGGGCCTGCCGGACCTCGCGGCCCCGCTCTTCAAGACCCTGGGGGTGCGTGCCAGCCGGATGCCCTGGTCCCGCACCGGCGACCCGGAGGCGGAGTACGTGAAGTGGCGCAGGCGCGCCACGCGCGGCGCCTGAGCCACCTCACGTGTCCCGGCCGTCGAGGTGGCACGGCCGGGGCCGGTGGGGAACTACAGGTCGAACTCGTGCGGCGGCAGTTCGAGCGTGAAGCACGCCTCGCGCACGACGGCCTGCTCGGTCTTGTCGAAGTCGCCGTCGGCGCCGCCGATGACGATGCCGATCTGGATGACGGCGCGCGCCTCGGCCGGCTTCTTCTTCGCCTTGGCGATCTCCTGGAGGACGCTGACCTTGCCGAAGGCGAAGTCGGCGGTCAGCTTGTTCAGGTTGTCGTCGAAGCGGCGGCGCAGGTCGTCGGCGTCGAAGTTCTGCAACACCTCGTTCGTGGCGATGAGTTGCGCGACGCGCTGGCGCTCGGAGGGATCGACCGTCCCTCCCCCACTGCCTAAAGGGCGTGGGAGGTGCCCCCAGCCGCGGCGACGAGCGCGCACATCGCCATGCTCGCGTCGCGGAAGGCACCGCTCTTCAGATCGTTCTTCTTCGCCACGGGCTGGGTCTGCATCGTCGACGCGGACTCCTTGATGAGGTCCCACAGGGCCATGAGAGCTCCATACGTTGGGAGAGGTCCGGCCCGCCCCGGAGGGCGGACCGTGACCCCGTCAATTTCTACAGCAATGTAGAAACTAGCGAACCGCCGCAGAAGTTCCGGTGGCGTTCCACTCGGCGATCACAGGATGCCCGTGCTCGGTGGACAGCCGGCTGACGGTGCCCGTCGCGAGCTGGAACAGCCGCCCGTCCGCGGGGGACAGCCCCAGCCGACGGGCCGTCAGCACGCGCAGGAAGTGGGCGTGTGCCACGAGGATCACGTCGCCGTCGGCGAGCGCCGGCCCGACGCGGGACAGCACGCGGTCGGCGCGCTCTCCCACCTCCGCCGGCGACTCGCCGGGATGGCCGTCGGGGCCGGGCGGCACGCCGTCGTTCCACAGGAACCAGTCGGGCCGGGTGCGGTGTATCTCGACGGTCGTGATGCCTTCGTACGCGCCGTAGTCCCACTCGTGCAGATCGGCATCGGCCACGGCCCCGTACACGCCCGCGAGTTCCGCGGTGCGTACCGCGCGGCCGAGCGGGCTGGTCAGGGCCAGGGCGAAGGTCCGGCCGGCGAGCAGCGGGGCGAGGGACTTGGCCTGTTCCTCGCCGTGCTGGGTGAGGGGCAGGTCGGTCCAGCTGGTGTGCTGGCCCGACACGCTCCACTCGGTCTCGCCGTGGCGGACCAGCAGGAGGTCGCCCATGGTCGTTACTTCGCCGACTCGACGGCGTGGCCGCCGAACTGGTTGCGCAGTGCCGCGATCATCTTCATCTGCGGGGAGTCGTCCTGGCGGGAGGCGAACCGGGCGAAGAGGGAGGCGGTGATGGCGGGCAGCGGGACGGCGTTGTCGATGGCGGCTTCCACCGTCCAGCGGCCCTCGCCGGAGTCGTCCGCGTAGCCGCGCAGCTTCTCCAGGTGCTCGTCGTCGTCCAGCGCGTTGACCGCGAGGTCGAGCAGCCAGGAGCGGATGACGGTGCCTTCCTGCCAGGAGCGGAAGACCTCGCGCACGTCGGTGACGGAGTGGACCTTCTCCAGGAGCTCCCAGCCCTCGGCGTAGGCCTGCATCATGGCGTACTCGATGCCGTTGTGGACCATCTTGGAGAAGTGGCCCGCGCCGACCTTGCCGGCGTGCACGAAGCCGGCGTCGCCCTCGGGCTTGAGGGCGTCGAAGACCGGCTGCACCTTGGCGATGTGCTCGGCGTCGCCGCCGACCATCAGCGCGTAGCCGTTCTTGAGGCCCCAGACGCCGCCGGAGACGCCCGCGTCGACGAACCCGATGCCCTTGGCGGCCAGCTCCTCCGCGTGCTTCTCGTCGTCCGTCCAGCGGGAGTTGCCGCCGTCGACGACGGTGTCCCCGGGCTCCAGGAGCTCGCCGAGCTGGTCGATGGTGGACTGCGTGGCGGCGCCGGCGGGGACCATCACCCACACCACGCGCGGGCCTTCGAGCGCGCTCACGAGTTCGGTGAGGCTGCTCACGTCGGAGACCTCGGGGTTGCGGTCGTAGCCGACGACCGTGTGGCCCGCGCGGCGGATCCGCTCGCGCATGTTGCCGCCCATCTTGCCGAGGCCGATGAGTCCGAGCTGCATGACAGTCACTTCTTTCGGAGGGTGCGGTACGCGGCCACGAGGGCGGCGGTGGAGGGGTCGAGGCCGGGCACGTCGGCGCCTTCGGTGAGCGCGGGTTCGACGCGCTTGGCGAGGACCTTGCCGAGCTCGACACCCCACTGGTCGAAGGAGTCGATGTTCCAGATCGCGCCCTGGACGAACACCTTGTGCTCGTAGAGGGCGATGAGCTGGCCGAGGACCGACGGCGTCAGCTCGCTCGCGAGGATCGTCGTCGTCGGGTGGTTGCCCTTGAACGTCTTGTGCGGGACCAGTTCCTCGGGCACGCCCTCGGCGCGCACCTCGTCGGGCGTCTTGCCGAAGGCGAGGGCCTGGGTCTGCGCGAAGAAGTTCGCCATCAACAGGTCGTGCTGGGCCGCGAGTTCGGGCTCCAGCTCGTCCACCGGGTTGGCGAAGCCGATGAAGTCGGCCGGGATCAGCTTCGTGCCCTGGTGGATGAGCTGGTAGTAGGCGTGCTGTCCGTTCGTGCCGGGCGTGCCCCACACCACCGGACCGGTCTGCCACTCCACCGGCTCGCCGTCGCGGTCCACCGACTTGCCGTTGGACTCCATGTCCAACTGCTGCAGGTAGGCGGTGAACTTGGACAGGTAGTGCGAGTACGGCAGCACGGCGTGCGACTGGGCGTCGAAGAAGTTGCCGTACCAGACGCCCAACAGGCCGAGCAGCAAAGGCGCGTTGGCCTCGGCGGGAGCCGTACGGAAGTGCTCGTCGACGAGCCTGAACCCGTCGAGCAGCTCCCGGAACCGGTCCGGGCCGATCGCGATCATCAACGACAGGCCGATCGCCGAGTCGAAGGAGTAGCGTCCGCCGACCCAGTCCCAGAACCCGAACATGTTGGCGGTGTCGATACCGAAGTCCGACACCTTCCCGGCGTTCGTCGACAGCGCCACAAAGTGCTTGGCGACCGCCTTCTCGTCACCGCCCAGCCCGGCGAGCAGCCAGGTCCGTGCCGAGGTGGCGTTGGTGATCGTCTCGATCGTGGTGAACGTCTTCGAGGCGATGACGAACAGCGTCTCGGCCGGGTCGAGGTCGCGGACGGCCTCGTGCAGATCGGCGCCGTCCACGTTCGACACGAACCGCACGGTCAGCGAACGGTCGGTGAAGGCCCGCAGCGCCTCGTACGCCATCGCCGGGCCGAGGTCGGAGCCACCGATGCCGATGTTGACGACGTTCTTGATGCGCTTGCCGGTGTGACCGGTCCACTCGCCGGCGCGGACCCGCTCGGCGAAGTCGGCCATCTTGTCGAGCACGGCGTGCACGCCAGGCACGACGTTCTCGCCGGCGACCTCGATCACCGCGTTCCGCGGGGCCCGCAGGGCGGTGTGCAGCACCGCCCTGTCCTCGGTGACGTTGATCCTCTCGCCGCGGAACATCGCGTCCCGCAGTCCGAACACGTCCGTGGCGGTGGCCAGTTCCTGGAGGAGGGCGAGGGTCTCGTCCGTGATCAGGTGCTTGGAGTAGTCGATCCGCAGATCGCCGACCCGCACGACATAGCGCTCGGCGCGGGCGGGATCGGCGGCGAACAGCTCACGCAGCCGCGGGTGGAGCAGACCGTCCGCGCGGTGGTCCTCCAGGGCCACCCACTCCGGACGCCGCGTGAGCTTGGGGGAGTCAGACATGACGGGGGGTCTCCTTGGTGCCGTTCTCGCCCCGCAGGGCGACGGCGTACATCTCGTCCGCGTCGAGGCGGCGCAGCTCCTCGGCGATCAGCTCGGAAGTGCTGCGCACCTTCAGCGCGAGGGTGCGGGAGGGCTGCCCGGGCAGCGACAGCGTGGCCAGCGGTCCCTCAGGCCGGTCGATCACGATCTCGCCGTTCTTCGTGCCGAGCCGCACCGCGGTCACCACCGGACCGGCAGTGACGACCCGCTCGACCGGCACGTCGAGCCGGGCGCCCAGCCAGCGGGCGAGCAGCTCGGCGCTCGGGTTGTCGGCCTCGCTCTCGACGGCGGCCGAGATCACCTTCGTACGGGCCTGGTCGAGCGCGGCGGCCAGCATCGAGCGCCAGGGCGTCAGCCGGGTCCACGCCAGGTCGGTGTCGCCCGGCGCGTACGAGTTGACGCGGGCCGCCAGGGCCGTGAGCGGCGACTCGACGGCGTACATGTCGGTGATCCTGCGCTGCGCGAGGGCGCCCAGCGGGTCCTTGGCCGGTACCTCGGGGGCGTCCACCGGCCACCAGACGACGACGGGCGCGTCCGGCAGCAGCAGCGGCAGGACCACGGAGTCGGCGTGGTCGGACACCTCGCCGTAGGTCCGCAGCACGACGGTCTCACCGGCACCGGAGTCGGCGCCCACCCGGACCTCGGCGTCGAGGCGCGAGTTGGTGCGGTCGCGCGGGGTGCGGGCGTGCCGCTTGATGACGACCAGGGTGCGCGAGGGGTGCTCGCGCGAGGCCTCCTCGGCGGCCTTGATCGAGTCGTACGCGTTCTCCTCGTCGGTGACGATGACCATCGTCAGGACCATGCCCACGGCGGGGGTGCCGATGGCGCGGCGCCCCTGCACGAGCGCCTTGTTGATCTTGCTTGCCGTGGTGTCGGTCAGGTCGATCTTCATGGCCTGCGCCAGCTCCGTCCGTCTCGTGCGAGCATCTCGTCGGCTTCCTTCGGACCCCAGCTGCCCGAGGGGTACTGCGCGGGCTTGCCATGGGTCTCCCAGTGCTCCTCGATCGGGTCGAGGACCTTCCAGGACTCTTCCACCTCCTGGTGACGGGGGAAGAGATTGGCGTCGCCGAGCAGGACATCCAGAATCAGCCGTTCGTACGCCTCCGGGCTGGACTCGGTGAACGACTCGCCGTAGGCGAAGTCCATCGTGACGTCCCGGATCTCCATCGACGTACCCGGGACCTTCGATCCGAAGCGCACCGTCATGCCCTCGTCGGGCTGGACGCGGATGACGATCGCGTTCTGGCCGAGCTCCTCGGTGGCGGTCGAGTCGAACGGTGAGTGCGGGGCGCGCTGGAAGACGACCGCGATCTCCGTCACCCGCCGGCCGAGGCGCTTGCCGGTGCGCAGATAGAAGGGGACGCCCGCCCAGCGGCGGTTGTCGACCTCCAGCTTGACGGCCGCGTAGGTGTCGGTCGTCGACTTGGGGTCGATGCCCTCCTCCTGCAGATAGCCGCGCACCTTCTCGCCGCCCTGCCAGGCCGCCGCGTACTGGCCGCGCACGGTGTGCTCGCCCAGGTTCTCCGGCAGCTTCACCGACTTGAGGACCTTGAGCTTCTCGGTCAGCAGCGACTCGGCGTCGAAGGCGATCGGCTCCTCCATGGCGGTCAGCGCCATCAGCTGGAGCAGGTGGTTCTGGATCACGTCACGGGCCGAACCGATGCCGTCGTAGTAGCCGGCCCGGCCGCCGATGCCGATGTCCTCGGCCATGGTGATCTGCACGTGGTCGACGTACGACCGGTTCCAGATCGGCTCGTACATCTGGTTGGCGAAGCGGAGCGCCAGGATGTTCTGGACGGTCTCCTTGCCGAGGTAGTGGTCGATGCGGAAGACCTGCTCCGGGTCGAACACGTCGTGCACGAGCGCGTTCAGCTCGCGCGCGCTCTCGAGGTCGTGGCCGAACGGCTTCTCGATGACCGCGCGCCGCCAGGAACCCTCCGGCGGGCTCGCGAGCCCGTGCTTCTTGAGCTGCTGGACGACCTTCGGGAAGAACTTCGGGGGCACGGAGAGGTAGAACGCGTAGTTGCCGCTGGTGCCCCGGGCCGCGTCCAGCTCCTCGATGGCGGAGCGCAGCTGCTTGAACGCCGTGTCGTCGTCGAAGGTGCCCGGGATGAACCGCATGCCCTCGGCGAGTTGCTGCCAGACCTCCTCCCGGAAGGGGGTGCGCGCGTGTTCCTTCACCGAGTCGTGCACGATCTGCGCGAAGTCCTCGTCCTCCCAGTCGCGGCGGGCGAACCCGACGAGCGAGAAGCCCGGCGGCAGCAGACCGCGGTTGGCGAGGTCGTAGACGGCCGGCATCAGCTTCTTGCGGGACAGGTCGCCGGTGACACCGAAGATGACGAGGCCCGAGGGGCCCGCGATACGGGGGAGGCGACGGTCGCGGGGGTCACGGAGCGGGTTCTCCCATTCCGCCACCGGAACGGGGCCGTTGCTCTTGGCCTCCGCCTTCGCATCGACCGGCTTCACACCCTCCGCCTTCACACCGACCGGTTCCACGGTCGTGTCACCAGATCCCTCCGGCGTGGTGGCCGCATCCTGCGGGGTACCGTCGGGAAGCGCTTCACGCTTCGTCATTCCCCCTCAACTCCCTTGCTGCTCAGCGAGGTCGCGACCGCGTCGAGCAGATCCTCCCAGGCCGCCTCGAACTTCGAGACGCCCTCGTCCTCCAGCTGGTGGACCACCTCGTCGTAGGAGATCCCGAGCCCTTCCACGGCGGCCAGGTCGGCGCGCGCCTGGGCGTAGCCGCCGGTCACCGCGTCGCCGTGGATGTCACCGTGGTCGGCCGTGGCGTTGAGCGTCGCCTCCGGCATGGTGTTGACCGTGCCCGGCGCGACCAGCTCGTCGACGTACAGCGTGTCCTTGTACGAGGGGTCCTTGACGCCCGTCGAGGCCCACAGCGGGCGCTGCTTGTTGGCGCCGGCCGGGGCGAGCGCGGTCCAGCGGGCGGAGGCGAAGACCTCTTCGTACGCCTCGTAGGCGAGCCGCGCGTTGGCGAGCGCCGCCCTGCCCTTGAGGGCGAGGGCCTCGTCCGACCCGACCTTCGTCAGCCGCTTGTCGATCTCGCTGTCGACGCGGGAGACGAAGAAGGAGGCGACGGAGTGGATGGTGGCGAGGTCGATGCCCGCCGCCTTGGCCTTCTCCAGGCCCGCCAGGTAGGCGTCCATCACCTCGCGGTAGCGCTCCAGGGAGAAGATCAGCGTGACGTTGACGCTGATGCCGAGGCCGATGACCTCGGTGATCGCCGGGAGGCCGGCCTTCGTCGCCGGGATCTTGATCATCACGTTCGGGCGGTCGACGAGCCAGGAGAGCTGCTTGGCCTCGGCGACGGTCGCCCCGGTGTTGTGGGCGAGGCGCGGGTCGACCTCGATGGAGACCCGGCCGTCCCGGCCGGCGGTCGCGTCGTGGACCGGGCGCAGGATGTCGGCGGCGGCGCGGACGTCGGCCGTCGTCATCATCCGGACGGCCTCGTCGACCGTCACGCCGCGCTCGGCCAGGTCGCCGAGCTGCTCCTCGTACCCCTCACCGGAGCCGATGGCGGCCTGGAAGATGGAGGGGTTGGTGGTGACGCCCACCACGTGCCTGGTCTCGACGAGTTCGGCGAGGTTGCCGGAGGCGATGCGCTTGCGGGAGAGGTCGTCCAGCCAGATGGAGACGCCTTCGTCGGAGAGGCGCTTCAGGGTTACCGCGGTCGCGGTTGCTTCGGTCACAGTGATCATCTTCCTTCGTGCGATCGGATCAACCGCGGGCGGCGGCGAGGCCAGTCGTTGAATTAAGCACAGCCCGCGCGGCGGCGGCGACGTTCTCGGCGGTGAAACCGAACTCGGCGAACAGGGTGTTGGCGTCGGCGGAAGCGCCGAAGTGTTCGAGCGAAATGATGCGTCCTGCGTCACCCACGTACCGGTACCAGGTCAGGCCGATGCCCGCCTCGACCGCCACGCGGGCCTTCACGGACGGCGGTAGGACGCTCGCCCGGTACTCGGGGGACTGCTCCTCGAACCACTCCACGGACGGCATCGACACGACCCGGGTGCCGATCCCCTCGGCCTCCAGCAGCTCACGCGCCTCGACGGCGAGGTGCACCTCGGAGCCGGTGGCGATCAGGACCAGGTCGGGCGTCTCGGTGGAGGAGTCACGCAGCACGTAACCACCCTTGGCGGCCTCGGAGTTGGCCTCGTAGGTGGGTACGCCCTGGCGGGTCAGGGCCAGGCCGTGCGGGGCGGGGTGGGTGGCGTGCCGCTTGAGGATCTCGGCCCAGGCGATCGCGGTCTCGTTGGCGTCGGCCGGGCGGACGATGTTCAGGCCCGGGATGGCGCGCAGCGAGGCCAGGTGTTCGACCGGCTGGTGGGTGGGGCCGTCCTCGCCCAGGCCGATGGAGTCGTGCGTCCACACGTAGGTGACGGGGAGCTGCATGAGGGCGGACAGGCGTACGGCGTTGCGCATGTAGTCGGAGAAGACCAGGAAGGTGCCGCCGTAGATGCGGGTGTTGCCGTGCAGCGCGATGCCGTTCATCTCCGCGGCCATGGAGTGCTCGCGGATGCCGAAGTGGACGGTACGGCCGTACGGGTCGGCCTCCGGCAGCGGGTTGCCCTTCGGCAGGAAGGAGGACGTCTTGTCGATGGTGGTGTTGTTCGAGCCGGCCAGGTCGGCGGAGCCGCCCCACAGTTCGGGGATCACCGAGCCGAGCGCCTGCAGGACCTTGCCGGAGGCGGCGCGGGTGGCGACGGACGTGCCCGCCTCGAACGCGGGGAGCTTGTCCTGCCAGCCCTCGGGAAGCTGGCCGGCGACGATCCGGTCGAACAGCCTGGCCCGCTCGGGCTGCGCGGTGCGCCACTCGGCGATCCGCTTGTCCCAGGCGGCGTGTGCCTCGGCACCCCGGTCCAGGGCCTCACGGGCGTGGGCGAGGACCTCGTCGGCGACCTCGAAGGACTTCTCCGGGTCGAAGCCCAGGAGACGCTTGGTGGCGGCGACCTCGTCCGCGCCCAGCGCGGAGCCGTGCGAGGCCTCGGTGTTCCGGGCGTTGGGCGCGGGCCAGGCGATGATCGTGCGCATCGCGATGATGGAGGGCCGTCCGGTCTCGGCCTGCGCCGCCTCCAGTGCCGTGTACAGCGCGCGGACGTCGATGTCGCCGTCGGCCGAGGGCTCGATGCGCTGCACGTGCCAGCCGTAGGCCTCGTAGCGCTTCAGCACGTCCTCGGAGAAGGCGGTGGCGGTGTCGCCCTCGATGGAGATGTGGTTGTCGTCGTAGACGAAGACCAGGTTGCCCAGCTTCTGGTGGCCCGCGAGGGAGGAGGCCTCGGCGGAGATGCCCTCCTCCAGGTCGCCGTCCGAGACGATGCCCCAGATGGTGTGGTCGAAGGGCGACTCGCCCTCCGGCGTCTCGGGGTCGAACAGACCGCGCTCGTAGCGGGCGGCCATCGCCATGCCCACCGCGTTCGCGACACCCTGCCCGAGCGGACCGGTGGTGGTCTCCACGCCCGCGGTGTGCCCGTACTCGGGGTGGCCCGGCGTCTTCGAACCGTGCGTGCGGAACGCCTTCAGGTCGTCCAGCCCCAGTTCGTAGCCGGAGAGGAAGAGCTGCGTGTAAAGGGTCAGCGAGGTGTGACCGGGGGACAGGACGAACCGGTCGCGGCCGGTCCACTCCGGGTCGGCGGGGTCGTGTCGCATCACCTTCTGAAAGATCGTGTACGCGGCCGGGGCCAGGCTCATCGCCGTGCCCGGGTGGCCGTTTCCGACCTTCTGAACGGCGTCAGCGGCCAGGATGCGGGCGGTGTCGACCGCCCGGCGGTCCAGCTCGGTCCATTCGAAGCCGCCGGGGCTCTGCGTACTCATCTTCAAGAAGTCCTCACTGGATCGGGAATCGCTGGTGGAACGCCTTCAAACCTAAAAGTCTGACTTTTGCCGGGGAAGGTGCCCGTGTGTCAGCCTTCGGTGAAAATGGGACACGGAGTGCTGGAGCGAGTCGACGCGAGAGGGACATGGCAGACAGAACCACCCAAGGCGGTGCAGGGGGCGAAGGCGGGACCCGGGACGGGATCAGGACCTTCCCCTTCCCGGTCGATCTGAGTCTGTCCGGCGTCGGTATGCAGGTCGGCGCGATGGGGACCGGGCGCGTCTGGCACGTGGACGCCCCGCTGGAACGCGTGCACCGCATCGACTTCCACGTCGTGATGCTCTTTCACGAGGGCCCGGTCAGACACATGATCGACTTCGCCGAGTACGAGGCGTCCCCGGGCGACATCCTGTGGATCCGCCCCGGTCAGGTGCACCGCTTCTCCCGCACCGACCGCTACCGCGGCACCGTCCTGATCATGCAGCCCGGTTTCCTGCCGCGCGCGACCGTCGAGGCGACCGGTCTCTACCGCTACGACCAGCCCCCGCTGCTGCGCCCCGGCGCCGCCCAACTGGCCGCCCTGGAGCACTCGCTCACCCAGCTGGAACGCGAGTACGTCGACACCACCACGCTGCCGCTCAGCCTGCACACCTCGGTGCTGCGGCACTCGCTCACCGCGTTCCTGCTGCGCCTCGCCCATCTCGCGGCCAGCTCCGCCGAAGCGGCCCGCGAGCAGACCGACACCACCTTCACGCGCTTCCGGGAAGCGGTCGAGAAGGACTTCGCCACCAACCACAGCGTCAGCGCGTACGCCGACTCCCTCGGCTACTCCCGCCGCACTCTGGTCCGCGCGGTGCGCGCGGCCACCGGTGAGACCCCGAAGGGATTCATCGACAAGCGGGTGGTCCTGGAGGCCAAGCGGCTGCTGGCCCACACGGAGATGCCCATCGGCCGCATCGGCGTCGCCGTGGGCTTCCCCGACTCGGCGAACTTCTCCAAGTTCTTCCACCAGCACACGGGCACGAGCCCGGTGGTGTTCCGGGCGGAGCTGCGCTGAGTCCGTGCCGTAGGAAACCTGAGTCCGTGCCGAAGAAAAGGGGCGGGCCCGCGGGCCCGCCCCTTCACTCCTCGTACCGCTCGCCGAGGAACTTCCTCGTCAGTGGCCGAAGTCGAACCAGTTGACGTTCACGAAGTCGGCCGGCTGGCCGCTGGTGAAGGTCAGATAGACGTCATGGGTGCCGGTGACGCCGGTGATGTTGGCCGGGACCGTCCGCCAGCTCTGCCAGCCGCCGGTGTTGCCCACCGCGAAACTTCCGATGGGCGTGCTCGTACGGCTGTCGAGGCGCACCTCGACCAGACCGCTGACCCCGCTCGCCGCACCGCTCGCTACGCGCCCGATGAACTGCGTGGCCGCCGTGGAGCCGAAATTGACGCCCTTGTACAGCGCCCAGTCTCCGTTGGCCAGCGAGCCGATGTCCTGGCCGCCGCCGGTGTCCGTGGTGGCCTCGGTGCTGGTGCCCGACTGGCTGTCGTACGACTCGGCCTGGATGGCGCTGTAGGCGTCACGGTTGCCGGTCGGAGGCGGTGTGGTACCGCTCCCACTGGCCTGCAGCACCTGCACGTAGTCCACGACCAGCGGGTGGCCGGGTTCGGTGCCGCTGTCCGGACCGCCGCCGAACGCGTCGGGGAAGCCGCCGCCCATCGCCACGTTCAGGATGACGAAGTAGCCGTGGTTGGTGGCGTTCGCCCAGGTGGTCGCGTCGACCTGGTTCGCCTTGACCGTGTGGAAGTTGACGCCGTCGAGGTAGAAGCGGATCTCCTCGGGGCTCGTCGAGCGGTCCCACTCCATGGCGTACGTGTGGAAGCCGGCCTGACACGTGGTGCCGGCGCACGGGGTGTTGCCGCCGATGCCGCTGGTCTCGTTGCACGGGCCGCCCGGGTTGGTGCCGCAGTGCATGGTGGCCCACTCGGTGTTGAGGCCCTGGACGTTCTCCATGATGTCCAGCTCGCCGACGCTCGGCCAGTTCTGGTAGTTGCCGCGGTAGGGCGCGCCGAGCGTCCAGAAGGCCGGCCAGTAGCCCTTGGCGGCGGCGCCGGTCACGTTCGGCATCTGCAGGCGCGCCTCGACGCGGAGTTTGCCGCCCGCGGGTGGCTGGAAGTCGGTTCGGGTGGTCTCGATACGGCCCGAGGTCCAGTTGCCGGACGCGTCCCGGCGCGGGGTGATCAGCAGGTTGCCGTTGCCGTCGAGCGCCACGTTGTTGGTGCTGGAGGTCATCGTCTCGACCTCGCCGGTGCCCCAGTTGGCGGCGCCGCCCGGGTAACTGGTGCCGGTGTCGTACTGCCAGTTGGAGGTGTTGACGCCGGAGCCGGCCGCCCCGTTGAAGTCGTCGACGAAGACCTGGGACCAGCCGGCCGGGGGAGTGGGCGCGGACGCGTTCGCGGGGAGGACCGCGGCCACGGCCAGGGTCAGTGTGCCGACCGCGGCCAGAATGACGCGCCGCAGGGGGCCGCGTCTGACAGGTGTGCCGGAGGGTTCACTCATGAATGCCTCTTCGGTACGGAGTGGGGGTGCGCGGGTGCTGCTGAGAGCGCTCTCAAGCAAGGTGCGCGGCCAATGTGCTCTCTGTCACTCCGAGCGTCAAGAGGTAAAGCCGAGAAACTCCTTTCCCTGTGCGGGAGTTCAGGCAGTGAAGAGTGGATGTGCGGGGCCCGGCGGCGCCTAGAGGGCGCTGCCCGCCTTCCAGTCCGACCAGGACAGGTTCCAGCCGTTGAGGCCGTTGGAGGCCTCGACGGTCTTCTCGCCCGAGTTCTTGACGACGACGACATCCCCGAGCATCGAACCGGCGTAGAACTTGTAGCCCGGCACGGAGCTGTCGTTCGCGCCCTTGGCGTCGTGCAGGCCGACACATCCGTGGCTGGTGTTGGTGGAGCCGAAGACCGAGGTCGAGGCCCAGTAGTTGCCGTGGATGAAGGTGCCGGAGGTGGTCAGGCGCTGGGCGTGCGGGACGTCCGAGATGTCGTACTCGTCGCCGAGCCCGACGGTCGAGGACTCCATCCGGGTCTGCTTGAACCGCTCGCTGATCACCATGATCCCGGACCAGGTGGTGTGGTCGGCGTCGCCGCCGCTCACCGGGTAGGTGGCGAGGGTGGAGCCGTCGCGCTCGACGGTCATGGTCTTCTTCGCCAGGTCGACCGTGCTGATCTGACGGCGGCCGATGTGGAAGGTGACGTCCTTGGACTGGGTGCCGTAGACGCCGGTCGTGCCCTCGACGTCCTTCAGACGCAGGCTCAGCGTGATCTTCGTGCCCGCGGCCCAGTACTCCTCGGGCCGGAAGTCGAGCCGTGTGTCGCTGAACCAGTGGCCGACCACCTCGACCGCGGGCTCCGCCGTCACCGTGATCGCCTTTTCCACGGCGGCCCGGTCCTTCACGACCTCGGTGAAGTTGATCGATACGGGCATGCCAACACCGGAGGTCGAATTCGCCTCGGGCGTGAAATAGCCCACGAACGTTTCCGAGGGCTGCTTCGTGACGAAGCTCGCGCTCTGCGCGGCGGCGCCCTTCGGCGTGGCCGTGACCGTGTATTTGGTGCCCGAGTAAGGGTTTTTCGTGGACGTCCATTTCGTACGGGCGTCATTGAATGATCCGGCCAGGGTGGAGCCGTCGTTTCCGCTGACCTCGACGCTCGCGAGGGTGCCGTGGCTGACGGTGACCTCGACCGGGCTCGTGAAACCGGCCTTCTTCGTGCCGTCGGCCGGGGTGACGGTCACGGTCGGGGTCTTGACCTCGGCTTTCGTGCTCGCTCCCGCCGTCGAGCCCGCCTTGGCGTCCGTTCCCTCCGAGGCGTCCGCCGAGCCGCTGCAGCCCGCGAGGATGCTTACGGCCGGTACGGCGCCGAGGGCGGCCAGCACCCCGCGCCGCGACCAGGCCTGCCGCTCGGACCGGTTCGCCGTCCGCCGCTCGGACCGGTTCGAATTCTTCGCGAAGCCCACGGCACGCCTTTCCTGGATGACCACCACGACTGCTGGTGCATCCTGCGCCGCCTTCCTGGGGCGATTCTTTGAAACCCGGGGCTGCCGCCTGAGATTTACGTGAAGAGGACCTGAGAATCGGCCTGAAGGAACGACGTACGGCAATGCGCGAGGCCGAGCCGGCCTTCAACTTCAACGGGCTCCTCGCGCTCGGCGCGCCCGGCTACGGCGGTGCGGAGGTGGGCGAGTGCTCACTGCCGTGAACGCGATCAACAAGTCCGGCCTCTCCGCGCAGACGTAGGGCAAGTTGTCGGGCGGCTGACCGCCGTGGCGGCCTCTTCGCCGCGGGGCAGCGCCCCGGGAGCCTCAGGTGCCCGGCTCGGGCCGTGTCTGCGGCTGCCACCCCAGGGCGCGGGAGATCCCCCGCGCCGCCAGCCGTACCGCCGGGATCAACGCCGGTACCTGGGCGTCGTGTTCGGGGACCACGACGGAGACCGCGGAGACCACCGCGCCGCCCGCGCCGCGCACCGGAGCGGCGACCGACAGGGCGTCGTCGGTGACCTGACGGCTGCTCACCGCCACTCCGGTGCGGCGGACCTCGGCGAGCGCGCGGCGCAGGCGGGCCCCGTCGGTGAGGGTGTGCGGCGTGAACGCGGCCAACGGCCCTGAGCAGTAGGCCTCTTGGAACGCCGGGTCACCGTGGGCCAGCAGTGCGAGGCCCACGCCCGTCGCGTGCAGTGGCCAGCGGGCGCCCACCTGGATGCGTACACCGACCGCGGAGCGTCCGGAGATCCACTCGATGTAGACGACCTCGGCGCCGTCGCGGACCGCCATCTGCACGTTCTCGTGCGTGGCCTCGTACAGGTCCTCCAGGTACGGCAGCGCGATCTGGCGGAGGGCGAGGCCGCGGGGTGCGAGGGCCGCGATCTCCCAGAGGCGCAGGCCCACGTGGTAGACGCCGTCCGCGTCCCGCTCCAGCGCGCCCCAGTCGGTGAGGGCGCCGACCAGCCGGTGCGCGGTGGTGAGGGTCAGCCCGGCCCGGCGGCTGATTCCCGTCAGGGAGAGTGCCGGGTGCCGGTGGTCGAAGGCGGCGAGCACGGCGAGCAGACGGTCGGGCGCGGACAGTGCGGTCATGAGTCCAGTTCGGCTTCCGCGACCCGTTGCAGGAGCGTGTGCAGGGTGTCCCGCTCGGCGGGGGCGAGCGGCTGGAGCAGGTCGTTCGTGACGCGCAGGCCCGCCTCGTCCGTGTCGCGCAGGAACGCCCGGCCGTCGTCCGTGAGCACGACGATCCGGCTGCGGCGGTCGTCCGGCGACGGGCGGCGCTCGGCGAAACCGAGCTTCTCCAGGTCGTCGACGAGTCCGACGATCGCGCTCGGGTCGTAGCCGAGCCGCGAGCTCAGCTCCCGCTGGAGCGCGCCCTCGGAGGTGACCAGGAAGCGCAGCAGCGCGTAGTGGCGCAGCCGCAGTCCCGACTCCTGGAGGAAGGTGTTGAACAGCTGCCCCGAGCGAAGGCCCAGCCGGTACAGCAGATAGCCGGTGTCGGCGTGCAGTCCGCGCATCCACGGCTCCTGGGCGTCGATGGGGACGGGGCCGGTGGCCGGGCTGGTGGCGTGCTGCTGGCCTGTGATGACGGGCTCCCTGGGCCGGGCCCCGGGCGGGGCGGTTCGTGCCGGGTACGGCATGCCGTACTGCGTACAGCATCACGCCGTACTCCGCACAGCATGCCGCACGGATGAGTCGGCAACAACTATTGACGTCAACAATTATTGTCCTTAGCTTCGATCTCCTAGCCGCAGCTCGGCATCGCACGCCGTGCTCTGGACCCTCAGCGTCGAAGGGACCCCCTCGTGCCCAGCATCGATCTCACCGGCAAGGTGGCCGTCGTCACCGGCAGCGGCCGTGGCCTGGGCCTGGCCTACGCACACGCCCTGGCGGCCGTCGGCGCCCGCGTGGTCGTCAACGACGTCGACGAGGCCGTGGCCGAGCAGGCCGTGAAGTCCATCACCGCCGCGGGCGGAAAGGCCGTGGCCGAGGTGGTCCCGGTCGGCACCACCGAGGCGGCCGACCGGCTCGTCGCCCGTGCGGTGCAGGAGTTCGGACGGCTCGACATCCTGGTCACCAACGCGGGAATCCTGCGCGACAAGGTGCTGTGGAAGATGACCGACGAGGACTTCGACGCGGTGATCACCACGCATCTGAAGGGCACCTTCACCTGCGCCCGCGCCGCCGCCGTGCGCATGCGCGAGCAGGGCGAGGGCGGCTCGCTGATCCTGGTTGGCTCGCCGGCCGGTCAGCGCGGGAACTTCGGCCAGACGAACTACGCCGCCGCGAAGGCGGGCATCGTCGCCATGGCCCGTACCTGGTCGATGGAGCTGGGCCGCGCGGGCATCACCGTCAACGCGATCGTGCCGGTCGCCGCCACCGCGATGACCGAGACCATCCCCGCGTTCGCCCCGTACGTCGAGGCCATGAGGAACGGCGAGCCGCTGCCCGACTTCCTCCGCAAGGGCGAGGGCTTCGGCACCCCCGAGGACTGCGCCGCCCTCGTCCCGTTCCTCGCCTCCGACGCCGCCCGCGGTGTCACCGGCCAGGCCATCGGCATCGGCGGTGACAAGGTGGCACTCTGGTCGCATCCGCAGGAGGTCAGGGCGGCGTACGCGGACGGCGGCTGGACCCCCGACACCCTGGCCGACGCCTGGGCCACGTCGGTCGGCGCCGAGCCGCAGACCGTCGGGATCCCCGCGCCGAAGCTTCCGGAGGCGTGATGGACCTGAACGAACTCGTCGCGATCGACGTCCACACCCACGCGGAGGTGTCCTCGAAGGGCCACGCCTCGCTCGACGACGATCTGCACGAAGCCTCCAGCGCCTACTTCAAGGTCGAGGGCAAGCGGAAGCCCACCCTGGAGGAGACGGCCGCCTACTACCGCGAGCGGAGGATGGCCGCCGTGATCTTCACGGTGGACGCCGAGTCCGCCACCGGCACCGCGCCCGTCCCGAACGAGGAGGTCGCCGAGGCCGCCGCCGCGAACCCGGACGTGCTGATCCCCTTCGCCTCCATCGACCCCTTCCGCGGCAGGGCGGGCGTCAAGCAGGCCCGCCGGCTCGTCGAGGAGTACGGAGTGAAGGGCTTCAAGTTCCACCCCAGCATCCAGGGCTTCTTCCCCAACGACAGGTCGGTGGCGTACGAGCTGTACGAGGTGATCGAGGAGACCGGCACCATCGCCCTCTTCCACACCGGGCAGACGGGGATCGGGGCCGGGGTTCCGGGAGGCGGCGGCATCCGGCTGAAGTACTCCAACCCCCTGCACGTGGACGACGTGGCCGCCGACTTCCCGCACCTCAAGATCATCCTGGCGCACCCCTCCTTCCCCTGGCAGGACGAGGCGCTGGCCGTCGCCACCCACAAGCCGGGTGTGCACATCGACCTGTCCGGCTGGTCGCCCAAGTACTTCCCGCCGCAGCTCGTGCAGTACGCCAACACACTGCTCAAGGACAAGGTGCTCTTCGGCTCCGACTACCCCGTCCTCACCCCCGACCGCTGGCTCGCCGACTTCGACAAGCTGACGATCAAGGACGAGGTCAAGCCGAAGATCCTCAAGGAGAACGCCGCCCGGCTGCTCGGGCTGACACCGTAAGGGGCCACAGATGCGCAATGAGGGACTGGGGTCGTGGCCCGCACGCCGGGCCCGCAAGACCCCGCACCGTACCGCCCTGATCCACGGCGACACCACCGTCAGCTATGCCGAGCTGTACGCCCGCACCACCCGCCTCGCCCACGCGCTGCGCGCGCTCGGCCTGCGCCGCGGCGACCGCATCGCCTATCTCGGCCCCAACCACCCCTCCTACCTCGAAACCCTCTTCGCGGCGGGCACGCTCGGCGCGGTCTTCGTGCCGCTCAACCCCCGCCTCGCCGGACCCGAGATCGCCTACCAGCTCAGCGACTCGGGCGCCAAGGCCCTCGTGTACGCGCCCTCGCTGGCCGGACTCGTCGCGGGGCTGCCGGGCAACGCGCACGTCCGGACGTTCGTCGAAGTCGGCTCCTGGTACGAGGAGTTGATCGGCCAGGCCGCCGAGGAACCGATCGACCAGCCCGTCACCGCCGAGGACATGTGCATCATCATGTACACCTCGGGCACGACGGGCCGCCCCAAGGGCGCGATGCTCACCCACGGCAATCTGACCTGGAACGCGGTCAACGTCCTCGTCGACCACGACCTGATCGCCGACGAACGCGCCCTGGTCTCGGCCCCGTTGTTCCACACGGCCGGGCTGAACATGCTGACCCTGCCGGTGCTGCTCAAGGGCGGCACCTGTGTCCTGGTCGAGTCCTTCGACCCGGCGGCCACCCTCGACCTGATCGAACGGCACCGGATCACCTTCATGTTCGGGGTGCCGACCATGTTCGACCAAGTGGCCCGGCATCCCCGGTGGGCCGACGCCGACCTGTCCTCGCTACGCATCCTCACCTGCGGCGGCTCACCCGTACCGACCCCGCTCATCGCCGCCTACCAGGAGCGCGGGCTCACCTTCCTGCAGGGCTACGGCATGACCGAGGCCTCGCCCGGCACCCTCTTCCTGGACGCGGAACACGCGGTCGGCAAGGCGGGCTCGGCGGGCGTGCCGCACTTCTTCAGCGATGTCCGGGTCGTACGGCCCGACTTCACGCCGGTCGACATCGGGGAGACGGGCGAGGTGGTCGTCCGCGGGCCGCACGTCATGCCCGGCTACTGGGGGCTGCCCGACGAGACGGCCGCGGTGTTCGCCGACGGCTGGTTCCGCAGCGGGGACGCCGCCCGGGTCGACGAGGACGGCTACGTCTTCATCGTCGACCGCATCAAGGACATGATCATCTCGGGCGGCGAGAACATCTACCCCGCCGAGATCGAGGACCTGCTCCTCGGCCACCCCGGCATCGTCGAGTGCGCCGTCATCGGAGTCGCCGACGACAAGTGGGGCGAGGTGCCGCGCGCGGTCGTCGTCCCCCGCGAGGGCGTCGAGCTCGACCCGGACGAAGTGCTCGCCTCGCTCGCCGGACGCCTCGCCAAGTACAAGATCCCGAAGTCGGTGGTCGTCGTGGACGAACTCCCGCGCACCGCCTCCGGAAAGCTCCTCAAGGCCCGTGTCCGTACGCGGTACGGCACCACCGACTCGTAGGCAAGGAAGTGCACATGAGCATCACCGTGAACGGTCTCGACGAACTGAAGAAGCTCGCCGGCAACGACCTCGGCACCAGCGAGTGGATCGAGGTCACCCAGGAGCGGATCAACACCTTCGCCGACGCCACCGGCGACCACCAGTGGATCCACGTCGACCCGCAGCGGGCGGCCGAGGGCCCCTTCGGCGCGCCCATCGCGCACGGCTATCTGACCCTCTCCCTGTTCATCCCGCTCTTCACCGGGCTGCTGGAGGTCGAGGGTGTGTCGACGAAGGTCAACTACGGTCTGAACAAGGTGCGTTTCCCCTCCCCGGTGAAGGTCGGCTCGCGCATCCGGCTGGTCGCGAGGCTCGCCTCGGTCGAGGACGTGCCGGGCGGGGTGCAGATCGCCGTCGACGGGACGATAGAGATCGACGGCGGCGGGAAGCCCGCCGCCGTCCTCCAGAGCCTGTCGCGCTTCTACGCCTGACGGTCCACCTCGGACGGGTGTCCTCCCTACTGGCCGCCCACCACGTCCACGAACACGGGGTTCGCGTAGAACCACGTGTCGACCCACGGGTCACCGTTTCCGGGCACGTGCGGAATCGGGCCGTACGGGTCGATCGAGGCGCCCAGGTAGCCCGTACCGTTGCGGTTGCCGTCACTGCCGCGCAGCCGGACGTAGAAGGACTCGTCGCCGGCGACCAGCGGGATGCGCAGGGTGTACGTGCCCTTGCGGCCGCTCACGTCCACCGTGCGGACGACCTTGGTGTCGGGCGCGCGCCAGTCGTCGCGGTCGGCGGCAGGGCCGCGCACCGCGCCGCGGATCACGTCGACGTGCGCCAACTCCGGGAGGATTCCATGGGGGTTGGCGCGCGAGGCGGTCGTCACGGTGACCGACAGGGTGAGCTTCTCGCCCTTGCGGACGCGGATCCGGCCGCCCATGGTCACGCCCGGACCGTGGTCGCAGTCCCGCTTCACCCGGACGTCGAGACCGTCCAGCAGGTGCCCGTGGTCGAGCCAGACGCGGCCCGCGCGCAGGCCCGCCATCACGGCGCGGTAGCCGTAACGGGTCACGCCCACGTGGGTGCGGCTGAACTGGCCGGGCCAGAAGTCGCCGCCCGGCTGTTGGGAGTCGGTGTTGACCGGGTCGGGGATGTGCCCGGTGTTGTCGAAGTTCTGCCCGGGTGCCCAGTCGCCGTTCTTCCAGGTGTCGAAGACGACGCGGTGCACATCGGAGTTGGTGGTGATGGTGAACAGCCTGCCCTCGGCGAGCATCGCGTCCCACATGCCGCCGACGGTCGCCGTCATCCAGTCGAAGCCGCCGTACAGGACGTACGCGTTCTCCGGGTAGCCGGCGAAGGAGTTCTCGGACGGCTTGTTGGTGTACTCGCCGCGCTGCTGGCCCGAGCCGACCCAGCCGGGAATGCCGCCGCCCTGGGCGCCGGGCGCGCCCTCCATGCCGATCATGATCTCGGGCGCCGCGTCCCGCCAGCCCCGTATCTCATGCGGGGAGTCGATGCCCAGGCGCGTGGGGTGGTTGGCCAGGACGAGCACGTCGTCGACGTAACCGGTGCGGCGCTGCTCCGCGAGCCACTTGATGGCCTTGACCGCGTGGGCCTCGTTGCGGGCCGTGTCGGGGCTGGTCGGCGAGCCCGCCGTGTAGCCCAGCAGCTTGCCGTCGTAGGCGAGTTCGAACTGCGTGAGGAGATCCACCTCGTGCCGTCCGGGCGCCGCGAAGACCGTGGCGTGCTCGGCGCCCGGGATGTACCACTCCAGCCCCTGGAAGATCAGCTGACGCGGGTTCTCGGCGCGCGCCTTCAGGATCTCCTGGTGCTCCAACTGGGCGCCGTAGTTGGCGTGCCCGAAGTTGGAGTGCTCGTTGAAGACCATCCAGTCCAGGCCGTACTTGGCGCTCGCCTGGGCGAGTTGGGAGAACGTGTACTTCGCGTCGTGGCTGTACACCGAGTGGATGTGGTGGTCGCCGACGAGATAGGCGAGGCGCGGGTCGTCGCCGCCGAGGCGCCGGGAGTCGGCCGCCGCGGGGGTGGCGAGCGAGCCCACCGCGAAGGCCGCCCCGAACAGGCCGGCGCTGCGCAGCAGCCCGCGCCGTGACACGCCCTGCGGGTCCAGCGCGGCGGGGGAGACGGATGGATCGGCCCAGGCGGGCAGTTGCTGCTCGGACATGCGGAGCTTCTCCCTCGGGGAGTCAGAAGGTCTTCGGGGTCACCGGTGGCCGAGACGGCTCAGTGGTTCATGAACTGCGCGACGGACAGAGCCCGTTCGGCGATCCGTACGTCGCCGAGCCGTCCGTGCAGGATCTGGTCGATCTTGCCCGCGTACTCGTAGCCGCCGAGCAGCCAGGGCAGCCCGAGCGAGGTGAGGCCGACGGCGACGGTGTGCGGGTTGCGGGCGACCGGGCAGCCCTGGACGTACATCGTGGTGTGCGAGCCGTCGTTGACGACGGCGACGTGCCACCACTGCTCGCGGGCCGTCTCGTCGCCCCAGTTGGTGACGATGCCCTGCTGGTTGAGCGGCCGGACGGCCCACTGCGGGCCGGGCCCGTCGGAGAGGGAGAGCGTGGCGAGCGGCTCGTCCGGGTCGTCGGCGGTCTTGCCCGCGCCACCGCCCGTGCCGGTACGGCTGATCAGCGAGGCCCAGGCGTTGTGCGAGGCGTCCCAGTCGGCGGGGAGCTGGTAGAAGGCCTCGATGGTGTAACCGCGCTTGAAGGTGACCGAGTTGAGGGGTGCCCCGTCGACCGTACGCAGATACGCGCCCTTCAGCGGGGGCTTGCCGCCCTGGAAGAAGAGGCTGCCATGACCCGGCTGGTCGGGGTGGTGGGCGGAGGACCAGGTGAGGGCGCTGTCGCCGACCTTGACCACGGTCAGGTCGTTGCCGTGCCCGGACTGGTCGCGCACCGTGCCCTCGGCCGCCGTACCGTCCGCGTGCCCGTCGAAGCGCCAGTACGCGAGTGTGCCCCGTACCAGCATCTCGGACACCGGGCGCGCCGAGCGGGCGGGCACCGGCGCGAAGCCCGCGAAGCGGTCCTCGAAGTCGACGGCGACCGAGAACCGGTCGGCGTCACCGCTGAGTTCGATCTCCTGCCGCTCCAGCTCGTTGAGCCCCTCGGCCGCCCGGCCCAGGATCCAGGGCGAGATGGTCTCGACGTCGATGGTGTTGCGGTCGAGGTCGAAGCGGTAGAGGCGGATCATCGCCGCCCCGCCGTAGTAACGGTTCTGATAGTTCGTCAGGTGGAGGTGGACGTCGTGCCCGGCCGCGTTGGTGCGGGTGGCGCGGGCGGCGGGCCAGTAGTGCCCGTTCAGGGTCAGGAAGATCTGGTCGTGGTCGTGGATCAGCTGGTCCCAGAGCTGCTGCCCGTACGAGGACAGGGTGTCGTCGTCCACGACCAGCTCGTGCGTGGTGAGGATGACCGGCGTCTTGGGGTGCTGGGCGATGACGTCCTTCGCCCACGCGTAGCCCTGCGCCGACAGCCGCCAGTCCAGGGCGAGGACGAGCCACTCCATGCCCGCCGCCCGGAACAGGTGGAAGGTGTTGTAGCCGTCCGGCGAGGCGCCGCCGAAGGTGCGCTTGCCCCGGAAGCGCTGCGGACCGAAGACGTCCAGGTAGGGGGTCGCGCCCCGCTGGTCGTTCGTGGACGACCTGATGTCGTGGTTGCCCGCGAGCACGCTGTAGCCGACGCCGCGCCGGTCGAGCAGTTCGAACGCCTTGCCCGCGGCGGCGAATTCGGGCTGCGCCCCGTTCTCGGTGAGGTCGCCCAGGTGCGAGAGGAAGACGATGTTCTCGTCCTTGCCGTGCTCCAGGAGATAGCGCAGCGAGGCCTCGATCGGCGCGGGGTTGATGCTCGGCCCGTCGAAGAGGTACTGCGTGTCGGGCATGACGGCGAGCGTGAAGCGGCGGCTGTCGGCGTCGGGCCGCCAGTTCGCCTCACGCGTCGCCGCCTGTGCCGTCACCGCGGGCAGGGCGACCGAGGTGGTGGCCGCCGCGCCGATCAGGGCCGTGGCCCGCAGGAAGTTGCGTCTGCCGGCGCCGGCCTGCTCGGCCTCCGGCGCCTGGTCATGCGAAGTACACACGTCTGCTCCATGAAGGTGCGAAAAGGTCAGTGAGGAGTTCGAGTCAGGTCGAGCGTCGAGTCAGGTCGAACGGGTCGAGCCGGTGGGACGGGCGGCGCGCCGCGCGCGGGTCAGAGCACGCGCAGCGTCCAGGACCAGCGGTGGGTACCGGCCGGGACGAGATAGCCGGCCGAGGTGTCGGGTCCGCACGAGGCCGTGCCCACCCCCCGGTGCGCGGCGTCGAGGTGCACCACGCAGCCGGGCCGCGGCACCAGCTCGTCGTGATGGGTGGCGGCCGCCAGATCCGCGGCCCGGTAGCGGGTCACGGTCACCTGACGCGGTTCGTCGAGCGCGACCGCGAAGCCCGTGGCGTCCGGTGCCGAGAGCGTGAAGCGGCGTACACCGTGCCGCCCGCCGCTCTCCTGCGGACGCAGATAGGGGGTGAACAACTCGTCCACGGGAAGGGAGTGGTGGCCCACCGGCGCGCCTGTGCTCCGGTCCGGGTAGGACTCCCAGGGGCCCTGGCCGTACCACTCCAGGACATCGAGCCCGGTGACCGTCTCGAAGACCGAGCCCACCCGCGGTACGTCGTCGAGCGCGGCCGGCAGTTGCGCGGTCTCCTCGATCCGCACCCCGCCCTCGACACGGGTGAACACCTGCTCGTGACGTACGGCGCCCGCCAGGGTCGCGTACTCGGCGACCACGGTGACGTTTCCGTCCTCGCGGTGTACGTCGACGAGCTTGCGCTCCAGCGCGTCGAGCCCCCAGGCCCGCCAGCGCACCGCCATGCCGCCGAGCTCGTCGTTGTCGGTCGGTGTCCGCCACAGCGACAGCACGGGGGCCGCGGTGAGCAGCGGATGGACGAGCAGCCCGTCCTCGTCGACCTCGACAGCGGAGTCCGACACTGCGGCGGAGCCCACGGGGGTGGCCGCCCTGAGCCGCACCTGCGGCACACACACCTCCGTGCCGCGCGGTGCCCACGCCTCCTCGTCCGCCGTGGTCACCCGCAGCGTCAGCCAGGCCTCGCCGCCGTCCTCCGGCAGCGTGAACGGCATCGGCACGGCCACCGATTCACCCGCCCGTACGTCGGGCAGCTCGGCCGCGGCCGTCAGCGTGCCGCCCTCCGCGAGGGACAGCTCCCACTCGGCGGTCAGCCACTCGAGGCCCCGGAAGTGCTGGTGGTTGGTGACCCGCAGCTCGCCCCCGACGTACGCGAGGCGCACCGGCGCCGCGATCTCCCGGTGCTCGTACATCACCGGCTTGGGCGTGCGGTCGGGGAAGACGACCCCGTCGGCGACGAACGCGCCGTCGTGGATCGTCTCGCCGAAGTCGCCGCCGTAGGCCCAGCGGTGGCCCGGCGCGGCGACACCGTTGTCATACAGCCCGGCGCCACCGCGCCCGGCCGGTCTTCCGTCGTTCACGCGTTGAAGAATGCCGTGGTCCCAGAACTCCCAGATGAAACCGCCCTGAAGCCCTGGGGTTGACTCGATGGCGGCCCAGTGGTCGGCCAGCGTGCCGTTGCTGTTGCCCATGGCGTGCGAGTACTCGCACTGGATGAGCGGCTTGGTCTGCTCCCCGGAGAGGGCGTGCGTGACACAGTCCTCGAGCGGCGCGTACATGGGACAGGCGATGTCGGAGGCGACCTTCGGGTCGGCCCAGCCGAGCTTGGCCGCGCCCTCGTACTGGAGGGGCCGGCTCGGGTCGTGGCGGCGCAGCCAGCCCGCGGCGGCGTCGTGGTTGGCGCCGTAGTCGGACTCGTTGCCCAGCGACCAGATGATCACCGAAGGGTGGTTCTTGTCGCGCAGGACCATTCGGGAGACGCGGTCCACGAAGGCGCCGAGGTAGCGGGGGTCGTCGGCGATCTCGTGCGCGTGGTCGTGCGCCTCGATGTTCGCCTCGTCCACGACGTAGAAGCCCAGCTCGTCGGCGAGGTCGAGCAGGGAGGGGTCATTGGGATAGTGGGCGGCACGGATCGCGTTGAACCCGAAGCGCTTCAGCGTCACCAGATCGGCGCGCATGTCGTCGTACGACACCGTCCGGCCCGTCAGCGGGTGGAAGTCGTGCCGGTTGACGCCCCGGATGTAGACCCGCTCGCCGTTGAGGAGCAGGTCCCGGCCGCGGATCTCGACCTCGCGGAAGCCCACGCGGTGGTGCGAGGTGTCGGTGACCGAGCCGTTGGCGCGGTGCAGCCGTACGGTCAGGTCGTACAGTTCGGGCGTCTCCGCGGTCCAGGTGCGGACGCCCGCGACGACCGTGGTGAGACGGGCCTCGCCGAGGAAGTCGGAGACCCGGCCGTCCTCCTCCTTGAACCGCTCGTACTCGACGTCCTGGGTGAGCAGCTGGCCGTCCAGCTCCCCGGTGACGTACCAGCCCTCCGGCAGCGCGCCCCCGGCGTCCCGCACCTGGCAGTCGACCCGCAGGCCGCCGTCGCACCGCGTCCGTACGGTCACGTCGGCCAGCCGCAGCGGATCGGTCGCGTACAGCAGCACCGAGCGGGTGATCCCGGCGTGCCACCACTGGTCCTGGTCCTCGAGGTGCGAGGCGTCCGACCACTTGACGACGGTGAGCCGCAGCGAAGCGCGCTCTCCGGGTCGTACGACGTCGGAGAGGTCGAACTCGGCCGCGAGGTGCGAGTCCTTGGACACGCCGACGGGCCGCCCGTCCACATGGACCAGCAGCACGCTCTCGGCGGCGCCGACCTGGAGCACGATCCGGCGGCCGGCCCACTCGGCGGGGACGTCCACCTCACGCTCGTACACGCCCGTCGGATTCGCGTCCGGCGAGGCGGGCGGGAACTCGCCCCAGGGCATCCTGAAGTTGGTGTACTGCGGCAGGTCGTCGGTGTCCTGGGTGGTCCAGGAGCCGGGCACCTGGAGCGAGGACCAGGCGAGACCGGGGGCCGAGGTGGGCGTGGGCAGCAGTTGGAAGCGCCAGGAGCCGTCCAGTGACAGGGCTCCGGCCCGGCGGTCGACGGCGTTCATGGGCAACCGCCCCCAGGAGGTCACCTCAGGTGCTTCCCAGGGGCGGAGCGCGAGCAGCGGGTCCGTCATCAGCGGATGGCCCCCTTGCCGAGATCCGCGATGATCTGCTTGGCGCCGATCGCGAAGACGATCAGCAGGGGGATGAGGGCGAGAAGCGCGCCGGTCATGACCATTCCGTAGTCGGTGGTGCCGTGGACACCGTTCAGCTGGGAGAGCGCGACCTGGAGGGTCACGTTGTCCGGGTTGGTGAGGGCGATCAGCGGCCAGGCGTAGTCGTTCCACTGGCCCATGAAGGTGAAGATGCCGAGGAAGGCGAGGCCCGGCCGGACCACCGGGAGCGCCACGTGCCAGTACTGGCGCAGGAAGCCCGCCCCGTCCAGCTTGGAGGCGTCGATCAGCTCGTCGTGGATCGCGCTCTTCATGTACTGGCGCATCCAGAAGATGCCGAACGCGTTGGCCGCCGCCGGGACGATCAGCGCGGTCATCGAGCCGATCCAGCCCAGCTTCGCCATGATCACGAACTGGGGGATCGCCTGGAGCTGCGCCGGGACCATGAAGATGACCATCATCAGCGCGAACAGCACCCGGCGGCCCGGGAACTGGAACTTGGCGAACACGAACGCGGCCAGCGAGTCGAAGAACAGGACCAGGACGGTCACCGAGCACGCCACCAGCAGCGAGTTGAACATCGACCCGAAGAAGTCGACGTTGTCGAAGAGGTTGCGGACGTTCTCGAGGAAGTGCGAGCCGGGCAGCAGCTTCGGCGGGTAGGAGAAGATCTCCGTCGACGAGTGCGTCGACATGATCACGGCCCAGTAGAACGGGAAGACCGAGAGCAGCAGACCGATGATCAGGGAGAGGTGGAGGGCGATGCCCCGGCGCCGTGACCCCTTGATGGTCGACGTGCGCCCCGCCCCCTTCATGGAGGCCGATGAACCCTTGAGGATTGCCATGGTGGGGCCTCCCTAGTCTTCGCCCCGGCGCTGCACCAGGCGCCAGTTGATGATCGAGAAGATGATGACGACGAGGAAGATGCCCCAGGCCACGGCGGCGCCGTAACCGAAGTCGTTGTTGTCGAAGGTCTGCTGGAAGAAGTAGAGGACCATCGTCTGGCCCGAGTGGCCGGGGCCGCCCGCGAACGACGAGTTGTTGTCCGTGGTCTGCAGCAGCACCTGCGGTTCGGAGAAGGTCTGCAGGCCCGTGACCGTCGAGATGATGAGCACGAACAGCAGCACCGGACGCATCAGCGGCAGCGTGATCCGGAAGAAGGTCTGGACGGGTCCGGCGCCGTCCATCCGCGCCGCCTCGTACAGCTCGCCCGGGATCGTCTGGAGCCCCGCGAGGAAGATGATCGCGTTGTAGCCGGTCCACTGCCAGGTCATCAGCGTGGCGATGGCGACCTTGATGCCCCACGGTGTGTTCAACCAGGCCACCTGGTCCAGGCCGATCGCCTGCAAGAACGCGTTGACCAGACCGAAGTTGGTGGAGAAGACCGAGCCGAAGATGATCGCGACCGCGACGATCGAGGTGACGTTCGGCAGGAAGTAGGCGAAGCGGTAGAGGTTCTTGAAGCGGACGGCCGAGTTGAGCATCACGGCCGTGACCATCGCCAGGAAGATCATCGGGAAGGTGGCCAGCGCCCAGATGATGATCGTGTTCCCGATCGAGGTCCAGAACTGGGTGTCCGACAGCAGATAGCGGTACTGCGAGAGCCCCGCGAACTCCATCGAGCCGAGGCCGTCCCAGCGGTGGAACGACAGATAGAGCGAGAAGCCGACCGGTATCAGACCGAAGGCGAGGAACAGCAGATAGAAGGGGGAGATCGCGGCGTACAGCCGCCAGTAGCTGAGGATGCCCTTCTTGGGGTGGGTGACGGGGGTCTCGGCGAGGGCCGCGCGGGGCGTGTCGACCACGGGTGCGGTAGCCATCAGTAACTCACCCCCAGGTGGTCCGCGATGCGCCGGCACTTGCTCATGGCGTCCCTCCAGGCCTTGTCCGGGTCCTTGCCGAGGACGGAGAAGTTCCGCAGCTCGTCGTTGATCGGGGTGCTCAGCGCGATGTCGTACGGGCTGTTGAAGGCGACCGGGATGTTCTGCGCCGCCGGACCGAAGACGTCCATGGTGACCTGGTCGCCGAAGAAGGCGTCGGGTTCGCGCAGCTTCTTCATCGCGTACGACGCCGGGGTCGAGGGGAAGAGCACCGAGTCGACGAAGCCCTGGGCCTGGTTGCTCGCGTCGAGCATCCAGGTGATCATCTCGAAGGCCTTCTCGGGCTCCCGGCACGCCTTGGTGATCGCGAGGAACGAGCCGCCGATGTTCGAGGGACCGCCCGGACACGCGGCCACCCGCCACTTGCCCTTGGTCTTCGGTACGTTGAGCTTGATGTCGCCGGCCGCCCATGAGGCGTTCAGCTGGCTGGGCAGCAGACCCCGCTCGGTGGCCGAGGTGTTGTCGGCCGTACCGTTGATGATCTTCGAGACCAGTCCGCGACGGGTGGCCTCGACGGAACGGTCCCAGGCGGTGCGCACATGCTCCTGGTCGCCGATGAAGTGCCGGTCCTTGTCGACGAACCGCTTCGTCGTCTGGTTGACCGAGATGCCGAAGACGCTGAGCGCGTCGGTCAGGATGAACGTGCCGGGGAGGCGCTTCTTCAGCTGCTCGCCGGCCGCGAAGAACTGGTCCCAGGTGGCCAGCTCCTTGGAGACGTCCTCGGGCTCGTACGCCAGTCCGGCCTTCTGGAAGACGGCGGGCTGGTAGTAGTGCGCGACCGGACCGCAGTCGATCGGGAAGCCCACCATCGAACCGTCCGGGGCCATGCCCTGATCCCACTTCCAGGGCAGGTACTGGTCCTTCAGTTTCTCGGCACCGAGCGTGCGCAGGTCCACGAACTGGTCGGAGTTGGGCAGATACGAGGCCATGTCCTCGCCCTTGAGCCCGGCGATGTCCGGGATGTGGGCGCGTCCGGTCATCGTGGTCATCAGCTTCGAGCGGTAGTAGCCGCCGATCTGGATGGCCTGCAGATTCACCGCGCTGTCGTAGCGGGCCTTGGCGTCCTGGACGACTTTCGGGCTCAGCCCGCCGCTCCAGTACCACAGGACCATGTTGCGTCCGGTCGAGCCGGTCGGAACGCCGCAGCCGGTCGCCAGGCCGCTCAGCGCCGTGGCGGCCGTACCGGCCAGGCCGGCGCGCAGCAGGCCCCTTCGTGAGAGCCGCACAGCTCCCACCGCCTTTCGGATCTTTTCGGTCTTCGCGTACGAGGGGTCTTACGTGGGGTCTTGCAAGGGGTCGTGCGTGGGGTGTTTCGCGTTGCGATGCGTGGGGTCATCCGTGTCGTGCGTGTGATGCGGGGGGTCTTACGGGGTGTTGCGCGTGGGGTCATCGGGGTGCGCCCGGCCGACGCGTGGCGTCGGGCGGGGTCACGGGGGCGGGACGGACGGGCGGGCCCGGGTCCGCCGGGACGCGGTCGGCGAGGAAGCCGTACGCACGCCGCAGTTCACGGTCTTCGAGCGACTGCCACCAGCGGTGGACGCCGTACCATCCGGGCGCGGCCAGCGCACCGCCGTGCCGCTGTACGGACAGGCCGGCGGCCAGCACCGCGAAGCGCAGCCGCTCCTCCAGCGGCCAGCCGCCGAGCGAGGCCGCGACGAAGCTCGCGCCGAAGACGTCTCCGGCACCCGTCGCGTCCAGGACGTCGACGGGGAGGGCGGGTACCTCCGCGTACTCGCCCGTCGTCTGGTCCACCGCGACCGCGCCGTCGCCGCCCCGGGTGACCACGGCGACCGGCACCAGCTCGGTCAGCGTGCCCAGGGCCGCGACCGCGCTCTCGGTGCGCGTGTACGCCATCGCCTCCGTCTCGTTCGGGAGGAAGGCGTGGCACAGGGAGAGCTGGTCGAGGAGGTCCCGGGACCACCGTTGTGTGGGGTCCCAGCCGACGTCCGCGTAGATCTGCGTGCCGGCCGCGGCGGCCTTGGCGAGCCAGGCGCGCGGTTCGGCCTCGATGTGCACGAGGGCGGTGCGTGCCTCGGGCGGGTCGCCCATCAGCTCGTCCTGCGAGTACGGCGGTTCCTGGCCGTGGGTGACCAGGGCCCGGTCGTTGCCGTGGGCCAGCGAGACGGTGACGGGAGTGTGCCAGCCGTCCGCGGTGCGGGACAGGGAGAGGTCGATGCCCTCCTGGTCGGCGAGGACCTCACGGCAGTACGCGCCGTAGTAGTCGTCGCCGAAGACCGTGGCCAGGGAGGTGCGCAGGCCGAACCGGGAGGCCGCGACCGCCAGGTTGGCGATGCCGCCGGGGCTCACGCCCATTCCCTCGGTCCAGATCTCCTCGCCGGCCGTCGGCGGCTTCCCCAGTCCGGTGAGAACGAGGTCGTAGAAGAGCAGCCCGGTCAGCATCACATCGGGCCGTTCGTCACCCACGAGCACATCCTCTCGTCAAAACTCTGCAAGCGGTGCACAGGATCGTGCGCGCCTCTGGCCAATTTGGCAAGAGTCGAGCAGAACTGAGCATAGAAATGATTGGGAATGACGAGTACTGTTCACAGGGTGCTGGCAGAGCGACGACATCAACTCATCCTGCGGGCCCTGCGCTCCGGCGGGCCCGCAGCCGTGACCGATCTCTCCGAACAGCTGGGCGTGAGCCCCGCCACGGTCCGCCGTGACCTGCTGAAACTGGAGGAGGAAGGCCTGCTCACGCGGGTGCACGGCGGGGCGGTCGTGGAGGAGGGCGACCAGCCCTTCGCCGAGGTCGCCGAGGTCCGTGTGGCCGAGAAGGACGCCATCGCGGAGCGCGCCGCCTCGATGGTCCAGGACGGCCAGTCCGTCCTGCTGGACATCGGCACCACCGCCTACCGGCTGGCCCGACAGCTGCACGGCCGCCGGATCACCGTGATCACCAGCAACCTGGTGGTCTACGAGGAGCTGGTGGACGACGAGGACATAGAGCTGGTGCTGCTCGGCGGAATGGTCCGCCGTGAGTACCGCTCCCTGGTCGGCTTCCTCACCGAGGACAACCTGCGACAACTGCACGCCGACTGGCTGTTCCTCGGTACCAGCGGGGTACGGCCCGGCGGGCAGGTGATGGACACCACCGTCGTCGAGGTGCCGGTCAAGCGGGCCATGATCGAGGCGGGCGACAAGGTCGTCCTGCTCGCCGACCGCGCGAAGTTCCCGGGTACGGGAATGGCGCGGGTCTGCGGCCCCGAGGAGCTGGACGTGGTGGTGACGAACGGCCCGCTGGACCCGGCGACGCGGTCGTCGTTGGAAGAGGCGGGCGTGCAAGTGGTCGTGACAGGAAAGGCGGAAACGGCGTGAAGCTGACGATTCTGGGTGGCGGCGGATTCCGGGTGCCGCTCGTGTACGGGGCACTCCTCGGGGACCGCGCCGAGGGCCGCGTCACCCATGTCGTGCTGCATGACGTGGACGCCGGACGGCTCACGGCCGTCGCCCGGGTGCTGGCCGAGCAGGCGAAGGACCTGCCGGACGCCCCCGAGGTGTCCTTCACCACCGACCTCGACGACGCGCTGCGCGGCGCCGACTTCATCTTCTCCGCGATCCGCGTCGGCGGCCTGGAGGGACGTGCCGACGACGAGCGGGTGGCACTCGCGGAGGGCGTCCTCGGCCAGGAGACGGTCGGCGCCGGCGGCATCGCGTACGGCCTGCGCACGGTCCCCGTGGCCGTGGACATCGCCCAGCGGGTGGCCCGGCTCGCCCCCGACGCCTGGGTCATCAACTTCACCAACCCGGCCGGACTGGTCACCGAGGCCATGTCCCGTCACCTCGGCGACCGCGTCATCGGGATCTGCGACTCGCCGGTCGGCCTCGGCCGCCGCATCGCCACCGTCCTGGGCGCCAACCCCCGCGAGGCCTGGATCGACTACGTCGGCCTCAACCACCTCGGCTGGGTGCGCGGGCTGCGTGTCGCGGGCCGCGACGAGCTGCCGCGGCTGCTCGCCGACCCCGAGCTGCTCGGCTCCTTCGAGGAGGGCAAGCTCTTCGGCGTCGAGTGGCTGCAGTCCCTGGGCGCCGTCCCGAACGAGTACCTGCACTACTACTACTTCAACCGGGAGGCCGTCCGGGCCTACCAGCAGGCGGAGAAGACCCGCGGCGCGTTCCTGCGCGACCAGCAGGAACAGTTCTACGCCGAGATGAAGCGCCCGGACACCGCCGCGCTGAGTGCCTGGGACCGTACGCGGGCCGAGCGCGAGGCCACCTACATGGCGGAGAACCGGGACGCGGCGGGCGCGGGCGAACGCGACGCCGACGACCTCTCCGGCGGCTACGAGAAGGTGGCGCTCGCCCTGATGCGGGCCATCGCCCGCGACGAGCGCACCACGCTCATCCTCAACGTCCGCAACCGCGGCACGCTGGGCGTGCTCGACACGGAGGCCGTCATCGAGGTGCCCTGCCTCGTCGACGCCAACGGCGCCCACCCGGTCGCCGTCGACCCGCTGCCCGACCACGCCAGCGGACTGGTCTGCGCGGTCAAGGCGGTGGAGCGCGAGGTCCTGTCCGCCGCCGAGTCCGGCTCGCGCACGACCGCCGTCAAGGCCTTCGCCCTGCACCCGCTCGTCGACTCCGTGAACGTGGCCCGCCGTCTGGTCGAGGGGTACACCTCGGTCCACCCAGGCCTGGCGTACCTTAAGTAAGCGCTTACCCCCTGCTCGGCTTCTTGGCTCCTGGAGACCTCACATGCACGACGAACGCCGCCGGATCGAGGAGCGCGTCGCACGCGTCCACGACCAGCGCATCAAGCCCGCGATCTACGCCGCCTCGGTGCCCTTCGAGGTCGAGGCCTGGCAGGCGCCCGGTGAGCCGGTCCCCTTCGAGGAGGCCGCCGCGGCGCCGTACAAGCCCTTCGCGATGGACACCCCCTGGGGGCCGCCGTGGGGCACCACCTGGTTCCGGATGCGCGGCTCGGTTCCCGCGGACTGGACGGGCAAGCGCGTCGAGGCCGTCTTCGACCTCGGCTTCGTGGGCGACTGGCCCGGCAACCAGGCCGAGGCGCTCGTCCACCTGCCGGACGGGGTCCCGCTGAAGGCGGTCAACCCGCAGAACCAGTACGTGCCGATCGCCCACCCGGCCACGGGCGGCGAGGAGATCCACTACCTGGTCGAGGCGGCCTCCAACCCCGACATCCTGGCGAACGACTTTGCCGGCCCGACCCCGCTCGGCGACCGCCTCACGGCCGGTGACAAGCCGCTCTACACCTTCAAGCGCGCCGACATCGCCGTCCTCGACGAGAACGTCTGGCACCTCGACCTCGACGTCCAGGTGCTGCGCGAACTCATGCTGGAGCTGGGCGAGCTCGACCCGCGCCGCCACGAGATCATGATCGCGCTGGACCAGGCGATGGACGCCCTCGACCTCGACGACATCTCCGGGACGGCCGCCGCCGCCCGCGCGGTGCTGGCCCCCACTCTGGCCAAGCCCGCCCACGCCAGCGCCCACACCCTCTCCGCCGCCGGTCACGCGCACATCGACTCCGCGTGGCTGTGGCCGATCCGCGAGACCAAGCGCAAGACCTCCCGCACCTTCTCGAACGTCACCGCGCTGGCCGAGGAGTACGAGGAGCTGGTCTTCGCCTGCTCGCAGGCCCAGCAGTACGAGTGGGTCCGCGACAACTACCCGCACGTGTGGGAGCGCATCAAGAAGGCCGTCGCCGACGGGAACTGGGCGCCGGTCGGCGGCATGTGGGTGGAGGCCGACGGCAACCTGCCCGGCGGCGAGGCGCTGGCCCGCCAGCTCATCCACGGCAAGCGGTTCTTCATCGAGCACTTCGGCATCGAGACCAAGGGCGTCTGGCTGCCGGACTCCTTCGGCTACAACGCGGCCTACCCGCAGCTCGCCAAGCTCGCCGGCAACGACTGGTTCCTGACCCAGAAGCTCTCCTGGAACCAGACCAACAAGCTGCCCCATCACAGCTTCTGGTGGGAAGGCCTCGACGGCACCCGCATCTTCACGCACTTCCCGCCCGTCGACACCTACAACGTCGAGTTCTCCGGCAAGGAGATGGCGCACGCCGTCCGCAACTACCAGGACAAGGGCCGCGGTACGACGTCCCTGGCCCCCTTCGGCCACGGTGACGGCGGTGGCGGCCCCACCCGCGAGATGATGGAACGCGCCCGGCGGCTGGCGAGCCTGGAGGGCTCGGCGAAGGTCAGGGTCGAGCACCCGGACGCCTTCTTCGCCACCGCCCGCGAGGAGATCCCCAAGGACCAGGTCTGGTCCGGTGAGCTGTACTTGGAGCTGCACCGCGCCACCTACACCTCGCAGGCCCGCACCAAGCAGGGCAACCGGCGCAGTGAACACCGCATGCGCGAGGCCGAGTTGTGGGCGACCACCGCCGCGCTGAACGCGCCGGGCTACTCCTACCCGTACGAGAAGCTCGACCGGCTCTGGAAGACGGTCCTGCTCCACCAGTTCCACGACATCCTGCCCGGCTCGTCCATCGCCTGGGTGCACCGGGAGGCCGAGGCGGAGTACGCGCGGGTGGCGAAGGAGGTCGAGGCGATCACGGCTGAGGCCGTGGCCGCGCTGGGCACGGGCGAGACCCGGGTGTTCAACACCAGCCCGGTCGACCGCGCCGAGGTGGTCCGTACCTCCGTCGGCATCCCGATGTACGCCGAAGTCCCCGCGAACGGCAGCGCGTTGCTCGACGCGGCTGAGCCCCCGCGGCCGGTGACCGTCGAAGGCCGCGTCCTCGACAACGGCCTGGTCCGCGTCGAGCTGGACGAGGACGGCACGCTGGCCTCCGTACGCGACCTGACGGCCGACCGTGAGGTCCTGGCCGACAAGGGCAACCTCCTCCGTCTGCACAGCGACCTCCCGAACTACTGGGACGCCTGGGACATCGACAAGCACTACAAGAACCGCTACACGGACCTGCTCGACGCCGAGTCCGTCACGGTCGTCGAGGACGGTCCGCTGCTCGGCGCGCTGAAGGTGGAGCGCGCCTTCGGCAAGGGCTCCCGGATCGTCCAGACGATCACCGTGCGGGCCGGCAGCCGCCGGATCGACGTCGAGACCGAGATCGACTGGCACGAGGCGGAGAAGATCCTCAAGGCGGCCTTCCCGGTGGACATCCGGGCCCCGCACTCCTCCGCGGAGATCCAGTTCGGCCATGTCCAGCGGCCCACGCACACCAACACCAGCTGGGAGTCGGCCCGCTTCGAGGTCTACGGCCACCGCTGGGTGCACATCGCCGAGCCCGGCTACGGCGTCGCGGTCATCAACGACTCGACGTACGGCCACGACGTCTCCCGCACGGTCCGCGAGGACGGCGGTACGACCACGACCGTACGCCTGTCCCTCGTGCGCGCCCCGCGGGTGCCGGACCCCGAGGCCGACCAGGGCAAGCACCGCTTCACCTACGCGCTGCTGCCGGGCGCGAGCATCGAGGACGCGATCGCGGAGGGCTATGCGCTCAATCTGCCGCTGCGGGTGGCGGATTCGGCCGGTCCGGCCGAGCCCGTCGTCTCCGTGGACGGGGAGGGCGTGACCATCGAGGCGGTCAAGCTCGCCGACGACGCCTCGGGCGATGTCGTCGTACGCCTCTACGAGTCCCGCGGAGGTCGCGGCACCGGCACCCTGCGCACCGGCTTCCCGCTGGCGGGGGCCCAGGTGACCGACCTCCTGGAGCGCCCGCTGACCACGGTGGACACGGACGGGAACGCGGTCGCGGTCGCGCTGCGCCCCTTCGAGGTGCAGACGTTGCGGCTGGCCGTGGCGAAGGCGTGACCCCAGTTCCCATGAAGTATTAAGGAAACGGTAAAAGGCCTGGTCGCGGCGGGTTTCACGCCCGCCGTGACCACGGCGCTTCTTCTGCGCGACACCTGGAGTTCGCCCTTCCCCCTTGTGATGCGGGGACCAGCGAGAAAGAGGTGTCACGGTGCGAGACCCGCGTATGTCCGCGATCGGCAAGGGACTGAAGCGCCGGGGGAGGCTGATGGCGGAGGCGGTGCGCCCGCCGCGGCGAACCCTCGACGGGGTGCCGTCGCCCCGGAGTCCCGAGGGCGCCGACGGCCTGCCGTACGTCGCCCCGCCCGCCCCGCGGCTGGTGGACTCGCCCGTCTTCGTGCTCTCGTCCGTGCGCTCCGGCTCGACCCTGCTGCGGGTCCTGCTCAACAGCCACAGCCAGATCCGCGCCCCGCACGAGATGCATCTGCGCACCGTCCACGTCCACTTGTCCCGGGACTTCACCGCGGAGGCCATGCGGGCCCTCGAACTCGACAAGGACGAGCTGGAGCACGCCCTGTGGGACCGGCTGCTGCACCTCGAACTCACCCGCAGCGGCAAGCGGATCATCGTCGACAAGACCCCGCCGAACACCCTCGTCTGGCCCCGCCTGCACCGATGTTGGCCCAGCGCCCGTTACATCGTGCTGCTGCGCCACCCCGGCGCGGTCATCACCTCGCTGACGAACCGCCGCTCGGACCCCGACCACGAGGCCATCCACGAGGAGGTGCTCGGCTACAGCGAGAAGCTGGAGGAGGCCCGGCAGAACCTCGACGCGCACGTGATCACGTACGAGGAACTCACCGCCGACCCCGAGGGGACCACCCGAGGCCTGTGCGACTACCTCGGTGTCCCCTGGGAGAGCGGCATGCTCGACTACGGCCGCCAGGACCACGGTACCTTCCGCCCCAAGCTCGGCGACTGGAGCGACACCATCAGGTCGGGCCGTATCCAGCCCGCCAAGGCCGCCGAGGCTACGGTCCAACTCCCGCCCAGGCTGGCCGAGTTGGCGCGGGCGTGGGGGTACCCGACCGTCTGACGGCCGGATACTCCCACGCCGGGAGCGTCAGCCGGTGAATCCGGCCGTGATGGAGGTGAACTGCCAGTTGTTCTGGCTGATGCCGGAGCAGTTGCTCACCACGCCGCCGCCGGGGCAGGGCCGGTCACGGTTGACCGCCCAGTAGGCGAGACGGGCGATGTGGTGCGAGTTCGCCCAGTCGCGGATCTGGGTCCAGATCGCCGGGGTGGTGTTCTCCTGCTGGTCGGACAGACCGTTCATGCCGGAGATGCCGATGTGGGAGTAGGCCGTGGCGTCGTCCCAGCCGAAGGTGGACTTCAGCTTGGCCTTCAGCCCCTCGGCGGCGTTGACGGTGTTGCCGTACATGTCGGAGCCGCCGCCGAAGTCGAACGGCATGATCGTGAAGACGTCGATGCCCGCGTTCAGCGACTGCGCCTGCTCGATGAGCCGGTTGCCGTAGTAGGTCAGTCCGGTCGTCGAGGTGCCGAAGGTGACGATCGTCTTCAGGCCCGGGTTGTTGGCCTTGACGGTCTTCAGCGCGGTCAGGATCTTGGCCTGGACGGCCTCGTTCTCGAACTCGTCCGTGTTCTCGATGTCCATGTCGATCGCCTTGAGCCCGTAGGCGTCGATGACCTTCTGGAGCGCACCGGCGAGCGCGCTCGCCGAGGAGCAGTTGGCCCCGAGCTTGCTGCCCTGCCAGCCGCCGAACGACGGGACGACGTCACCGCCGGCCGAGCGGATCTGGTTGATGACGGTCTGGTCGGTGCCGCCGGTGAGCGCCCTGCTGCCGTCCCAGGCGGGGTTGCAGCCGCCCGAGTCCAGCATGAACGCCATCGTGAACCACTTGACGCCGGTCGAGCTCATCACCGAGGTCGCGCTCGGCGGGTCGCCCCAGCCGAGGTAGAGGTACGGTGCCGCCTGCTTGAAGCCGGTGCCGCCGCCACCGCCCGCGTCCGTGGTCACGGACACGGAGTTGGAGGCCCCGGAGGTGTTCCCGGCCGCGTCCCGCGCCTTCACCGTGAACGTGTAGGCGGTGCTCGACGCGAGACCGCTGACCGTCGCGCTCGTCCCCGAGACGCTCAGCACCTGGTTCGAGCCGCTGTAGATGTCGTACGCGGTGACGCCCACGTTGTCGCTCGACGCGCCCCACGACAGGGACACGCTGGAGGAGGTCTTGCCGGTGGAGGTCAGGTTCGTCGGCGCGGTCGGCGCCTGGGTGTCGGAGCCGCCTCCGCCGCCCGGACCGTCCAGGCTGATGTCGTCGGCGTAGTAGGTGCCCTGCGCGTACCAGCCGTGGACGTAGATCTTGGCGCTGGTCTGCGAGGCGCCGGTCGTGAAGGAGACGCTGAGCTGGCTGTACGCCGACGGGGACGTCGTCCACGTCGAGGCACCGCCGTCGACGCCCAGGTAGACGTAGCTGCCGCGCACCCAGCCCGAGAGGCTGTACGTGGTGTTCGGCTGGACCGAGACGGTCTGGCTGCACTGGGCGTTGTCACTCGAACTCACCGCCCCGGCCAGGGCCTTGGAGCCGCCGTGCACGGGGCTGGAGACGACCGAGCCGAGGTTCCCTGTGCACGACCAGGGGGAGAGGCTGCCCGACTCGAAGCCGGGGTTGGACAGGATGTTGGCCGCCTGGGCCGTGGTGGGCAGCGCGACCGCCCCGGCCAGCGCCAGGGCGGCGGTGCCGAGCAGCGCGAGGACGCGATGTCTGGAGCGCCTGAGGTCTGTTCTGAGGTTGATGCGCACGCGATCTCCCTTGAGGCATGGGGGTGTTCGGGAGTGCTTCGGGAGTGCTGAGAGGTGCGCAACCAAGTTGGTATGGACCAATCCCGCTGTCAAGGCGTTGCGCGGAATTGGTCCAGACCGGTGAGTGGGTGGTGAAGGTGAGACGCGAGGGGGTTGGGGGAGAGGTGCGAGGTGCGAGGTGCGAGGGGTGGGGGCAGGGGCAGGGGGCGTAAGGCTCAGGCGGGGGCGATGGCGGCCGTGGTCGCGTTGGAGGCCTTGGACGCATGGGCGGGTGCGGGCTCCGATGCCGGAGCGGCCTCCGTGGCGGGGGCCGGGGCGGGCACGGCGGGCAGGGTGGACGCGGGCGCGTCGGTGCGCTGCTGCGGCAGCGAGACCGGACGCACCGGACGGGGACCCGCGAGCACGGTGTAGTCCTGCCCGAGCAGCGGCGGCACCATCTCGCCCGGCTCCTCGCCGAGCGCCAACCGCACCGCGGCCCAGGGGGCGTTGATACCGCACTGCGAGAGCTGGTGCAGACCGCCCGCCGGGCGGGTGTTGACGTCCATGAGAACCGGGTCGTCACCGAGCATCCGGAACTGAATGTTCGTCAGATAGTGCAGTCCGAACGCCTCCGCGAGCAGCCGTGCGGGCTCGATGAACGAAGGGTGCAGCGTGAAACCGCGACGCCGTCCGTTCTTCGTGCGGCCCACCGCCATACGGACCCGGCCGTCCGGCGCCGTGAGGCAGTCGACGGACACCTCCGGCTGCCCCAGGAGCGGCATGACCAGCCAGTCGACGGGCTCCTCCGCCGACCGCAGTGCCTCCACGACCAGGTCGAGCGGCACGTACGGGCTCGGAAATCCATTGAGGTGAGCGAGCGAGAAGGGGGCGCGCGTGATGACGCGGAAGCCCACTCCGCCCGCCCCCGCCGCCGGCTTGAAGCAGGCCTTGTGGCCCTCGGCCTCCAGCGTCTCGACCGCGGCGACGAGCTCCTCCTCGGTGCGCACCCGCCACCACGGCGGCACCGGCACGCCCACCGCCTGCACCGCCTGGTACGCGGTGGCCTTGTCCAGGAAGACGGCCACGGCCTCGGAAGGCGGCGCCAGCAGGGCCGTACCGAGCGCCGCGAACTCGGCGCGGTGCGCCACGATCGCCGCCTGCTGCAGGACCGGCACGAACACGTCGATGGAGTGGCGCGCGCACTGGTCGAGGGCGTACTCGACGTAGGCGGCGGGGGAGAGGCCTTCCGGCTCCATGGCGGCGGTGTCGGCGGCGGCCAGCACGGGGGAGTCGGGATCGCCGTGGGTGGCATGGATCTCGACCGGGCGGAGCTGCGGATTACTTCGCAGCTGGTCCATGAAGAACACGTTCTCCGCGTACGTGCGGTTGAGCCAGACGCGTACGCGAGAACCCATGCAGGCCGCCTTTCAGGGTTCCGGGCACGGCGGAGCAGGCCGTGCCCGGCCAGGGGAGAGGGAGGAACAGCAAACCGCCATACGCCGAGAAGGGTTCGTGGCGGTTGTGTTGGGGCGATCATAAGGGGCGCGAGCCCGGTGTGACGCTACGGGCATGTTACGGATTTCCCGCGACCCCGGAATCAGGCTCGACGCGCCGGGGCGCGAGGCCCGGCGCGCGGGCCGTCCTTGTCCCGCGGGGACGAATGTGTTCTTGTGTTTCCAGTCCTTTTCTCGGAGGTGGCAAGGGTGCGGTCGACGGCCGGCGGAATCGGAAACCTGCTGGCCATCAGCGACCTGCACATCGGGTACGCGGAGAACCGCGCCCTGGTCGAGAAGATGCGCCCGCACACCGACGACGACTGGCTCCTCGTGGCCGGTGACGTCTCGGAGACCGTGGCCGACATCCACTGGGCCCTCGAAACCCTCAGCGGACGCTTCCGCAAGGTCGTCTGGGTGCCCGGCAACCACGAGCTGTGGACCCATCCCAAGGACGCCGTGCAGCTGCGCGGTGTCGCCCGCTACGAGCATCTCGTCGCCATGTGCCGGGAGTTGGGTGTCACGACGCCCGAAGACCCCTACCCCGTCTGGGACGGGCCGGGCGGCCCCGCGGTCGTCGCACCGCTCTTCCTGCTCTACGACTACTCGTTCCTGCCACCGGGCTGCACGAACAAGGACGAGGGCATGGCGTACGCCGAGGGGACCGGGGTGATCTGCACCGACGAGCACGTCCTGCACCCCGACCCCTACCCGAGCCGCGAGGCCTGGTGCCGGGCCCGGGTCGCCGAGACCGAGCGCAGGCTCGCCGAGCTGCCCGAGGACCTGCCCACCGTCCTGGTCAACCACTACCCGCTGGACCGTCACCCGACCGACGTCCTGCGCTACCCCGAGTTCGCCATGTGGTGCGGCACCCGGCTGACCGCCGACTGGCACCGCCGCTTCCGCGCCCAGGTCATGGTCTACGGCCATCTGCACATCCCGCGGACCACCCACCACGAGGGCGTCCGCTTCGAAGAGGTCTCGGTGGGATACCCCCGGGAGTGGCGGCCCCGCCCCGGCCCGCCGGACACCCTGCGCCACGTACTGCCGATGGAGGTCGGAACCGGTGATCGAGGAGCTGCTCCCGGAATCGGTCGTGACCGTGGAGACACACGGTGACGACCAGGACTGGGGCGCGCCGCTGTACCCCGGGGAGCAGCAGCTCGTGGCGCGGTCCGTGGAGAAGCGGCGCCGTGAGTTCGCCGCCGTGCGCGCCTGCGCCCGCCAGGCCATGGAGAAGCTCGGCGTGCCCGCGCAGGCCGTCCTGCGCGGCGAGCACGGGGCGCCCGTCTGGCCCGCCGGGCTGATCGGCAGCATGACGCACTGCGAGGGCTACTGCGCGGCCTCCCTCGTCCGCGCCACCGACCTGGCCTCGCTGGGCATCGACGCCGAACCTCACGAGGAACTCCCCGACGACGTCATCGTCTCCGTGGCCCTGCCCACGGAGAACGACCGGCTGCGCGAGCTGGCGCGGCAGGACGCCTCCGTGCACTGGGACCGGCTGCTGTTCAGCGCCAAGGAGTCCGTCTACAAGGCGTGGTACCCCCTCACCGGAAAGTGGCTGGACTTCCTCGAGGCGGACATCGAGCTCTTCGCGGACGACGGCCCCGCACGCTCCGGCGGCCTGCGCGCCGAACTCCTCGTGCCGGGACCGCTGGTGAACGGGCGACACATACAGGCCTTCGAAGGACGCTGGACCGTGCGCCGGGGCCTGCTGGCCACGGCCGTCACCGTCCCGCACACCGGGGCCGACGCCTAGCCAAGGCGGCCTCCGGGCTCCGGGCACCAGCTGTGCAGCAGGCGGAAGAACTCCTCCTCGTTGCCCGCGAGTCCGGCCGCTGCCAGCGCCTGCTCCGCCTCGGCGAGTGCGGCGGGCGGCACCACGGGTGGTCGACGTCCGTCCGGCGGACCGTCGAACGCCGCTCGTACGGTCTGGAGGAGACGCAGATAGGCCTGCACGGCGGCGCGTTCGTGGTCGGTCAGTACGGCGGTCGGCATCGGACGGCTCTCCCCGGGTCGGCTGGTCGAAGCGGTACATGGCGGTACGTGCCTCCAGCTTGCCAACCGCCACTGACAATGCGGTTTCGATGCGTGCAGGTTCGCCCGCTTAGCGGAGGTGAAACATCACGGAAATCCCTTGTGGGACAGGGGCCCTAGGGTGGTGAGAAGAGCCGGGAAGCGCCTTCTCGGCGGCGGGGAAGCCGCCTTCATGGCGGCCCGTAACAGGAGGTGAGCCCGTGGTCGACGTACCGCCTCGGCGTCCGCGGCGCAACCCGCGGCTGCGTTCCGTGGGCGACGCGGAGCTGCGTCTGCAGCACCGGGTCGTGCACGGCTACCGTCGTGCCTACCGCGTGGCCGGTGAGGGCCCCGCGCTCGTCCTGATCCACGGCATCGGCGACTCCTCGGCGACCTGGGCGGACCTGATCCCCGACCTCGCGCGCTCCCACACGGTGATCGCGCCCGACCTGCTTGGCCACGGCTCCTCCGACAAGCCGCGCGCCGACTACTCGGTGGCCGCGTACGCCAACGGGGTCCGCGATCTGCTCACCACGCTCGACATCGAGTCCGCCACCCTGGTCGGGCACTCGCTCGGCGGCGGTGTCGCCATGCAGTTCGCCTACCAGTTCCCGGAGCGCACCGAACGGCTGATCCTGGTCAGCGCGGGCGGCGTCGGCGGCGAGGTCAACCCCGTACTGCGGGCCGTCTCGCTACCGGGCGCCCACCTCATGCTCTCCGCGCTGCGACTGCCCGGCATGCGGCTCCAAGTCGGCCTGTTCCTGCGTCTGATGAGGCTCCTGGACACCGATCTGGGCCAGGACGCACCGGAGTTGCTCAACCTCGTCGACGCGCTGCCCGACGCGACCTCCCGCAGCGCGTTCATCCGCACCCTGCGGGCGGTCGTCGACTGGCGCGGGCAGGCGGTGACCATGCTCGACCGCTGCTATCTGACCGAGGGCATGCCCACGATGCTGCTCTGGGGCGACCGGGACAGCGTGGTGCCGGTGCGACACGCGTACGGCGCGCACCAGGCCATGCCGGGCAGCCGGCTGGAGATCTTCGAGGGCGCGGGCCACTTCCCCTTCCACAGTGACCCGGCCCGTTTCCTCGACCTTGTCGAGGAGTTCACCAGCACCACCAGCCCGGCCGACTGGAGCCGAGAGCACTGGCGCGAACTGCTGCGCGCGGGCCGCCCCGGCACGACGGCCGGCCGGCCCGACACCGCCCACAACCGGGCGGTGGAGCGCGACCTGCGCGAGGCGAGCGAACGCAGCGCGACCTGACACCCACCGCCGACGGTGCCCCACCGCCGACGGTGCCCGGCGCCGCTGGGCGCCTGCCCTTCGCTCAGCCCACTGCCGGCGTTCCCGACGGCTCCGGGACGCTCAGCACCGCTTCCCGCTCCTCGGCCGTGAGGGGCGGGGCGGTCAGGGGAGGACGGCGCGGGCCGCGCAGCACGGCGACGGCGACCTTCGGTCCGACCAGGGTGGACAGGGGAGCGGAGAGGGTGATCACGGCCAGGAACGCCCGGGCCGCCAGGGGGCGTCCCGCCGCCGTGCGCAGGAGCCGGTCGACATAGCGCCCCAGCAACTTCCGCGTGAACCCGGGCTGCTCGCCGATCGCGCCCGGGTAGCGGATGTCCGTGCCCGTGGCCAGCTCCCAGGCGATCGTCACCGGAAGGGCCACCGCCCGCTGCACCCGCCGCGCGAGCCCCGGCGCCGCGACCCCGTGCTCGGCGAGCCGGCCGCGCAGCGCCAGCGCGCCCTGTGCGGCCACCGTCATGCCGTGCCCGTAGACCGGGTTGTACGTGGCGACGGCGTCGCCGAGCGCGACGAACCCCTCCGGCCAGCCCTTGACCTTCTCGAAGAAGCGCCGCCGGTTGATCGTGCTGCGGCTGACGGCGACGTCCGTCAGCGGCTGCGCGTGCGCGATCAGCTCCCCCACCACGGGGTGCCGCAGGCCGCGCGCGAACGGCTCGAACTCCTCGACGGAGTCCGTCGGCTGTCCGTCGCGGGTGCCCGACAGCGTCACCAGCCAGCGTCCGCCCTCGACGGGCACGATCGTCGCGGACCGGCCCGGCACGGGCTGCGCCGGGTCGGGCTGCACACCGACCACGGGGTAGTCCTCGGTGCCCGCCGGTGCCCGGAAGATCCGGCTGGCGTAGGTGAGTCCGGAGTCGACCTCGTCCAGCCGCGCCGGTGCGACACCCAGCGCGTCGAGCCACAGGGTGGAGCGTGAGCCGCGCCCCGAGGCGTCCACCACCAGGTCGGCCGGCAGCACCCGTTGCCCGCCGTCGCGCATCCGTACGCGCACGCCCGTCACCCGGGAGGCGTCGCCCTCCAGACCGAGCAGCTCCGTGCCGTCCACGACGGTCACCCGGTCCTTCGTGGCGACCTGGTCGCGCAGTACCGAGTCGAGCAGATCACGGCTGCACGAGATCATGAACTCCGTCTCGGGCCAGCGCCGCAGCCAGCCCTGCGCCGTCAGGGAGACGAATCCGGTGGGCATCGGGATCCGGCGGGCGCCCGCGGCGAGCCAGGCGGCGGTCACCCCCGGCAGCAGCTCCTCCATCGCGCGGGCGCCACCGGACAACAGCAGATGGGCGTGCCGGGCCTGCGGGAGGCCCTTGCGCGGCGCGGGCCCGTCCGGCAGGACGTCGCGCTCGACGACGGTGACCTCGGCGTACGGGTCCAGGGCGGCGGCGGCCAGCAGACCGGCCGTCCCCGCGCCGATGACGACGGCCCGACGGGGGGCCGTACCTCTGTCGCCTGCTGCCGCGCTAGCGGGATTGCTCATGGAAGTCGCTCTCTGACCTGGTCGCGGCCCGTCCTCGGACGGCCGCGACGACGGGTGACTGACGCAGGGCCATCGACATCCGTACGAGGTCGCGTGGACCCTCGGCGGAAGCGGCGGGGGTGGTGGCGGCCTCCGCCGCGCTGATGACCCTGCCCTCCGGGTCGGCCGCCCTGGCCCGCACCGCCGCCGTCACCATCGCCGCGTCGGCCTCGGCCTGAGCCTGGGCGGGCTCGGAGCCCGCCGTCACGGCCGCGTCGTAGGCGAGGGAGCGTACCGCGGAGTCGAAGTAGGGGTACAGGCTGAGCATGCCGTCGTGGATGTCGGACTCCCGCTGGGTGACCTGGAGTTCGGCGGAGGACCACCAGGAGATCCGTACCGCGTGGTCCGCGTGCGCCGAGACCGTCCTCAGCTCGCGCCACAGCGGCCCGAGCCGGCGGTACGTCGACCAGGTGGTCCAGCTGTCCCCGATGCGCTGGCAGGCCAGCGGGAGCAGGAAGCCGACCGCGCTGACCTGGGCTCCGACGGAGGCCAGCACAGGGGCCACGTCGGTGCTCAGACCGTCCAGGTTCGCGCCGTTCCAGCGGGCCACGACGGCGATGAACTTGGTCACCGAGTAGGGGACGTTGAAGAGGAAGCCGACCGCGATCGTCAGCAGCCCGGCGCGCAGCCAGCCGTCCACCTGAAGGGCCCAGCGCCAGCACATGACGTTCATCGCGACGCCCGCGACGGTCAGCGCCACGAGGTAGAGGACGATCATCTCGCGGATGAACGGGGTGTTCGCGTAGTAGGTGTCGAGGTCCCGCAGGCGCTCCTCGGGGCAGTCCCCGAGCAGGTAGAGCACGACCAGCGCCACGCTGACGACGCCGTACCCGGTGATCCAGCGGCGGGAGAGCCGGCGGGTGACCTCGGGGGGTCCGCCGCGCCAGTGGATGATCAGCACCAGACAGGACGCGCTGAAGACGCTCAGCAGGCAGTAGACCAGGGGCGCCGAGACGTTGGGGATACCGGTGAGGTCATTGACCTCGGCGATGGTCGGCGGGGCCGCGAAGAGGAACACCAGGCAGGCCAGCGCCAGCAGGACGCCCACCGACCGCAGCAGCGGGTCGCGCCAGCCGCGGATCAGGGTGGGTGCCTTGACGGCGAGGGCGGCTCCCATGGCGACGGCCGGGACGTAGTAGCTGGATCCGTCCATGTCCGGGAAGGCGCCTCAGCCCTGCGGTCCGCGGTACCCCAGGGACGCCTCGATGCGGCCGGCCAGACCGTCCCGGCTCACCGGCCCGCGCAGTGGCGAACCGGCCAGCCAGGTACGGCACTTGCTGGCGAGCAGCAGACCGAAGCTCTCGGCCTCCTTCTCGTCCGCGAGGTCGAAGCGGGTGCGCGCGGCGACCCTCAGGACGGTCGCCTGCAGATCGGCGGTGTCGCTGAGTAAGCGGGCCGCGACGGCGGCGCCCTCGACGTGGTGACTGCAGTGCCCGGCCTTCATGTGCCACAGTTCGTGGCCGAGGATCACCAACTGGTGGTCGGGGGCGGTGCGTTCCTCGATGACGACGAGGTCCTGGTCGGCCATGTCGAGCCACAGCCCGCTGGCGGTGCCGGGCGGGAACGCGGCCGTACGGAACTGGACGGGACGTCCGCGGCGTCTGCTCATGGCGTCGCACAGGGCGGCGTACAGGTCGCCGGGTTCCGCCGGTGCCGGGAGCGAGAGCTCCGCGACCAACTCGCCGCACAGGCGGCGCATGTCCCTTCCGATGCCCACAGTTCTCCCCCGGATCACGACTCGGGCCGCTTGACGCTCTCCAAGAGCATGTCCAGCCATTCGGCGACCTTGTCGCGGTGCTGGTCGGTGGGCAACTGCGCGGCCCGCCAGGCGATTCCGCGGACGCCGTGGTCCTGGAGCAGCCGCTCCAGCGGGTCGTCGGCGGCCGCGGCCGCCTCGCGCTCCCGGGCGGCGGGCGGTTGGAGCAGCTCCCGCTCCCCGCGCCGCCGGGCGCCCCCCCGCGCCCCGGAGTCCTCCGCCCCCCGGGACCCCCCGGG
>NZ_JAGXJM010000270.1:0-276 GCF_019091445.1 Streptomyces sp. GbtcB7
TTATATCTTTTTGCTGATGACAAAGGGGGAGAAGTTGATGGAGTCTCTCTCTCTTTTATGTTGAGAACTTTTGATGTTGTATTCACTTTAATGTTGTAATCTTATGTTTACTTTGATGTTGTAATCATATGTTTACTTTGATTTTGTGATCTCTTTAATGCTGAAAATTTTTTAATGTTACCATACAATGATGCAGTATCGGATTCTTAATATTGTGAACTTTTGAATGCTATAATGCAATAATCATAAAAGTTATATCATGATGATATTTCATAT
>NZ_JAGXJM010000271.1:0-276 GCF_019091445.1 Streptomyces sp. GbtcB7
GGGCCACACCGGCGGCAACCCCCGGCCGCAGTCGCTCCGCGCGCTACTCCGGTCCTCCCCACCCGACCCACCTCGCCGCCACCCGACGTGGCCGGGGTGCGCACGGAGTGACGGCGTTCCTCGGGCGCGGCGCGCTCGTCCGGGCTGCCGCCGTTGAGGACGTCGGCGGCTTCCCCGGGGCCGGCGCGGGGGACCTCGCCAAGACCGTCCGGCTGCGTCGCCGGGGCTGGGGGGTCCGCGACGCCCGCGTCGGTTTCTCCGGGGCCCACCCCCTCG
>NZ_JAGXJM010000272.1:0-275 GCF_019091445.1 Streptomyces sp. GbtcB7
TTCGGGTCGATCGTCGTGTTGTTCGAGCCCGCGAGGTCGGCGGAGCCGCCCCACAGCTCGGGGATGACCGCACCGAGAGCCTGCAGCACCTTGCCGGACGCGGCACGGGTGGCGACACCCTTGCCCGCCTCGAAAGCCGGGAGCTTCTCCTCCCAGCCGGCCGGCAGCTCGCACGCGGCGATCCGGTCGAACTCGGCGGCACGCTCGGGCTGAGCGGTGCGCCACTCCTGGAAGCCCTTCTCCCACTCGGCCTTCGCCTCACGGCCGCGGTCGAG
>NZ_JAGXJM010000273.1:0-275 GCF_019091445.1 Streptomyces sp. GbtcB7
GTTTACCGCCTGTTACTCGTCGCCGCCGTTCCTCCTCGCGACGTCGTTGTTCTTCCTCTCTGGCCTGCCGCGCGGCTGCTTCCCGTGCTTTACGACGGGCTTCTTCTCGGCGTTTGCGTTCGGCTTCAACACCTGCCTGGTAGCCGGCGAGTGTCGATGCTGTCGTATCGCGGAGTGCGTCGAGTTGGGCTTCCAGGGTGAGCCGGTGCTCGGTTTGCGCGTCGAGCGCCGCTTGCGCGGCTTGCGCGGCTGCTTGCGCGGTTCGCATCTTCTGT
>NZ_JAGXJM010000274.1:0-275 GCF_019091445.1 Streptomyces sp. GbtcB7
CTACGTCGATGATATGATCGTTAAAAGCCGTACGGCAACAACCCACCTGACCGACTTGGCCGGAACGTTTGCCACGTTGCGAAGATACGACCTGCGCCTCAACCCGGCAAAATGTGCTTTTGGCGTCGGCTCGGGAAGATTCCTCGGATTCATCGTACACGAGAGGGGAATAGACGTCAACCCAGAAAAGGTCCAGGAGATTATCAATATGCAAACCCCTCAGACAATCAAGGACTTACAGCAACTGAATGAGAGGCTCGCCGCCCTATCGCGGT
>NZ_JAGXJM010000275.1:0-275 GCF_019091445.1 Streptomyces sp. GbtcB7
AGCATCACACAAGAACTTGCTTTATGATCATAATACTATATAGAATATACTTCCACTACAACAACTCTTAGGTTCATAAGATAAGGTGCTATTTCAATGCAATTATTACAGTTAGTTCACCAAATTAAAACACTATCCAGATATCCTAAATTGTGCATCCCATGCACTGATAAATATTGCAATTCCATGCACCAAAACTCAAAGATATTCATTCTTGTAGGTACAATAGCTCAAGCTATGCACACTTTGATGTGCAAGTTCATATGTCCAATGTT
>NZ_JAGXJM010000276.1:0-275 GCF_019091445.1 Streptomyces sp. GbtcB7
TCCATCCTGCTCCTCGCGCTCATCGGCGTCCGCTTGCAGGCGAGTGGACTGCCCATCGCGATCTGGTGGCCCGCCGCCGGTGTCTCGCTCGCTTTCGCGCTGCGGGTCGCACGCGAGCGCCGATGGGTCGTGATCGTCCTGATCTTCGGACCCCCTGCCGTCGCCAACGCGATCGGCGGGCGCCCCTGGCAGCTCTGTCTGTTGTACGGCGCCTTCAACGCGGTCGAGATCGTGCTCGTCGTCGGCCTCCTGAGCCGACGCGACAGCACGTTCCG
>NZ_JAGXJM010000277.1:0-275 GCF_019091445.1 Streptomyces sp. GbtcB7
CTTTGTGAATTTGTTAAATCATATCCTGTAAGTTGTGAAAAGTTATGTTGAGCAATTTTGCATTGCATGGATTTATGACTAGCAATAATAGCAAGAGCTTTAGGTTATCAAAATGACATTCAGTGAAACAGTATATTTATTCATGGTTCTGCTGAACTGAATCATGCTCATTAGTCTCATTGCAATTCAATGCATATTGAAACATCTTCCATTAGCTACTGTAGTTTAATTCCAAACACGGTATTTCAGTAGCATAAGCTGAATGCAAAATTATT
>NZ_JAGXJM010000278.1:0-274 GCF_019091445.1 Streptomyces sp. GbtcB7
TATCATGTCCACTTGCTCGCACAATAGCCGTGGTCTTTTAAATGTTAATAGTCGCGCTTGATGGTCCTGTCTTTACATCTCAACAATGGGTTATGGGTCAAAAGAAACCCCCATCGCTTTTGTCTTTTCAACAATGGGGAATTGTTGACATGGTTTAGGCTTAAGACATGATGTATGTGCATTGAGTTTAGATTTTAGCAGTCCTAGGTTGACAGAAAAGAAATTGTAAAAGTTGAATCTTGTCCCAGTTCAAAAAACTCTATCTTGCACTTGT
>NZ_JAGXJM010000279.1:0-274 GCF_019091445.1 Streptomyces sp. GbtcB7
TTTTCGATCCTGCGCGTGGTTTGAGACTCTTTTGCTAATTGAATGTTGATGCGAAGTTTATGGATGATCGATGATCCACATGACAGGAACTGAAAGAATATTTGAGAGAGATGTTCATTAAAGTGTTATCACCAGTGATATACGTAACGCCAAGTTTACTTGGTAGATTACCTGTTGTTTCTGTTGAACCATTTGTCGATCTTCTGATGTGGGACTTTCGTTCTAGTTCATTTTATCCCTGGGTCTTGTCTCGAACCTTTTTGATTTCGTTCTT
>NZ_JAGXJM010000028.1:0-153876 GCF_019091445.1 Streptomyces sp. GbtcB7
GGGGGGGGCGGGGGCCCCCCCGCCCGCCCCGAGGGGGGGGCCGCGGGACGCGGGGGCCGGGAGCCGCCCCCCCCGGGGGGCCGCCGCCGCCCGCGTCCGCCTCGCGCTCGCGGTCGGCGAGCTGTTGCAGCAGCTCCTGCTCCGAGCGCTGCAGGGCGCCCACGAGCGCCTCGGAGTCCTCGGCCGTCAGGAACCCCGCGTGCACCCGGAAGAAGCGCTGGATGGCGTCGCAGTGCTCCATGGTGGGGCGCCGGTCGCCGTTGATGAGGGCGCCCGCCTGTTGACGCGACATTCCGGCGCCGTCGGCGATCTCCTGTTGGGTGTATTTGCGCCCATTGGGCTTGAGCCGGGTGCGGCGCAACAGGTCCAGGCGCTGGAGGAAGCGGGCCTGGAGATCGGGTTCCCCGGCGGGGCGACCGCCCAGCAAGGCCCGTACCACGGGTTGGGGCACGCCGGACGCGGCCGACAGGCGCTGGACGTCGAAAACCTCGGAGTGCTGCACATCGAGCCGGTCGGCGAGTGCGGTGACCCGGGCCACGACGGCCGGCAGCAGAACCGTCGCCGTGGCGCCCGGAACTTCGAAGCCATCCGTCACCGACTGATCTCCTACGTCTCTCTCAGTCTCGCTCAGGTCTCTCAGGTGTCTCTCACACAGGTGTCTCTCACAAGGGTCAGGGACCAACGGGAGACTAGCCGTTCGCTCGAACTCACATCCAGCTGTCGCCACAACTGTGGCGCGAATCAGTCGTCAACAAGCGCTAAATGCCACGATAGTTGACATGGCTGAGCTCCGGGCAGCAGGATCGGGGCGCCGCGTGAAGGCCGCAGAGGCAAGAGGGGTGACCTCCCGATGGCGTACCAGGCAGGATGGCAGCGGTCCCGACCGCGACCTGTCCCCGAGAGTCTCGAGGCTCAGGCGTATCTCCAGGACTACGCCGCTCTCCTGGAGGCCGTGGCGTTCCCGTCCGTCGTCTTCGACCACCGCTGGGACGTCGTGTTGTCCAACGCCGCGTTCGAGACACTTTTCGGCGACGTGGGCCCCCATCCGACCGCCATGCCGGGTGACAACTTCCTCCGGTTCGTCCTGTTTCACCCGGACGCGGCCACGGTCCTCGGCGAGCACGAGTCGAGCTGGTGCCTGCCGATGCTGGCCCACTTCGCCGCGGCGGTGGAGCGCCACGGTCAGGACCGCGGACTCCAGTCGATCCGCCGGGACATCGCCCAGGACCCGATCATGGAGGCCGCCTACCGGCAGGGCCTGCCGCACTGGATCCGCGCCGTCGGCCCGGACGCCGTCGAGCACGACGGCGCCGTACGGCCGCTGGTGCACCCCGATCCCCGCTGGGGCCGCACGGACTGCCGGATCGTCGGCGAGACCCCCAAGGCCCTTCAGGACATGGGGTATACGCGGATGACCCTGGTCCTGCGCGAGGCGCGGCCCATGACGGCCGGACCGCGCAGGACACGCAACGGCGCGGCGGAGCTGCGCGTGGTGTGAGCCCGCTCGGCGGTCCAGGGTGTGGGCCCGCTCAGGGGTCCAGCACAACGAGCACAAGGGGCACTCCGTCGCACGGGATCAGCCGCATCCCGTCGTGGCGCGCGGTCCGCGCCCCTGCCAGTACGGCCCCGAAGTCCGGGCCCTTGGTGAGCGATCCGGCCAGATGCGCCGGATCGGCGGACGCGGCCACCCGACCGCGCCCGTTCACCAAGTGGGCGGCCCCGGGCAGCTGTTGGAGCAGCGGCACGACCGCCGCCTCGAAGTGCCGCAGATACACGTCGGCCGCGGCGACCCCCACGAACCGGCCCTCCACCTGCACGGGTGCGGACAGCGTCAGGCTGTACTCGTCGGAGCAGAGGTAGTCCACATAGGGGCCGGCGACCGCCCGCTGCCCGGTGTCACGGGGGAGGGCGAACCAGTCCCAGTGCGTGTAGTCGGAGTACGCGGAGTGCGCGGGGTCGAGGTCGAGCAGCAGCGGCCGTACGTCTCCGTCGGAGCCGGTCTGCCACCACTCCAGCCACGCCGGTACGTCGCTCAGCAGTCCCGGCGCGGCGACGAACCCGACGCCCGACACCAACTCCTGCCGGGCGAGCCGGGCATGAAGCCCCGGTCGCAGCGCGGCCAGGTCGACGGTCGCGGGGCGACGGCCCTGCGCGGCGACCCCGGTGAGCCGGGCCGTGGTGTCGGCGCGGGTCTCGGCAACCGCCTCGAACACGGCCTCAAGGGTGGAGCGGACCTGGGCGGCGACGGCCGCCTCCGGTGTCGCGTCAAGCGTCGCCGTGGCGCCGGCCGGACCGGGGCTCCTGCTCATGGGTGCCCTCCAGCGGACGGGGACCGGACGCGGCGCGCGGCATCGCGAGGCGGAGGGCGATGAGCCGTGCCGTCGAGGCCTGGACGCACCGCTCGGCCAGCGCTCTGGCCGATGCGTGGGCTCCATCTTGCACGGCCGAGATTACGGAGCGGTGACGGTCTGCGACTTCTTCACGATATGCGTCGTCCCCGAGCACGAGACACAACAGTGCCCCCACCTCCGTCTGGAGCGCGACCTGCTCGCGGGTCAGCCGGGCGGACTGGGCCGCCGCGGCGAGCTCGACATGAAACCGGCCGTAGACCCGGCTGCGCGCCGCGGCGTCCTCGGCGGACGCCAACTCATCCAGTGTGCGCCGCAATTGCTGTAGGTCGCCCGGCTCCGTGCGCTCCGCGGCCAGCTGGGCGGCCGCGCCCGACAGGGCGGCCCAGTGGTCGCCCAGATCGCGCAGCTCCTCCGTGCTCCAGCCGGCCAGCCGCACCCTGAGCCGCTCCTCGCCGGGGACCTCGGGGAGGGAGACGAAGCTGCCGCCGCCGCGCCCCCTGCGGGTGGTGACCAGCCCTTGCTGGCGCAGCGCCATCAGCGCCTCGCGCAGGGTGACCGTGGACACGCCGAGCTGACCGGCCAGCTCCATCTCGCCGGGCAGCTGCTCCCCGTCGGCGAGCAGGCCGAGCTCGATGGCGTCGCTGAGCCTGCGGATGACCGCGTCCACCCGGGCGCGGTTGTCCACGGGGGCGAAAACGGCTCTGCGGGCACCCTCGGCGCTGTTGTTCACGTACTGCTTCACGGCCACCACCTTGTGCGTTGACTCAACCTTTACTCTAAGGGGGTCTTGAGCTTTGAACTATGACTTCATATCTTTCCGGTCAACGCGCCAGTGCACCAGAAAGGTTCCCGCCCATGGAGGCAACAGCGATCCGGCTCCAGGGCCTGCGGAAGGCGTTCGGTGAGACGACCGCCGTGGCCGGAGTGGACCTGGACATCGCCGACGGTGAGTTCTTCTCGATGCTCGGCCCGTCCGGCTCGGGCAAGACGACCGTCCTGCGGATGATCGCCGGCTTCGAGAGCCCGACCGCGGGCCGGATCGAGCTGGCGGGCCAGGAGGTCACCGGGTTGGCCCCCTTCGAGCGGGACGTGCACACCGTCTTCCAGGACTACGCGCTGTTCCCGCACATGACCGTCGAGCAGAACGTCGCGTACGGCCTCAAGGTCCGCAAGGTGCCCAAGGCCGAGCGGCTCCAACAGGCCCGCGAAGCGCTCGCGGACGTACGCCTCGAAGGCTTCGGGGCCCGCCGCCCCTCCCAGCTCTCCGGCGGTCAGCGTCAGCGCGTCGCACTCGCCCGCGCCCTCGTCGGGCGCCCCCGGGTGCTGCTGCTCGACGAGCCGCTCGGCGCCCTCGACCTCAAGCTGCGCGAGCAGATGCAGGTCGAACTCAAGGCGATCCAGCGCGAGGTCGGCATCACCTTCGTCTTCGTCACCCACGACCAGGAGGAGGCCCTGACGATGAGCGACCGCATCGCCGTCTTCAACCAGGGCCGCATCGAACAGGTCGGCACCCCGGCCGAGATCTACGAACGACCCGCCACCCCCTTCGTCGCGGGCTTCGTCGGCACCTCCAACCTGCTCGAAGGCGACTGTGCGCAGCAGGTGGTGGGCGCCTCGGGCACCTACAGCATCAGGCCCGAGAAGATCCGGGTCCTCGAGGAGTCCGCCGAGGCCGACGAGCCGGAGCACTCCACCGCCACGGGAACTGTCGTCGAGGTGGTCTATCTGGGCGACGCCACCCGTTTCCTGGTGGACCTCGACGCGGGCGGACGGCTGACCGCGCTCCAGCAGAACCTGGAGACCTCCTCCGAGGACGTCGCCGCCTATCGCGGCACCCGGGTCCGGCTCCAGTGGCACCACCGTCACACCTTCAAGGTCCCCGCCCCCCGCTGACGACCCCCACGCTCAGTCCCCCATCACGTATGGAGTACGTCGTGCGCCCCAACCGAACCCTCCGAACCTCCCTTTTCTCGTTCACCGCCGTCGCGGTGCTCCTCACCGCAACCGCCTGCGGGTCGTCCGACTCGGGCGCCTCCTCGGCCACCGGCCTCAACCCCCCCGACCTCAAGGCGCAGTCGAAGCTGGGCAAGACCGAGGGTCAGGTCAACCTGGTCGCCTGGGCCGGGTATGTCGAGGACGGCTCCAACGACCCCAAGGTCGACTGGGTGAGCGACTTCGAGAAGCAGACCGGCTGTCAGGTCAACTCCAAGGTCGCCGCCAGCTCCGACGAGATGGTCAAGCTGATGAAGACCGGCCAGTACGACGCCGTCTCCGCGTCCGGCGACGCGTCCCTGCGCCTCATAGCCTCCGGCGACGCGGCCCCCGTCAATACCAACCTCGTGCCGAACTACAAGGACGTCTTCAGCGGCCTGAAGAACGGGGCCTGGAACTCCGTCGACGGCAAGATGTACGGCATCCCGCACGGCCGCGGCGCCAACCTGCTGATGTACAACACGCAGAAGGTCACGCCCGCCCCCACCTCCTGGTCCGCGGTCTTCGACGACGCCTCTCAGCACAAGGGGCACGTGACGGCGTACGACTCGCCGATCTACATCGCCGACGCGGCGCTGTATCTGAAGGCGACCAAGCCGGAGTTGAAGATCAAGGACCCCTACGCGCTGGACCAGAAGCAGTTCGACGCGGCCGTCGCGCTGCTGAAGAAGCAGAGCGGGAACGTGGGGGAGTACTGGAGCGACTACCTCAAGGAGATCTCCGCCTTCAAGAGTGGTGACTCCGTGGTCGGCACCACCTGGCAGGTCATCGCCAACCTCGCGCAGGACGAGGGCGCCAAGGTGAAGGCCTTCGTGCCCAAGGAAGGCTCCACGGGCTGGTCGGACACCTGGATGATCTCCGCCAAGGCCAAGCACCCCAACTGCGCTTACAAATGGATGGACTGGATCATCTCGCCGAAGGTGAACGCCCAGGTCGCCGAGTACTTCGGTGAGGCCCCGGCCAACTCCAAGGCGTGCACCGAGACCAGCGACAAGTCCTTCTGCGACACCTTCCACGCGGCCGACGAGAGCTACTGGAAGAACATCGCCTTCTGGAACACGCCCATCGAGCAGTGCCTGGACGGCCGCACCGACGTGAAGTGCGTGCCGTACGCGAAGTGGGTCCAGGCCTGGACCGAGATCAAGGGCTGAGAGACAACCGATGACCTCCACCGCGCAGGCCGCCGGACGGTCCCCCGTCCGGCGGCTCGCCGGGACCCTGCACCGCCGGCCGCGGCTCAGGCTGTCCCTGCTGCTCACCGCGCCGCTGCTGTGGCTGGCCGTGCTCTACCTCGGCTCGCTGGCCGTGCTGTTCGTCTCGGCGTTCTGGACGACCAACTCCTTCACCTCCGAGGTCGTGAAGGTCTGGTCGACCGACAACTTCCACGCCCTGTTCACGACGCCTGTCTTCCGGCAGGTGATCCTGCGCAGCATCGGTGTGGCGCTCGCCGTCACCGCTCTGTCCGCGGTGATCGCCTTCCCGGTCGCCTTCTACACGGCCCGCATCGCCAAGCCCAAGTGGCGGCCGTTGCTCGTGGTCGCCATTCTCACGCCGCTGTGGGCGAGTTACCTCGTCAAGGTGTACGCCTGGCGGCTGATCCTCTCTCAAGGAGGGCTCGCCGACTGGATGTTGAAGCCCTTCGGGCTCAGCGGACCCGGGTTCGGACTGTTCGCGGCGATCATCGCGCTGACCTACCTCTGGCTGCCGTACATGATCCTTCCGATCCACACGGCACTGGAGCAACTGCCCGCCAACCTGCTCGACGCGTCGGCGGACTTGGGCGCCCGCGCCGGACGCACCTTCCGCTCGGTCGTGGTCCCGATGGTGCTGCCGTCCGTGGCGGCCGGCACGGTCTTCACCTTCTCGCTCAGCCTCGGGGACTACATCACCGTGCAGATCGTCGGCGGCAAGACCCAGCTGATCGGCAACCTCGTCTACTCCAACATCGAACTGAACCTGCCCATGGCCGCCGCGCTCGGTACGGTCCCCGTCGTCGTCATCGTGCTCTACCTGCTCGCGATGCGCCGCACGGGCGCCTTGAGCAGTCTCTGAGGAGCCCGCCGTGCAACTCTCCCGTTCCGCGCGCATCGCGCTCCGCGTCGCCGCGGGGGTCGGCTTCGCGTTCATCTACGTCCCGCTCGCGCTGGTCCTGGTCAACTCCTTCAACCCGGACCGCAGCGCGAGCTGGCCGCCGTCCGGACTCACCTTCCGCTGGTGGTCGGTCGCCTGGGAGAACGAGGGTGCCCGCGCGGCGCTCTGGGTCTCGGTGAAGGCGGGCCTCGGCGCCACGGCCATCGCCCTGGTGCTGGGCACGCTGATCGCCTTCGCCGTGGCCCGGCACCGGTTCTTCGGCCGCGACGCCATCTCGTTCGTGGTCGTCCTGCCGATCGCGCTGCCCGGCATCGTCACGGGCATCGCGCTCAACTCGGCGTTCAGTACGGTACTTGAGCCACTCGGCGTCGGTCTCGGCCTGTTCACCGTGATCGTCGGTCACGCCACCTTCTGCATCGTGGTCGTCTTCAACAACGTCGTCGCGAGGCTTCGGCGTACCTCGGGCTCGTACGAGGAAGCGGCGATGGATCTGGGCGCGGACACCTTCCGGTCCTTCATCGACGTCACCTTCCCGCTGGTGCGCTCGGCCCTGCTGGCGGGTGGACTGCTCGCCTTCGCGCTCTCCTTCGACGAGATCGTGGTGACGACGTTCACGGCCGGGCCCGGCATCGAGACCCTGCCGATCTGGATCTTCAACAACATGACGCGGCCCCAGCAGGCACCGGTCGTGAACGTCGTGGCGGCGGTGCTCGTCCTGCTCTCCGTGCTCCCGATCTACGCGGCCCAGCGACTGTCCGCCGACACGGCGTCCGGGAGCCGGGTGTGAACGGAAGCAGGATGCGGTGTCGGCATGGGGCACCCTCCAGGTGCTTCCTGGCGAGAGAAGCATGTGACATAGTACTGGCGTGAGCGAGCGGCTGACCTGTGATGTCGTGGTCGTCGGAGCCGGAATGGTCGGCGCGGCCTGCGCGCTGTACGCGGCCCGGGCGGGCCTCGACGTCGCTCTGGTGGACCGCGGCCCGGTGGCCGGCGGGACCACCGGCGCGGGTGAGGGCAATCTGCTCGTCTCCGACAAGGAACCCGGGCCCGAACTCGACCTCGCCCTGCTGTCGGGGCGTCTGTGGGCCGACCTCGCGGAGGAGTTGGGCGAGGCCTTCGAGTACGAGGCCAAAGGGGGCGTCGTCGTGGCCGCCACGCCCGAGGGGCTCACCGCGCTGGAGACCTTCGCGGCGGGACAACGAGCCGCCGGGGTCGAGGCGGTGCCGGTCGGCGCCGACCAACTCCACACCCTGGAACCCCACTTGGCACCCGGCCTCACGGGTGCCGTGCACTACCCCCAGGACACCCAGGTGATGCCGGCACTCGCCGCGGCGCACCTCGTACGGGCCTCGGGGGCACGGCTGCTGACGGGGCGGACCGTGACCGAGGTGCTGCGCGCGGCGGACGGGGCGGTACGCGGCGTGCGGACCGACCGCGGTGACCTCCACGCCCCGGTGGTCGTCAACGCGGCCGGCACCTGGGGTGCCGAAGTGGCCGCGCTCGCGGGTGTCTTCCTGCCCGTTCTGCCCCGACGCGGCTTCGTGCTGGTGACCGAACCACTGCCGCGCCGGGTGCGGCACAAGGTGTACGCCGCGGACTACGTCGCCGACGTGGCCAGCGACTCGGCCGCGCTGCAGACCTCACCCGTCGTGGAGGGCACCGCGGCGGGGCCGATCCTGATCGGCGCGAGTCGTGAACGGGTCGGCTTCGACCGGTCGTTCTCGCTGCCGGCCGTACGGGCGCTGGCGGCCGGGGCGACTCGGCTGTTCCCGTTCCTCGCCGACGTACGGGCCCTGCGGACGTACCTGGGTTTCCGGCCGTACATGCCCGACCACCTGCCCGCGATCGGCCCCGATCCACGGGTGCCGGGGCTCTTCCACGCCTGCGGGCACGAGGGCGCGGGAATCGGCCTCGCCACCGGCACCGGGCGGCTGATCGCGCAGGCCGTCGCGGGCGGGACGCCCGACCTGGACCTCACGCCGTTCCGGCCCGACCGCTTCGCGAAGGAGGCCGGGTGAATCCCCTGGAGCTGGTCGGGGCCGAGCCGGGCCCCGCGTTCACCGTCACCCTGGACGGTCGCGAGATCACGGCCCTGCCCGGGCAGACCGTCGCCGCCGCACTGTGGGCGGCGGGCGTCACCTCCTGGCGCGCCACCCGCGGCGCGCGCCGCCCGCGCGGCGTCTTCTGCGGCATCGGCGTCTGCTTCGACTGCCTGGTGACCGTCAACGACCGCCCCAACCAGCGGGCCTGCCTGGTGCCGGTCCGAGCGGGCGACACGATCCGTACGCAGGAGGGGACGGGCCATGGCGACTGAGCGACCGCACCTCGCGGTGATCGGCGCGGGGCCGGCCGGGCTGGCCGCGTCCCTGGCCGCCGCGGCGCGCGGTGTCCGGGTCACGCTGATCGACTCGGCGGCCGGAGCGGGCGGCCAGTTCTACCGCCGGCCCCCGGCGGGACTCGGGGCCCGGCGCCCGGAGGCGCTGCACCACCGGTGGCGGACCTGGCGGCGCCTCGGGGACGCACTGGCCGCGCGGGTCGAGGCGGGCACGATCAGGCATCTGGCGGACCATCACGTGTGGTGCGTCGAAGCCGTGGAACCCGGGGAACTCGTCGAACCCGCCGTCCCCGAAGCACCGCCGGACACCGCGCCGCCCCCTGCCCGGCCCGGCTCAGCCGGCTTTGTCGTGCACGCGCTGCTCGGCCCCCTCCAGGAGGAGCCCGTCTCCGTCCGCGCCGACGCCGTGCTGCTCGCCACCGGTGGGTACGAGAAGGTGTTGCCGTTCCCGGGCTGGACCCTTCCCGGGGTCGTCACCGCCGGTGGTGCGCAGGCCATGCTGAAGGGCGGGCTCGTGGTCCCCGGGCAACGGGCGGTCGTGGCGGGGACCGGGCCCCTGCTGCTGCCCGTGGCGACCGGGCTCGCCGCGGCGGGGGTCGAGGTCGCCGCCCTCGTCGAGTCCGCCGACCCGAAGGCGTTCCTGCGGCGGGCCGTGGCACTGGCCGCACAGCCTGGGAAGGTCGCCGAGGGAGTGCGGTACGGCGCCCAACTCCTACGACACCACGTCAAGTTGCTCCCACGGCACACCGTCGTCGCGGCACACGGCGAGCAGCGGCTCGACGCCGTGACCGTGGCCGCGCTCGACACCCACGGACGGGTCGGGCCCGGCACCGAGCGGCGCATCGCGTGCGACACGCTCGCCGTCGGTCACGGCATGCTGGCGCACATCGACCTCGCCGAGTCGCTCGGCTGCCGTATCGACGGCCTGACCGTCGCCGTGGACGAGGAGCAGCGCACCGACGTGCCCGGCGTATGGGCCGCGGGCGAGACCACCGGCATCGGTGGCGCGGCACTGTCGCTCGCCGAGGGGCACATCGCGGGACGCTCGGCCGCGGCCCGGCTGACGGGGACGCGGCCCGACCCGCACACCTGGGCGCGCGCCGCCAGGTCCCGCAGCAGAGCGCGGGAGTTCTTCGCCGCGCTCGACACCGTCTACGCGCCGCCCGCGCACTGGACGGAGCAGGTCACCGACGACACCGTCGTCTGCCGCTGCGAGGAGGTCACCGCCGGTGCGGTCAGGAACGCCGTCGACGAGCTCGGCGCGGGCGACCTACGGACCGTGAAGCTGCTCACCCGCGCGGGGATGGGCTGGTGCCAGGGCCGGATGTGCGAGCCCGCCGTCGTCGGACTCGCCGGATGCGAACAGACACCCGCTCGGCGGTTGTTGGCACGCCCGGTACCGCTCGGGGTGCTGGCGAGAGCCGGGGATCCCGAGGACGACTGACCACCTTCGTACCGCCCCGCCCCACCGCGACCGAACCTCAGTGAAATGTCACACACCATGGAGAGGTAACCGCTCATGACCGCCACCGAGAACCGCCCCTGGCGCGGCGTCCTCGTCGCCACCGCGCTCCCGCTGAACGACGACCTCTCCGTCGACTACGACCGCTACGCGCAGCACTGCGCCTGGCTCGTCGAGAACGGCTGCGACGGGGTCGTACCGAACGGCTCGCTCGGCGAGTACCAGGTGCTCACGCCCGAGGAGCGCGCGAAGGTCGTCGAGACGGCGGTGTCGGCGATCGGCGGCTCCCGCGTGATGCCCGGCGTCGCCGCCTACGGCTCCGCCGAGGCCCGCCGCTGGGCCGAGCAGGCCCGCGACGCCGGCTGCCGGTCCGTGATGCTGCTGCCGCCGAACGCCTACCGTGCCGACGAGCGTTCCGTCCTCGCCCACTACGAGGCGGTCGCCGAGGCGGGCGTCCCGGTCGTCGCGTACAACAACCCCATCGACACCAAGGTCGACCTGGTGCCCGAACTGCTCGCGAAGCTGCACGCGGAGGGGTACATCCACGGCGTCAAGGAGTTCTCCGGCGATGTCCGCCGCGCCTACCGGATCGCCGAACTCGCCCCCGAACTCGACCTGTTGATCGGCGCCGACGACGTCCTGCTGGAGCTCGCCGTCGCGGGCGCCAAGGGCTGGGTGGCCGGCTACCCGAACGCGCTGCCTGCCGCGAGCGTCGAGCTGTACCACGCGGCCGTCGAGGGCGACCTCGACACGGCACGGCTGCTCTACCGCCGGCTGCACCCGCTGCTGCGCTGGGACTCCCAGGTCGAGTTCGTCCAGGCCATCAAGCTGTCCATGGACATCGTGGGCCGACACGGCGGGCGGGTGCGTCCACCGCGCGTCCCGCTGCTGCCCGAGCAGGAGGCCACGGTCCGCGCCGCCACCGAGAAGGCTCTCGCCGCCGGTCTCGCCTGAGCGCCGCTCCTTGAGCGAGCCAAGTTCCGCGCCAGCAGCAGGAGTTACGGAGATCCCATGCGCAGCAAACTCGTCCTGCACGCCGTCGACTCGCACACCGAGGGCATGCCCACCCGGGTGATCACCGGCGGCATCGGGACCATCCCCGGCGCGACCATGAACGAGCGGCGGCTGTACTTCCGCGAGCACCGCGACGACATCAAGCAGCTTCTGATGAACGAGCCGCGCGGCCACTCCGCGATGAGCGGCGCCATCCTCCAGCCGCCCACCCGCCCGGACTGCGACTACGGCGTCCTCTACATCGAGGTGTCGGGCTACCTCCCGATGTGCGGGCACGGCACCATCGGCGTGGCGACCGTCCTGGTGGAGACGGGCATGGTCGAGGTCGTCGAGCCCGTCACCACGATCCGGCTCGACACCCCGGCGGGCCTCGTCGTCGCCGAGGTCGCGGTCGAGGACGGCGCCGCCCGCGCGGTCACGCTCAAGAACGTGCCGTCCTTCTCGGCGGGCCTCGACCGCAAGGCCACCCTGCCCGACGGCCGGACGGTGACGTACGACCTCGCGTACGGCGGCAACTTCTACGCCATTCTGCCGCTGGAGCGGTTCGGCCTGCCCTTCGACCGGTCGCGAAAGGAGGAGATCCTCGCCGCCGGACTGTCGCTGATGGCGGCCGTCAACGCCGAGGACGAGCCGGTCCACCCCGAGGACCCGTCCATCCGCGGCTGCCACCACGTCCATCTGTACGCGCCCGGCGCCACCGCCCGTCACTCGCGCCACGCCATGGCGATCCACCCCGGCTGGTTCGACCGCTCGCCCTGCGGTACGGGCACCAGCGCGCGCATGGCGCAACTGCACGCCCGCGGTGAACTCCCCCTGCACACGGAGTTCGTGAACGAGTCCTTCATCGGGACGCAGTTCACGGGACGACTGCTCGGCACGACCGAGGTCGCCGGAATCCCGGCGGTGCTGCCCAGCTTCACCGGCCGCGCCTGGATCACCGGCACCGCCCAGTACCTCCTGGACCCGACCGACCCCTTCCCGGCGGGTTTCGTGCTCTAGCGATACTGATGTCACGTGACATTGCACAAACCCGCCATGCCGTACGAGGAGTCGACCCATGCCCGCCACGCCCAGCAGCGCACCCTCCGCCGCTCCCGCAGCCCTGCCCGTCCTCGGCGGCAAGAAGAGCAGCTACCGCGAGCGCGTCGCCGACGCCCTGCGGGCCGCGCTGATCGCGGGCGAACTGCGGGCCGGCGAGGTGTACTCCGCGCCGACGCTCGCCGCCCGCTTCGGCGTCTCGGCGACACCGGTGCGCGAGGCCATGCTCGACCTCGCCAAGGAGGGCCTCGTCGACACGGTGCCCAACAAGGGCTTCCGGGTCACCGCGGTCTCCGAGAAGCAGCTCGACGAGTACACCCACATCCGCTCGCTGATCGAGATCCCCACCACCGTGCAGCTGGCCACCACCGCGGACCGGGTCTCCCTGGAGGCGCTGCGCCCGGCCGCCCGGGAGATCGTGACCGCGGCGGCGGCCGGTGACCTCATCGCCTACGTCGAGGCGGACATCCGCTTCCACCTCGGTCTGCTCGCCCTCGCGGGCAACGCCCACCTGGTCGAGGTCGTCGGCGACCTCCGCAAGCGCTCGCGCCTGTACGGCCTCGACGCCCTGGTCGAGGCGGGCCGCCTCCAGGACTCCGCCGAGGAGCACCTCGAACTCCTCGACGCCCTGGTGGACCGCGACCCCGAGGCCGTACGGAGGGTCATGACCCGGCACCTGGGCCACGTCCGTGGCCTGTGGGCGGCCCACTGAGTTCAACCGGACCAAGTGAGAGTTACGCAAGCAGCTTGCATTTCTTGCGCTATTCTTGCGCGCATGACGCGACGACTTGCTCAGGTGGCGAAGAAGGTCGGGGTCAGCGAGGCCACGGTCAGCCGGGTGCTCAACGGGAAGCCCGGCGTCTCCGACTCCACCCGACAGGCGGTGCTCTCGGCGCTGGACGTGCTCGGCTACGAGCGGCCCACCCAACTGCGGGGTGAACGCGCGCGGCTCGTGGGGCTCGTCCTGCCCGAGCTGCAGAACCCGATCTTCCCGGCGTTCGCCGAAGTGATCGGCGGGGCGCTCGCACAGCTCGGGCTGACACCGGTGCTCTGCACCCAGACCAAGGGCGGCGTATCCGAGGCGGACTATGTGGAGCTGCTGCTCCAACAGCAGGTCTCCGGCGTGGTGTTCGCGGGCGGACTGTACGCGCAGGCCGACGCCCCGCACGAGCACTACCGGCAGCTCGCGGACCGCAACATTCCGGTGGTGCTGGTCAACGCGGCTATCGAGCACCTCGGCTTCCCGGGCGTCTCCTGCGACGACGCCGTGGCGGTCGAGCAGGCCTGGCGTCACCTCGTCTCGCTCGGCCACGAGCGCATCGGTCTGGTGCTCGGGCCCGCCGACCACATGCCCTCGGCGCGGAAGCTGGCGGCGGCCCGTGCGCTCGCGCCCGAGCTGCCCGACGCCCACATCGCGCGGGCCATGTTCTCGATCGAGGGCGGCCACGCGGCGGCCGTCCGGCTCATCGACCGCGGGGTCACCGGTTTCATCTGCGCCAGCGACCCGCTCGCCCTCGGTGTCGTACGCGCCGCCCGTCGCAAGGGACTCGGCGTGCCCTCACAGGTGTCCGTCGTCGGCTACGACGACTCCGCGCTGATGAACTGCACCGAGCCGCCCCTGACCACCGTCCGCCAGCCCATCGAGTCGATGGGCCGGGCGGCCGTCGAGCTGCTCAACGCCCAGATCGGTGGGAGCAGCGTCACCGCCGAAGAGCTTTTGTTCGAACCGGAGTTGGTGGTCCGTGGGTCCACCGCGCAAGCGCCCCGCCTCTGAGATCCACTCTGCTGTCAAATAATTCCAGATTCTGCGCGACATCTTGCGGACCCTTGTCGGCGGTGCTTGAGTGTGCGGCGCCAGCACACGGCGGTGCGCCAGATCAAGACGGCGCGCCCCCGTGGGCCTTCCTCGCTCCTGCCCAAAGGGGTCCACCGATGAGAAGTACCGGGTTCCGCCGTACCTTCGTCGTGCTCACGGCGTCCACCCTCGCGCTCACCGCCGCCGCCTGCGGTGGCAGCGACGACGGCTCCGCGGGTGGCAAGACCCGCATCACGGTCAACTGCATGCCTCCGAAGAGCGCCAAGGTCGACCGCTCGTTCTTCGAGGCCGACATCAAGGCGTTCGAGAAGCAGAACCCGGACATCGACGTCGTCGCGCACGACGCGTTCCCCTGCCAGGACCCCAAGACGTTCGACGCCAAGCTCGCCGGCGGCCAGATGGAGGACGTCTTCTACACGTACTTCACCGATTCCAAGCACGTCGTCGACATCAACCAGGCCGCCGACATCACGTCGTACGTCAAGGACCTCAAGAGCTACGGCACCATCCAGCAGCAACTGCGCGACATCTACACCGTCGACGGCAAGATCTACGGAGTGCCGCGCACCGGCTACTCGATGGGACTCATCTACAACCGCAAGCTCTTCCAGAAGGCCGGACTCGACCCCGACAAGGCCCCGGCGACCTGGGAAGAAGTGCGCGCGGACGCCAAGAAGATAGCCGCGCTCGGCGGCGGCACCGTCGGCTACGCCGACTACAGCGCCCAGAACCAGGGCGGCTGGCACTTCACCGCCGAGATGTACTCGCAGGGCGGCGACGTCGTCACGCCGGACGGCAAGAAGGCCAGCGTCGACACCCCGGAGGGCAAGGCCGTCCTGCAGAACCTGCACGACATGCGCTGGAGCGACAACTCCATGGGCAGCAAGCAGCTCCTCGTCATCAACGACGTCCAGCAGCTGATGGGCTCCGGCAAGCTCGGCATGTACCTCTCCGCGCCCGACAACATCCCGATCCTCGTCAAGGAGAAGGGCGGCAACTACGACGACCTCGCCCTCGCGCCCATGCCCGGCGGCAAGGGCACGCTCATCGGCGGCGACGGCTACATGTTCAACAAGAAGGACAGCCCCGAGCAGATCAAGGCCGGCCTGAAGTGGCTCGACCACATGTTCCTCACCCCCGGAAAGGGCTTCCTCGGCGACTACGCCCGCGCCAAGCAGAACAACGCCCCCGTCGGCCTCCCCGAGCCCCGGCTCTTCACCGGCGCCGCCGACGCGAAGGACCAGCAGGTCAAGAAGGCCAACGCCAATGTGCCCGTGGAGAACTACCAGGCCTTCCTGGACGGCAACCAGAGCCTGCAGATGAAGATCGAGCCGCCCCAGGCCCAGCAGATCTACTCGGTCCTCGACGGCGCCGTCTCCGCGGTCCTCACCAAGAAGGACGCGAACATCGACCAGCTCCTGAAGGACGCCTCCGGGAAGATCGACTCCATCCTGGCCCGGGGCTGACCAGGCGTATGAAGACCGCATCGAAGCCCGTGGTACTCCCTCCGGCCGCCGTCGGCGCGCCGGAGGCGCCGCGGTCGGCCGGGCGCCGGGCGGGAGGCCCGTGGCGCCGGCGCCTGGCCGACCAGTCCCGCGCGTACGCCTTCCTTGTCGGCGGCCTGCTCTGCTTCGCGCTGTTCTCCTGGTACCCCGCGATCCGCGCGGTCGTGATCGCCTTCCAGAAGTACACGCCGGGCTCACCGCCCCAGTGGGTCGGCACCGCCAACTTCACCCGTGTCTTCCACGACCCGGAGTTCACCGCGGCCTGGCGCAACACGTTCACCTTCACGCTCCTCGCCCTGCTCATCGGCTTCGCCGTCCCGTTCGTGATGGCCCTGGTCCTCAACGAACTCCGGCACGCGAAGGCCTTCTTCAGGGTCGTGGTGTACCTGCCGGTGATGATCCCGCCGGTGGTCAGCGCCCTGCTGTGGAAGTGGTTCTACGATCCCGGAGCGGGCCTCGCCAACGAGGCGCTGCGCTTTCTGCACCTGCCCACCTCGAACTGGTCCAACGGCGCCGACACCGCGCTCGTCTCCCTGGTCATCGTGGCGACCTGGGCCAACATGGGCGGCACGGTCCTGATCTACCTGGCCGCGCTCCAGGGCATCCCGGGGGAGCTGTACGAGGCGGCGGAACTGGACGGCGCGAACATCCTCCAGCGCATCCGGCACGTGACGATCCCACAGACCCGGTTCATCGTCCTCATGCTGATGCTGCTTCAGATCATCGCCACGATGCAGGTCTTCACCGAGCCGTTCGTCATCACCGGCGGCGGCCCCGAGAACGCCACGGTCACCGTCCTCTACCTCATCTACAAGTACGCGTTCCTCTACAACGACTTCGGCGGCGCGTGCGCGCTGAGCGTCATGCTCCTCGTGCTGCTCGGCCTCTTCTCCGCGGTCTATCTGCGGCTGACCCGCTCGTCGGGGGAGGAGTACTCATGAGCAGCGGCACCCGCACCCTGGTCTCCCCGCTCACCCTCGCCCGCCCCCGCGGCAAGGCCCTCTACTGGACCGTCTTCACGGCCGTCGTCCTGCTCTTCGCGCTCGCCTTCCTCTTCCCGGTCTACTGGATGGTCACCGGCGCGATGAAGTCCCCGGACGAGGTGACGCGGACCCCGCCGACCCTCGTGCCCCAGACATGGCATCTCAGCGGCTACACCGACGCCTGGGACCTGATGGACCTGCCCACCCACCTGTGGAACACGGTGGTGCAGGCCGCCGGCGCCTGGCTGCTCCAGCTCGTGTTCTGCACGGCCGCCGCGTACGCCCTCTCCAAGCTGAAGCCGGCCTTCGGCAAGGTGATCCTCGGCGGCATCCTCGCCACCCTGATGGTCCCGGCGCAGGCGCTGGTCGTACCGAAGTACCTGACCGTCGCCGACCTCCCGCTGATCCACACCAGCCTGCTCAACGACCCGCTCGGCATCTGGCTGCCCGCCGTGGCCAACGCCTTCAACCTCTATCTCCTCAAGCGCTTCTTCGACCAGATCCCGCGTGATGTCCTGGAGGCCGCCGAGATCGACGGTGCCGGACGGCTGCGCACCCTCTGGTCCATCGTGCTGCCCATGTCCCGCCCCGTCCTCGGCGTCGTGTCGATCTTCGCCCTGGTCGCCGTCTGGCAGGACTTCCTCTGGCCGTTGATGGTCTTCTCCGACACCGACAAGCAGCCGATCAGCGTGGCGCTCGTCCAGCTGTCGCAGAACATCCAGCTGACCGTGCTCATCGCCGCGATGGTGATCGCCAGTATCCCCATGGTCCTGATGTTCCTGGTGTTCCAGCGACACATCATCGCCGGGATCAGCGCGGGCAGCACGAAGGGCTGACACCGACCCCGCAACAGAAAGGCAGGCACCGTGGGACAGCCCACCCATGCCCAGAACTGGTGGCGCTCCGCCGTCATCTACCAGGTGTACGTCCGCAGCTTCGCGGACGGCGACGGCGACGGCACCGGCGACCTCGCGGGCGTCCGCGCCAAACTCCCGTATCTCGCCGAACTCGGCGTGGACGCCCTGTGGTTCAACCCCTGGTACCTGTCCCCGATGAAGGACGGCGGCTACGACGTCGCCGACTACCGTGTCATCGACCCGGCCTTCGGGACGCTCGCCGAGGCGGAGAAACTCATCGCCGAGGCGAAGGAGCTGGGCATCCGCACGCTCGTCGACATCGTGCCCAACCACGTCTCCGACCAACACCCCTGGTTCCGGGCCGCCCTGGCCGGAGGATCCGAGCGCGAGCTCTTCCACTTCCGTCCCGGACGCGGCGAGCACGGTGAACTCCCGCCCAACGACTGGCCGTCCCAGTTCGCAGGCTCCGCCGAGCCCGTCTGGACCCGGCTGCCCGACGGCACCTGGTACCTCCACCTGTTCACCCCCGAGCAGCCGGACCTCAACTGGGCGCACCCCGCCGTCCGCCAGGAACACGAGGAGATCCTGCGGTTCTGGTTCGAGCGCGGCGTGGCGGGCGTCCGCATCGACTCGGCCGCCCTGCTCGCCAAGGACCCGGACCTCCCCGACTTCGTCGAGGGCCGCGACCCGCATCCGTACGTCGACCGCGACGAGCTCCACGACATCTACCGCTCCTGGCGCACGGTCGCCGACGCCTACGACGGCATCTTCGTCGGCGAGGTCTGGCTCCCCGACACCGAGCGCTTCGCCCGCTATCTGCGCCCCGACGAGCTGCACACCGCCTTCAACTTCTCCTTCCTGTCCTGCCCCTGGGACGCCCGACGCCTGCGGACGTCCATCGACGAGACCCTCGCCGAACACGCCCCGGTCGGCGCGCCTGCCACCTGGGTGCTGTGCAACCACGACGTGACCCGCACGGTCACCCGCTACGGCCGCGCCGACACCGGCTTCGACTTCGCCACCAAGGCCTTCGGCACCCCGACCGACCTCGCCCTCGGCACCCGCCGCGCCCGCGCCGCCGCCCTGCTCTCGCTCGCGCTCCCCGGCGCCGTCTACCTCTACCAGGGAGAGGAGCTGGGCCTGCCCGAGGCCGAGATACCCCGTGACCGTATCCAGGACCCGATGCACTTCCGCTCCGGCGGCACCGACCCGGGCCGGGACGGCTGCCGGGTCCCGCTCCCGTGGACGGCCGACGCGCCGTACGCAGGCTTCGGCGGCGAGCCCTGGCTGCCGCAGCCGAGCGGCTGGTCCGCGTACGCCGCCGACCTCCAGGCCGCCGACCCCGGCTCGATGCTCTCCCTCTACCGCGCGGCCCTGACGATCAGGCCGGAGTTCGGCGACGGCCCGCTCACCTGGCTGCCCGCGGCCGAGGGGGTACTCGCCTTCGCCCGGCCCGGGCAGGAGGGACGGCTGCTGTGCGTCGTGAACCTCGCCGACGCCCCCGCCGACCTCCCCGCCCACTCCCGACTCCTCCTCGGCAGCGGTCCCCTGGACCCACAGGGGCGCCTGCCGAAGGACACGGCGGTCTGGCTGCGCGACTGAGACCGCGTCGGCGGCGCCGAACGCATACCGCTGTCCCCGCACCCCCACCATGAAGGGATCAGCACATGCACAACAGCTCCAGACCTGTCAGGCGCATGCCAACTCTTGCCACCGTCACCGCCACCACCGTCGCCCTGGCGGCCGGCACGCTGGTGATGACCGCACCCGCCGCACACGCGGCCGTCGGCGCCGACCTGCCCTTCACCTCGGTCGAGGCCGAGTCCGCCACGACCACCGGCGCGAAGATCGGGCCCGACTACACCCAGGGCACCCTCGCCTCGGAGGCGTCCGGACGGCAGGCGGTACGGCTGGCCGCGGGCCAACGCGTCGAGTTCACCGTGCCGCGCGCGGCCAACGCGGTGAACGTGTCCTACAACGTCCCCGACGGCCAGTCCGGCACCCTCGACGTCTACGTCAACGGCCAGAAGCTCGCCAAGACGCTCGCCGTCACTTCCAAGTACTCCTACGTCGACACGAGTTGGATCGCCGGCGCCAAGACCCACCACTTCTTCGACAACGCCCGCCTGCTGCTCGGGCGGAACGTGCAGCCGGGTGACAAGGTGGCCTTCCAGGCGACGTCCACCCAGGTCACCGTGGATGTGGCAGACTTCGAGCAGGTGGCCGCCGCCGCGACGCGCCCCGCCGGGTCGGTGTCCGTCACCGACAAGGGCGCGGACCCCAGCGGCCAGGGCGACTCGACCCAGGCGTTCCGGGACGCGATCTCGGCCGCGCGAGGGGGAGTGGTGTGGATCCCGCCGGGCGACTACCGCGTCACCTCCTCGCTGAACGGCGTCCAGAACGTCACCCTCCAGGGCGCCGGCAGCTGGTACTCCGTCGTCCACACCTCACGCTTCATCGACCAGACCGGCTCGTCCGGAGGCGTCCACCTCAAGGACTTCGCCGTCATCGGCGAGGTCACCGAGCGCGTCGACTCCAACCCGGACAACTTCGTCAACGGCTCACTGGGCCCGAACTCCAGCGTCTCCGGAATGTGGCTCCAGCACCTCAAGGTCGGCCTCTGGCTGACCGGCAACAACGACAACCTCGTCGTCGAGAACAACCGCATCCTCGACACCACCGCCGACGGCCTCAACCTCAACGGCAACGCGCGCGGGGTCCGGGTTCGTAACAACTTCCTGCGCGACAACGGTGACGACGCCCTCGCCATGTGGTCGCTGTACTCGCCCGACACCAACAGCAGCTTCGAGAACAACACCATCTCGCAGCCGAACCTCGCCAACGGCATCGCGATCTACGGCGGCACCGACCTCGCGGTGACGAACAACCTGGTCGCCGACACCAACGCCCTCGGCAGCGGCATCGCGATCTCCAACCAGAAGTTCCTCGACCCCTTCTCCCCGCTCGCCGGCACGATCACGGTCTCCGGGAACACCCTCGTGCGTGCGGGCGCGATCAACCCCAACTGGAACCACCCGATGGGCGCGCTGCGCGTCGACTCCTACGACAGCGCCATCGAGGCGACCGTCAACATCACCGGTACGACGGTCACCGACAGTCCCTACAGCGCTTTCGAGTTCGTGTCGGGCGGCGGCCACGGCTACGCGACCAAGAACATCACGGTGGACGGCGCGACGGTCAGGAACACCGGCACGGTCGTCGTCCAGGCCGAGTCGCAGGGCGCGGCCAAGTTCAGCAATGTGCAGGCCACGGGGGTCGGCGCGGCGGGCATCTACAACTGCCCCTACCCGAACGGTTCCGGCGCCTTCACGCTCACCAACGGCGGCGGCAACTCCGGCTGGGACACCACCTGGGCGGACTGCTCCACCTGGCCCCAGCCCGGCGCCGGGAACCCGGACCCCGACCCGGCCCGCAACCTCGCCAAGGGCCGCCCGGCCTCCGCCACCGGATCGCAGGACGTCTACACCCCCGGCAAGGCGGTCGACGGCGACGCGAACAGCTACTGGGAGTCCACCAACAACGCCTTCCCGCAGGCCTGGACGGTGGACCTCGGCTCGAACCAGCCCGCCCGCCGCCTCGTGCTGAAGCTGCCGCCCGCCTCGGTCTGGCAGGCGCGCACGCAGACCCTGTCGGTCCTGGGCAGCACGGACGGCTCGGCGTACTCGACGGTCGTCGCCTCCAAGGACTACCGCTTCGACCCGGCCACCGGGAACACGGTGACGGTCACCCTCCCCAGCGGCACGAACCTGCGCTACCTCCGGCTCAATGTCACCGCCAACACCGGCTGGTCCGCGGCCCAGTTCAGCGAGGTGGAGGCGTATCTGTCTTGAGGCCGAAGGCCGCCCCGCGCTTCGCCGCCTGGATCTGCTCGTACACATGGGTCCGCAGCTCGGCGAAGCGCGGGGCGACCCGGGTGTGCAACTGGTCCCGCTCGTCCGGGAGATCGACCTTCAGCTGCTCCTGTACGACGGTGGGTGAGGCGGAGAGGATCAGGACCCGTTCGCCGAGGTACACGGCCTCGTCGATGTCGTGGGTGACGAACAGGATGGTGATGCCGCGTTCCCGCCACAGGCCCCGCACCAGGTCCTCCAGATCGGCCCGGGTCTGCGCGTCGACCGCCGCGAACGGCTCGTCCATCAGCAGGACGTCGGGCTCGTACGCGAGCGCGCGGGCGATCGCGACGCGCTGCTGCATCCCGCCGGACAGCTGCCACGGGTAGGCCCCGGCGGCATCCGTGAGACCGACCGACTCCAACGCGTCCGTGACCAGCTCCCGGCGCCGCACCTTGCTCAACGGCTTCTGTTTCAGCGGTAGTTCGACGTTCTCCCGCACCCGCATCCAGGGGAACAGGCTGCGTCCGTACTCCTGGAACACGAACGCCATCCCCGGCGGCGGCCCGCTCACCGGGCGGTCGTTCAGCCGTACCTCGCCCGCCGTCGGCGTCAGCAGCCCGCCCATGCACTTCAGGAGCGTGGTCTTGCCGCATCCCGACGGGCCGACCAGACAGACGAGTTCGCCCGCCTCGACGGTGAAGGTGAGGTCCCGTACCGCCTCCACCCGGCGGCCGGAACCCTCGTAGACCTTGTTCAGGCCGGAAACGACAAGAGACGCGTGCATGGACCGCCCTTTCGCGAGCTTCACGGAGACCGCCGGGACACCGCGCGCAGACCGTGGTACCAGCCGAGCACCCGGCGCTCGACCAGGTGGAAGACGACCGAGAGAAGGAAACCGAGCAGGCCCAGGACGAGGATTCCGGTCCACATGTCGGGGATCGCGAAGCTCCGCTGGAACTGGACGATGGTGAAGCCGAGGCCGTTGCTGGCCGCGAACATCTCGCTGATGACCATCAGGATGATCCCGATGGACAGGGCCTGGCGCAGGCCCGCGAAGATCTGCGGGCTCGCCGCGCGCAGGACCACACTGCGCAGCCGGGCCACGCCCGTGATGCCGTACGAACGCGCCGTCTCCGCCATCACCGAGTCGACCGCCCGCACGCCCTCGACCGTGTTGAGCAGGATCGGCCAGACACAGCCGCTCGCGATCACGGCGATCTTCATCGTGTCACCGATGCCGGCGAACAGCATGATGACGGGGACCAGGACGGGAGGCGGTACCGCGCGCAGAAACTCCAGGACCGGCTCGCACACGGCCCGCACCCGCCGGTACGAGCCGATGACCGTGCCCAGCGCCACGCCCACGACGGCCGCCGCCGCGTAACCGGCGAGCAGCCGCAGCACGCTGGGCACGAGGTCGGAGCGCAGCCGCTCGCTCGTCCAGACGTCCGGGAAGGTCCTGAGGATCGTGCGCAGCGGTGGCCAGTACACGTTCGTACTGCCGTCGGACGCCAGCCACCAGACCGCGACGAGCAGCGCGGGCAACGCGACGACGAAGAGCAGCCGCAGCAGGAAGGGCCTCACACCGTCACCTCCCCGCGCACCGACTGGTGCCAGGCCAGCGCCCGGCGCTCCACCGTACGGGCGCCCACGTTGATGAGCAGCCCGAGCAGACCGGTGACCACCACCAGCGCGTACATGTCGGGGACCGCCTGCGAGGACTCGGCGACCGCGATCCGCGCGCCCAACCCCGGTGCCCCGATGACGAGTTCGGCGGTCACGGCGAGGATGAGGGCCACCGCGGCGGCGAGCCGGACGCCGGTCATGACGTACGGGAGGGCCGTGGGCCACAGGACGTGCCGGACGCGTGCCCACGGGCCGAGGCCGTACGAGCGGGCCGTCTCCTCGGCTACCGGGTCGACGTCCTGGACGCCGTACAGGACCTGGACGAGGACCTGCCAGAACGAGGCGTACACGACGAGGAGGAGGACGGAACGGAGTTCGGTGCCGTAGAGCAGGACGGCGAGGGGGATCAGGGCGACGGAGGGGATCGGGCGCAGGAACTCGATCGTCGAGGCGGTGGCCTCACGCAGATACGGCACGACCGAGACGAGCAGCCCCACGACGACCCCCGCGCCGATCGCGATCGCCAGGCCCAGCGCCCAGCCGGTCAGGGTGTCGCCGAGCGCCGTCCAGAAGGCGCGGTCGGTGACCTCCTGGCCGAGCGCGTCGGCGATGCGGCTGGTCGGCGGGAAGTACGCCTCCTTGACGAGACCGAGCCGCGGCACCGCCTCGCCCAGCGCGAGGAAGGCCGCGAGCCCGGCGGCGCCCAGAGCGGCGTTCGCACCCCTCACGGCAGCAGCTTGTCGAGGTCGGGCGTCGACTTGAACAGCCCGTCCCGCTCGCCCAGTTTCTCCAGCGTCTCGATCGACGCGCGGTTGGGCTCGGCCGGCCACTTCGGAAGGGTGACCTGGGCCAGTGTCGCCGCCGGGATCTTCGTGTACGTGGTGACGGCCTGGCGTACCTCGTCCGGGTGGGCGTCGGCGTAGGCGAGGGACTCCGCGGTCGCCTCCTGGAACTTCTTCACCACGTCGGGGTTCTTCTGCTCGTACTGCGTCGAGGTGAAGTACATCGCCACGGTGAGGCCCTTGGCGACGTCGACCAGGGACGAGGCGATCTCCGTGGCGCCCTGGCTCTTGACGGTGGCGAGCGCCGGCTCGACCACCATCGCGGCGTCGATCTGGCCGCTGTCGAGGGCGGCGGGCATCTGGTCGAAGGCCAGCTCGACGAACTTCACCTTGGACGGGTCACCGCCCGCCTTGCGCACCGACTCGCGCACCGCCGTCTCGTTGATGTTCTTCAGCGTGTTGACCGCGATCTTCTTCCCCTCCAGTTCCTTCGCGGACTTGATCGGGCTGCCCTTCTTCACGGTGATGGCGCCGAAGTCCTTGCCCGCCACGCCCGTCGAGGCCACCCCGTTGACGACGGCCTTCACGGGCACGTTCTGGCTCTGGGCGATCATCAACGAGGTCATGTTGCTGAACCCGAACTGGAACTGGCCGCTGACCACTCCCGGCACGATCGCCGCGCCGCCCTGCGCGGTCGTCATGGACAGCTTCAGACCGCGCTTGCTGTAGAAGCCCTTCTGCTGGCCCAGGTAGAGAGGCGCGACATCGACGATGGGGATGACCCCGACCTTGACCGTGGTGGTACCGCCGGACGAGGCGTTCTTGTCCGAGGCGCCACCGCCGCCGGACGAACCGCAGGCCGACGCGGCGACCAGAAAGGATCCGACCGCGAGACCGGCGAGCAGACGACGCATGGCTCCTCCTGTGCAGACGACATTGTTCCGACAGGCTGTGCGGGCACCGCAATGCGTGCTCAGCGGGAAGGTAGAGCCCTCGTACGGCGGGGTCAATGGCTTTGGCCAACAATATTGTTGACAGTCGGTGGGTCGAGCCCGCGCCGAGACGGGCCTCCAGGGCCCCGCGGCTCACAAGTCCAGCACGAGCCGCTTCCCGCGGCACCGGGAGACGCAGATCAGCATGGTCTCGCCCGCCTCCCGCTCCTCGTCCGTGAGCACCGAGTCCCGGTGGTCCGGGGTCCCTTCGAGGACATCCGTCTCGCAGGTCCCGCAGGTGCCCTCGGTGCAGGAGAAGAGCACCTCGACGCCCGCGCCGCGCACGGTGTCGAGCACGGAGACATCCGCGGGGACGGTCAGCGTACGCCCGCTGCGCGCGAGCTCCACCTCGAACTCGCCGTCCCCGCCCATCTCCTGAACCTTCGGCCGGAAACGCTCGACGCGCAGCAGCCCGGCGGGGCAGCGCGCCTCCACCGCGTCCAGCAGCGGGCCGGGACCGCAGCAGTAGACGAGCGTGCCCTCGGGGACCCCGGTCAGGACGGAGTCGAGGTCCAGCAGTCCGCACTCATCCTGCGGAGCGACCGTCACCCGGTCCCCGTACCGCTCCAACTCCCCGGTGAACGCCATGGAGTCGCGCGTCCGCCCGCCGTACAGCAGCGTCCACTCGGCGCCCGCCGCCTGCGCCGCGGCGAGCATCGGCAGGATCGGGGTGATGCCGATGCCGCCCGCGACGAAGCGGTAGCGGGCGGCGGGCGCGAGCGCGAAGTGGTTGCGCGGGCCGCGGACCCGGACCTTGTCGCCCGCGCCCAACTGCTCGTGCACGTACGAGGATCCGCCGCGCCCGTCCGGCTCCCGCAGCACCGCGATCCGCCACGCCCGACGGTCCGCGGGATCCCCGCACAGCGAGTACTGCCGCTCGAGGCCGACCCCGAGCACGACGTCGACGTGGGCGCCGGGCTCCCATGCGGGGAGTTCCTCGCCGAGCGGGTGGCGCAGGGTGAGGGACAGCACGCCATCGGCGACGAACTCCCTTTCCTCCACGATGAGTTCGATCTCGTAGGAGCTCATGATCCAAGCCCCCGTGACTCCTGCGGCCGATGTCCTTCGGGGTGGCCGAGCATCCACTCCCACATCTCGATCGGGTCCTGGGCGCTGTGCTCGGCACCGCAGTGGCAGGTGCCGTGCAGCACATCGGTGCCCGGGATCCAGTCGACGCGGTAGATCTCGCGGGTCGCGAAGCGGGGAGGCGTGGTCACAGCACCTTCTCCATCGGCTTGTCGCCCTCCTCGACCAGGCGGGCGAGGATGCGGCGGGCCGCGAGACCGCCGGTGTCGATGTTGATGCTCAGCTCCTGGTAGCCCGTCCGCTCGGTGCCGAGGGTCTTCTGCAGCAGGTTGAGCGCGTCGACGTCCTGCATCACCACGGTGTGGTTGAAGTCCCGCAGGAACGTGGTGACTTCCTCGTCGTCCCTCGCGAAGTCCCGGGAGACCGCCCAGAAGTCGTAGACATGGCCGTCGCTCGACGGAGTGATCGCGTAGGTGATCTCGGTGTGGAAGCCGTTCGGGTCGCTGCCGTCCGCCTCGGGCAGCACCCCGACCGGGGCGATCCGGCTGTGCAGCAGATACAGGCACGGCGCGTGGTACTCGATGTCCTGCCAGCGGGTGATCCGGCCCTCGATGCCGGTCGAACGGGCGTAGAACGGCGGACACTCGGCGTCGTCCATGTGCCGGCTGACCCGTACGATGCCCGCGCCCTCGTCGACCTCGGTGGTGATCGGTGTCTCGGCGACCTCGGGGGTGCCGATGTAACCGCCGTGCAGATACGTCTCGTGCGAGAGGTCGAGCAGATTGTCGACCAGCAGCCCGTAGTCGGCGTCGATGGGCTCCATGCCGCAGACGGTGGTCCAGTCCGGCGAGTCCATGTGCCGGGCGCGGGGGACGTTCCCCGGGTCGGCGAGCGCCGGGTCGCCGATCCAGACCCAGACGAACGAGTCCTGCTCGACGACGGGATACGAGGCGACCCGGGCCGTGCGCGGTATGCGTTTCTGCCCCGGCACGTACACACAGCTGCCGGTCGTGTCGTACGTGAACCCGTGGTAGCCGCACACGATCCGGTCGCCGTCGAGCCGGCTCTCCGAGAGCGGGAAGCGGCGGTGCACACACCGGTCCGCCAGCGCGACGGCCGTCCCGTCGTCCTCCGTCCGGTAGAAGACGAGCGGTTCACCGAGGATCGTCCGCCCGAGCAACTCCCGCCCGACCTCGTGCGAGTAGGCGGCGACGTACCACTGGTTTCTGGCGAAGGCGGTCATGTGAGGCATGTGGGTCCCGTCCCTGTCGGCGGGGCGCCGTCGCCCCGCGTGCCGTGGTTGGGAACAGGGTCGTGATGTGCGCGGTGGCTCGGCAAGGCGGCTTCTGTCAGGCGGAAGGGCTTCCGTGAAGAGGCTGTATGTCGAACTCGGCACCCGCGTTCGGGCTGTGCAACCGCGTGGCGGCGTGGGAAGGCTCCCGCTATGCGCTCTGTTCGCCGCCGGCGGCCGCGGTGTCCGGTTGGCCGTCCTGGTCGAGGGTGGCGGCCCAGCTGGCGAGCAGTCTGAGGCTGTCGTGGGACGGGGTGCCGGGTTCGGCGCTGAGGGCGGTGAGGGTGAGGCCGGGGTCGGTCGGGATGGGCATGGCCTCGAAGGGGAGGGAGAGTTCGCCGACCGCGGGGTGGTGGAAGTGCTTGACGCCGGTCTGGTGCAGGCGCACATCGTGGGCGGCCCACAGGGTGCGGAACTTCTCGCTGCGGGTGGAGAGTTCGCCGATGAGGTCGGTGAGGTCCCGGTTGTACGGGTCCCGTCCCGCCTCGGTGCGCAGCAGCGCCACCGCTCCGGCCGCCTGGGCCTCCAGCTGGGGCAGGAAGTCGGCCGCACCGGCGTTGAGGAACTCGTACCGGGCGAGGTTCACGGGCCGGGCCGGGTCGGCGAACACCGGGTCGTACAGGGCGCGGCCGAGCCGGTTGGTGGCGAGGATGTCGAGGCGGCCGTTGCGGATGAAGGCCGGTGCCTCGGTCATCGCGTCGAGCAGGTGCTGAAGGCTGGGGCGGATGGGCTGCGAGGGCCGGCGGCGGGGTGCGCGGCGGGTGGTGTTGGCGGTGCGGGCCAGGTCGTCGAGGTGGGCGCGCTCGGCCTCGTCGAGCTGGAGGGCGCGGGCGAGCGAGTCGAGGACGGTTTCCGAGACGCCGGAGAGGTTGCCGCGTTCCAGGCGGGCGTAGTACTCGGCGCTGACGCCGGCGAGCATCGCGACTTCTTCCCTGCGCAGCCCTTTGACGCGCCGGTTGCCGGTGTGGACGGGCAGCCCCGCCTGCTGTGGCGTGATCTTGGCACGGCGGCTGGTCAGGAACTCGCGTACCTCGCTCCGGTTGTCCATGGTTTCGAGGCTACGTCGGCTTCCTCGATGGTGTCTCCGGCGGTGGGGTGTACTGCCAGTACACGTATCAACGAGTTCTTCCACGCGCGTGTGACCTGCGGTTCCATCGGTTGTGGCGCAGGCTGCGTCGGCGTCGCCCCGCCGGCGGCGAGCCGATGAACGCCACCGAGACGCGTGGACATGTGGACACGTGGACACGTGGAAAGGACACGAACGATGACGGAGAAGACGACCCGGCCGGGTCCGCGGGAGCTGTTCGGGGACGTCGCTCCCGCGCTGGCCGGCTACAGCGAGGACGTGCTGTTCGGGCAGGCCTGGAAGAGCCTGGAGCTGTCGCCGAGGGACCGCAGCCTGGTGACCGTGGCCAGCCTCATCACCAGCGGAAGCAGCGAGCAGCTCACCTTCCACCTCCCCCTGGCCCGGCAGAACGGCGTCACCGAGGCGGAACTCATCGAGACGATCACCCACATGGCGTTCTACGCCGGCTGGCCCAAGGCGATGTCCGCCCTGACCGTGGCCCGGGAAATGTTCCGCGCGGCCTGACCCCACCGGACCGCGTTCTCATCACCCACTCACGGCCGCCCTGCGGCGGCCGACGCAAGGAGTACGTACCACCATGGAGATCCTCAAGAAGCCCGCGACCATGAAGCTGCCCGCCCAGTGGTTCACCGGCGACGCCTGGGCGGACGTGATCCACCGGGGCGAGGAGCCCTCCCGGGCGCGGGCCAACATGGTCCGCTTCGCCCCCGGTGCCCGCACCGCCTGGCACAGCCACGGCCTGGGCCAGACCCTGCACGTCGTGTCCGGAGTCGCCCTGATCGGCACCCGGGACGGCGTGATCATCGAGGCCCACCCGGGCGACACCATCGGTTGCCCGCCCGGCGAGGAGCACTGGCACGGCGCGACCCCGGACCAGTTCATGGAGCACATCGCGCTGTGGGAGGGCGACGAGGTCGACTGGCTGGAGCACGTCACCGACGCCGAGTACGGCGGCCCGCGCACCAGCACCCGTACCTCGCACTGATCACAGCTGGCAGGAGGGTGAGCGTCAGCTGCGACCGAGGCCCGCGTGGCGGCCCCGCCCCGGTACGCCACTTCCTGGGCCCGACCTGATCGACCGCGTCCTGAGCGGCCGCAGGATCGACAGTCTCATCGGTGAGTTTGGTGCCGGCGTCAGGCGCCCACGTCGGCGCGCTCGCCGCCCTCGTGGCCACTGACGAACTCGGTTCCCCCAGGGGCCAGTTGAGCGAAGGCGGTCATGTGAGGCATGGCGTTCCCGTCCCTGTCGGCGGGGCGCCGTCGCCCCGCGTGCCGTGGTCGGGAACAGGGTCGTGATGTGCGCGGTGGCTCGGCGAGGCGACTTCTGTCAGGCGGAAGGGCTTCCGCACATCGGCTGTTCCGGTCAGCTCGGTCGGTGGGGGAGCAGGGTGGCCCTCAGGTCGTTCTCGGTGATCCGGTCGGCGGGGCGGTGGAGTGTCCAGCGGTGGACCTCGCCGTCCATCGGCACCACGGCGACGACGGTTTCCAGCAGTGGGCAGCCGGGTTCGCTGCAGGTGAGTTGGCGGACTATGACGGCGGTGTCGTTGTCCAGGCCGAGCAGGGCGCGCACGGCATCCCTCAGTTCGCGGAGGTGCGGGCTCGGCCCGGCGGTTCCTGGGCGCGGTTCCGGGTGCATGGGGATACTCCTTGGTTCTGGGCCATCCCGAGCGGCTTGGCCGTGGTGGTTCAGTGGGTGGCCCGCTCCCGGATGGGTGTCTTGACGGGTGTTCGAGCAGCGCGGTGTTGTCTTGCCACGGTCATCTGCCAGATCGAGAGGAGCAGCAGCGTGCCGGTTTCGGTGAGGAGGCTGAGGAGGGCCTGCGGGGCAGGCTGCAGGCCGTGTTCGGTGAATCCGAAGACGCCCACGGTGCGTGAGGCGGTGAAGCCGGCGAGGGCGCCGAGCGCGACGCCGGCTGCGGCGGCCCTCAGAAGCAGGGGTGGTGTTCCCATCAACAGCAGGGCGGCGAGGGCGAAGGAGGCGCTCGCCTGGAGCAGGAACAGGGGGCCGATGATGTGGATGAAGCGGTACTCGTCGACGTAGAGCTGGGCGTGTATGTATCCGCCGGCGGCGAGGCTGGCGGCGCTCGCCCATCGCAGGGTGGGGGCGAGGAGTCTTTGGGTGTTCATGCCAGCCTCTGATCCTTGACGGCCAGTTCGCGGTCGCCCTGGCGGTAGCCGACGGTGCGGATGCCGAGTGCGTCCTTGAGCTGCCGGGCGGGGACGACCTGCGGAGTGGGGGCGGGGCCATGGCCCGGCTTGGGCAGGGGGTAGGCGGTGGTGGTGGCGGAGTGGAAGGTGATGTTGCCGTCTGTCTTGGTGAACAGCTGGTGGACGTGCCCGTTGAGACAGGTGACGGAGGAGAAGCGGCGCAGGAGGGCGATGACCTTGAGGGCGTCATCGGTGCTCCAACCCCACTTCGGGTACATGGCGAACAGCGGGATGTGGCTGAAGACCACGATGGGGGTGTCCGACGACAGTCCGGCGATGTCCTTGCGGACGAAGTCGATCTGGTCGTTGCCGAGATGGCCGAGCTTCTCCAGGCTGAGGGTGTTGACCAGGGCGATGAAGTGCACGCCGTGGGTGTCGAAGCTGTACCAGCCATCGCCGAGCGTGCCCATGCCGAAGGTCTTCCGGTAGGCGCGGCCCGCGTCGCCGATGGAGTCGTGCTCGCCCGGTACGGTGAAGACACGGTCTGTCTGCATACCGGTCAGCATCTGCTTGACCTGGTCGAACTGGCCGGCCGTGGACAGGTGGGTCAGGTCGCCGCTGTGCATGACGAAGTCGGGTCTGAACCCGAGCGAGTTGACCTGGTTGATCGCTTCGGTGAACGAGCCGACCACGTCCGTGTTCGCCGGGCCCTGGAACCCGATATGGCTGTCGGAGACCTGCACGAACCGCAGCGAGCCGTTCGCCGCCGCGGTGGCGCCGGCGGCGGCCATGGAGTTGGCCTCCCGGGAGTCGGCGATGTGGCTGATCACCTCTCCACTGGCCACGGTCAGCACCACGGCGCCGCCGAACCACCCCGCGTGGCGGATGAGTTGGCGCCGGGACATGCCGTGCTCCGTGGCGGGCTGCTCGTCGTCGCCGGCCGGTGCACTGTCGTGACTGTCGTAGTGGCCGGTCATCGGGTCACCTCCACGGTGGCGGTCATGAACGGATGGATGGTGCAGAGGTAGGAGTAGGTGCCGGGCTTGGTGAACGTGTAGCTGTAGGTCGCGTGGGTGTTCAGGGCTGCCGAATGCAACGGGCCGCCCGATCCCGTGCTGGTGACGGTGTGGGCGTCGGTGTCCTGATTGGTCCAGGTCACCGTCGTGCCCACTTTGACCTTGAGTGTGGCCGGGGCGAATGCGAAGTTCTTGATCGCCACGGCGTCCCCGGCCACCGGCGCGGCGGCCGCGCCCGTGCTCGGGGGGCTCATGGGCATGCTCATGCTGGGCATTGGCGAGGTGCCGGGAGCGGAGCCCGCCGTGTTCCCCGGTCCTGCGGCACCAGGCATCCCAGCCGTCTGGTGCTGACCTGCTCCGGGTGTGATGGCGCCGGTTGCGGTGGACGAGGAATGCGACGACTGGCCGCATGAGCTGAGGAGCCCCAACGCGACGGCGGTGGCGACGGCCGCCCCGGCCGCGGCGCGTGATCGCCGGCCTGGTGCACGAAAGTTCAGGTACATGGTGTTCGTTCCTCACTGATCAAGGCAGGGATGCGGTATGTGCCGGCTGGGCGCACGCAGCCGCGGTGATGTGTGGTGGATGCCGTGGCACGGCCGCGTGCCCCTGACGGAACCTGTGAGCGCTGGTGCTGCCCTTGTGGCGGCCGGTCGCCTCGGCATGCCCCGCGCTGTGCATCCGCCCTTGCGTGTCGCGAAGTCGCGGGTGGCATGGGGCAGTTCCGCATCCGGGGCCGCGAGCGGCGCATCGTACGCGTCGAGCGCTCCGTAGGACCGTTGTCGTGGTGTGGGCGGGCTGAGTGCGGCCGGCGCCCTGAGCGAGTGCGCCGCGTCGTGTCTCTCGGTCACCTCTGATCCGTCCTTGTCGTGCGGGGAATGGAGGAGGAGTGCCGCGTAAGTCGGCTCTTGTATGGCTCCACGGGCGGCAGGGGCGCTCGGTTCGGTAGATATGCACTTTTTATGACGTTTCTTGGTGATCGCCGTAGAACGGTCAGCCCCCGGGTGCTCCGCTCGCGGAGTGTCACCTGTTCCGCGCCGTGCGTTACACGACAAAGCGGTGCATATGCGCGATGATCGACTTATGCCCTGGAGTTCCCGAAAACGTGATCAAAAGACCGATCCGGATGACTCCGCGCACCGTGTCTCTGGTAAAGGGACCCTTTCGACCGCAGACGAGGAACTGCTGCGCACTCTGTACGCGGAGCACGCAGCGCCCCTGTTCCACTACGTGCTGCGACTGACCTCAGGAGACTGGCAATGGGCGGAGGATGTCGTGCAGGAGACGCTGCTGCGAGCGTGGCAGCATCCCGCCGCGTTCGACCCGGCACGCGGCCCGGCCCGGGCATGGCTGTGTACGGTGGCCCGGCACCTGGTCATCGACGCCCACCGGGCCCGGCAGGCCAGACCGGCCGAGGTCGGCGGCGAGGCGCTGGAGCGAGCCGCCGAGCAGGCACCGGGCGAGGACGAGATCGAGCAGGCCCTGCAGAGCTGGGCGGTGGCCGATGCCATCCGAACGCTGTCGCCGGACCATCGCGCGATCCTGCTGGAGACCTACTACCGGGGCCGGACCATGGCGGAGGCCGCCCGGGTGCTGGGCATCCCGCTGGGCACCGTGAAGTCGCGGACGTACTACGCCCTGCACGCCCTGCGGCTGGCGCTGCTGGAACGGGGCATCGAGCCATGACCGTGGCATGCAGGAGGTGGCGACCATGAGCATGAGCGCGGAGCACGACGCCCTCCGGCTGGCGCTGGGGGGATACGTCCTGGGCACGCTACCCCCGGCGGAAATGGAACAAGCGCGCGCCCACCTCGCGGAATGCGCTGAGTGCCAGGCGGAACACGCCCAGCTGGCGGGACTGCCCGCGCTGCTGGCGACGGTGACCGCAGCCGAAGCTGAGGGCCGGACGGCGCCGGTGGCCGGCGAAGACCTGGCCGACCGGCTGGTGGCGCGGGCGGCCGAGAGCGCTCAGGACTCCTCGCCTGTACGGCCCACCGTGCCCGCGGTGCCGCAGGCGGGTGTGCTGGAGAGGCTGCTCCAGCAGGCCGCGGCCAGGCGCCGCAGGACCTGGCGTCTGCAACTGGCCGGCGCCGCCGCCTCCCTGACGTTCATCGCGGCAGCGGCCGGCGGCACATGGCTGGCGGCTACCGGATCGGTGGGCAGCCTGGCGACGCAGCCCGGGCCGAGCGCGCCGACTGCCTGGCGCACCTTCTCCGGAAGCGATCCCGCCACCGGCGTCACCGCCTCGGTCAAGGTCTCACCCTCTGCCTGGGGCAGTGTCCTGCAGGTCTCCGCCAAGGGGGCGCCTGCCGGAATCACCTGCCGGCTGCAGGCGGTCGGGCCCGGCGGGGCCAGGGCGGACGGCGCTAGCTGGCGGGCAGGCGAGTACCCTCCCGGCACCACGATCCCAGGGGCGGTTGCCATCTCTCCGGGAGCCATCGAGCACTTCGAGATCGTCGCAGGCAACGGTCAGAAGCTGGTCACGATGCAGGCGTGAGGCGTGAGGCGTGAGGCGTGAAGCGCGAGGAGCCCGCCCGACGATGCGTCGGGCGGGCTCCCCGCGTATCCGGCCGACTCATCACGGTGCGCCTGGAGGAAAGGCGCGCCGGCTGCGTGTGCGGGTGGGCACGGCTGTGCGGGGGCCTGCGGCGTTCGCCTCAATCTCCGCCGGGAGGAGGTCAAAGGCGGCGCCCCGGTCCCACTCGGGACGTGCCCGACGGCCGAGGTGCTGCCGGTGCCCCGCTCGTCGGATTCGGCATCGAGCCACTGCGGAGGCGAGTGAGCTCGGACCGGCCATCGGCATTGACCTGACCCGCAAGAAATCGAGCAAAAGGCGTGAACAACCCGAACCGTTCGGCATGTGCCGCCCGTGGAACTGAATGAGCGCTCCCCTGCAGGATCCGGCCTACCGACCGCCCCTCGAAGTCGTTGGCGGTCCTCCATTTTCCGGTCTCCGCACATCCACGGAAGAGCCAGATGACCATGTTTGTCACCGATTCCCCCCGCCCGAGCTCGCTGCTCACCCGGCACTGCAGTCACCAGGCGCTGCTCACCCTGCCCGCGCAGGAGGCACACGTCTCCGCCGTTCGTCACTTCGCGGCCGATCTGCTGGAGACCTGGAGTGTTCCCGCGAGCGAACGGGACTCCGCCGTTCTCATCGTCGACGAACTCGCCGCCAACGCCGCCCAGTACGGACGCGAGCGCATGACGCTGCTGCTCGTCCTCGACCACGGCACTCTGCACATAGTGGTCAGTGACTCCGGAACGGCTGTGGAGCACCTTCGCCCCGACATCGCCCCCGACGAACACGGCCGCGGCACCGGCATCGTCCAGCACCTCGCACAGTCCACCGAGGTCCACCAGACGGGCGACGGCCGCGAAGTCCGCGCCTGCCTGAGGTGCTCGGCATGACCGATCCCCGATCACCCGATGCCTCTACCGGTGGGGCCTTCGCGACCCACAAGCCGTGCCCCATCGACCGCTGTCCGGGCCCGGCGCAGGTGCTCGTGCCCTCCCCGGCGAACCTGTCGGTCGTCGACCGCGGCGACCCCGACCATGGCACGGTGCTCTGCAAACGCTGCGGTCTCGGTGTACCGGCGGAGGTGTGAGCATGAGGGTCACCCCGAATAAGGCCGAGGCCATCGACGCGCCGCCTCCGCACGAGGCGTATGCGAACGCCCCCGACCTGCGCCGCGAGATGCATCAGGTGCTCGCCCTCGGAGCCGAACGCGACGGCCGCCAAGTCCGGACCGTCACCGGCCCGCCGGTCGACGCGACGGCCGCCGAACGCGCCTGGCTGCTGCGTAGGGCCGCTCTCATGGACCGGATGGCCCTGGACGGCCCCGGCCCCGGCCCGGACGGCGCCGCCGCACAAACCGCCGAACAGCTCGTGCTCTACGACCGCCGCCATCCCGGCCTGGTGGCCGGCCCGCACCACCCCGATGCGATCACGCTCGACTCCAGCCGCCGCCCCTACGTCCGCCAGGAGTACGCCGCATGGACGGCCGCCGGGCGCCCCGGCACGTACCAGGAGGAGCGGCGCGTGCCCGACCTCCGGTACCGGGCGGGCCTGTGAGTGCGACATCGCTCTGGGAACCCGGCTGCACCTTCGGCCGCGGAGAATCTTCACGCGTGCTTCAAACCGATACGCCTACGGCCCCACATGGATGTACGGCGCCCACAGGCTCGGGTTCAGGCGGTAGCCCTCGTCGGCGTCGCGGAGGGCGCGTACCGCGGTGTGCAGGGCGTACGCCGTCCGGCCGGGGAAGGGGTGTCGGGGCGCGAAGGCCGAGTAGAAGTGGTCGGCCAGTTCTTGGGAGGTGTCGTCGTCGACGGCCCAGAGGGTGCCGATGACGTGGGTGAAGCCGGCCATGTGGAAGGCGCCGGTGATGTGCAGCGCCTCGTCGGCGTACTCGCCGCGGCCACGGGTGGTCTCGCACGCCGAGAGGTACGCCAGCTCCGCGGCCGGGAGCCGGAGCCGGGCGATGTCGGTGAGGGTGAGGGGGGCCGTGTCGTGGTCGTGCAGCAGGACCTGGCCGGTCGCGGCCCCGTCGTCGGCGGCGACGGCGTGGCAGGCGAAGTGCACCCAGGGGTGGTGGGGGAGCGCGTCGAGCACGGTCCGGCGTACCGCCTGCTCGTCCAGGAGCAGACGGGCGCCCGGTCGCGCGGCCAGCAGGGCGGCCTCCGCCCGCGCGCCCTCCAGCGGCACGAGTCCCGCACCCGGCGGCGCCGGCACGGCGACCACCAGCGGGGCCGTGGGGGCGGTCGGCCGCCGGTCCTGTCGTGCGGTCTGGCGGCGCCGGGCGTGGACGAGGCTGTTGACGGTCGGGGCGTACGAGCTGACGGCACGGTCGAGCAGGTTGTCCCGGTCGTTGTCGTGGCGCCCGGCCGCATGCAGGGGCAGGGCGGTCAGGGGGCCGGTGGGGATCCACCACATCCGTCCCGGGGACTCCCCGCCGGGCCCGTCGTCGGCGCGGAGCCCGAGCGCGTCCAGGACCGGTTCGGCCACCGCCGTCCACAGCCAGGCGAGCGTCTCCCGGATGTCGGACTGGGCGTCGCGCTGGCGGGACAACGGCCGGCCGGCGTCGCCCGCCGTACGGACGGCGACGAGGAAGGCGTCGGCCCGGCGGACCACCTCCGCGTGGCTGAGCCCCGTCAGCGGTACGCACCGCACCCGTCCCTCGCGCAGGACGAGCGCGTCGCAGCGCAGTGGGCTGATGTTGACCATCACCACCGGGCCCTCGTCACCGAGTCCGGTGAGCATCTCGGCGGTGCGGGGGAGCCGGAGGAAGTCCCCTAAGCCCGGCTCGCGTCGGATCGCCGCCACGAGCCGGTCCCACCGTTCGGCCAGGGCGTGCCGGTCCTCGCCCGCGAGCGGGGTGCCGGGGGCCGGGTGTCCGGCGCCGGTCCCGGCCGGCCCGGACGAGATGAAGGCGGTGGCTTCGGGGCGGTCCAGCTGGGGGATCAACCGGGCGTACTCGGCGGCGAGTTCGTCCGGCAGGCGGCTCAGCAGGTCCGTGGTGTCCGAGCGGGCGTCGAGGGCTTGGGCGAGCAGCACGCCACGGCCCTGCTCCAGGAGCCGCAGCGCGAGTTCGGGGTCGGCCAGCTCCAGCGCGCAGGCCGCCGCGTCCTGCGCGAGACCCGCGAACCTGCCCAACTGGCGTGCGCGGTCCATGCGTCCGATGCGGTACGACGCCGTGCGCGGCAGCAGTTCGACCGCGAGCCGGAACGGCTCCATGGCCGCGGCGTGGTCGTCGGGCGAGCGGCTCTCGCCGCCGCCGATGACGCTCAGCGCCCACAGGTGCGCGCAGCCCACCCGGACGCTGACGTCCATGGTCGGGTCGGACGCGGCCTTCCGGTACAGGTCGATCGCCGCCGCGAGGGCGTGCGGGTCGCCCGCGGTCACCGCCTGCGTGCCCAGGGCGGAACCGTGGTTCAGCAGGGCGAGCCCGCGCAGTGCGTGCCCTTCGGGGGTGGTGGCGTACGCCTCGGCGGTCGCCCGGACCCATGCGCGCAGGGCCCGCCGTTCGCGGCGCGTCGAACGGCGTCCGCCGCCACCGTCGAGAACCCCGGGCGCGGGCGCGGCGACATCTGCCGCGTCGATCAGTTCCAGACGCCGTACGGTCGCCAGGACCGCGTTGCGCTGCACCAGGTTGGGATGCCCCGGCGGGGTCGCGGCGAGCGCCCGGCGGGCGGCCCGGGCGGCCTCGCGCAGGTCGGCGGGGTCCGCCCGGGCCTGATGGCGCTCGGCCAGGATCGAGGCGAGGTTCGACAGGAACCGCGGATACAGCCGATGGCGCCGCGGGACTGCGGCGAGGACCGCCCGCGCCAGCAGAGCCGCCTCGTCGAGCGCCTCCGGGGCGCCGTCGGGGGACTGGTGGTGATGCAGACGCAGTGCCTCGGCGAGGTTGGAGCGGGCCCAGGTCTGCTCCTCCGTGCCCGGCTCGGCGCAGGCCACGGCCGCCCGGAAGGTTCCGACGGCCTCCGCGAGCGCGGCGGAGTCGCCGTGCAGGTGATAGAGACTCAGCAGCGCGTCGCCCAGGCTGTCCAGACGGTTGGAGCGTCGCGCGCCCCCGGGTGGCGTCGAGTCGAGGGCCGTGCGGATCGCGTCGACGGAGGCGGTCAGATCCCGGGCGTCGTGCGTACGCAGCCAGCGCAGCCGCAGCGCGCCGGAGAGGTTCGTCCAATAGGAGGGCGTGACGACGCTGACCTCCGCCCCGTACGGGGCCAGGGCCTCGCGGAACAGGGTGATGGCCCCGTCCAGGTCGGCCGGTTCGCCGAACCGTTCGTAGCGGGACCACAGGACCGTGCCGACCCCGTTCATGGCGGCGCCGCGGAGGTCGATGTTCTGCGTCCTGTCGAGCACGGCGTCGAAGAGGACCAGAGCCCGTTCCAGGTCAGGGAGCCGGCCGGTGCGCTCGTACCGGGTGTGCGACTCCTCGGCGGCGCCGAGCACCGCGAGCAACTGCTCGTACCCGGGCGTGCCGAACAGGTCGTACGGGGCGGACATCAGGAACCGTGCTGCCCAGGAGATCCCGGAACGTCACGCTCGTCGCGCTTCTCGCGGATGCGTTGGGCCATCAGCGCGCCCATCGGCCCGTTCCGGTCGAACCATGCGGCGGCCTCGTCGTCGCGCCCCAACGAGAGGAGGGTCAGGGCGAGATTGGCGGTGGCGTCCTGGCTGCCCTGTTCCGCCGCCTCGGTGAGTACTTCGACGGCCTCCTCGAGGCGCCCGTCGAGTCGCAGCTTGACGCCGTACTGGTTCAGCGCCTGCGGGGAGCCCGTCTCGGCCGCCCGGCGCAGCTCGGCCTCCGACGGCATCGCCCGGAACGTGAACCGCGGTCCGTCCGATCCGTCCTGCTCCGCTCTCCGTGCCCGTGTGCGTCGACGCCAGAACATCGGCATCACCCCCCGTGACCGTCGGTGATCGCCCAGTATCCTCTCAACTCGGTGGCCATGTAAGGAGGTTGCAACGATGGCGGAAATCCGCACCGGCGACGGCGACGGCGACGGGGACGGCGAGTCGAGGGCGGTGCGGTCGGACATCTGCGCCCGGCTGGACGAGATCAGGGGCTTTGTGCCGGCCGAGCGCCGGCAGGAGTTGGAGGAGATCCTCGGGGCGCTGCGGGGGAGCGGCGACCCGGCCGGCCCACAGGCCGCGCTCCACCGACTCCTGCGCCGCTGCGGGGTGGCGGCCGGGTTGCGCGCGTTCACCCGGGGCGCGGGCATCGGTGGGCTCCCGGCGGCCGTGGAGGGGCACCCGGTGGTGGAGGCGTACGTCTGTCCGGGGGACCGCTGCGACCGCCGGGCCCCGGCCCGGAACCAGCCGGTGCCGGAGACCTGCCGTCTGTACGGCGAGCCGATGCGCCGCCGCAGGCTGTCATGAACGCCGTGCTCGCGGAGTTGGGCAAGAACCTGGCCGCGCGCTGGCTCACCCACCTCGTCCCCTCGGGGCTGCTGTTCCTCGCGGTCGCCGGGGCGGGGCGGCTGCTGGGCCAGGCGCACTGGTACGACGTCGGCCGGGTCACCCGCGTGCTCGACGAGCTGGCCGGGCATCCGGCGAGCCGGTCGACCGGCGGTGTGGTGCTGGCGGCCTCCGCGACGGTGATCGCCTCGGCCGGACTCGGCCTCCTCGCCCAGGCGCTCGGTGGGGCGGTGGAGCGGCTCTGGACGGGGGACTGGCCCCCACCGGTACGGCCGCTCGGCGGGCGGCTGACCGAGCGTCGGCGAGGGAGGTGGCGGGCGGCCGAGGACGCCTACGCGCGGGTGGACGCGCGAGCCGTCGAGCAGGGGCCGCCCCTCGACCCCGGCACGGTCCGCGAACTCGCGCGACTCGCCGCGGTACGCAACCGGATCTCCCTGGTGGAGCCCGCCCACCCCTGCTGGACCGGCGATCGCGTCCGCGCCCTCGACCTGCGCGTCCACCAGGCCTACCGGCTCGACCTCGACTCGGCCTGGTCCCGGCTCTGGCTCGTCCTGTCCGCCGACACCCGCACCGAACTGAGCACCGCGCGGGAGGCCTACGACGCCGCCGTCCGCCTCACCGCGTGGAGCCTGCCGTACCTGCTGGTGGCCGTCTGGTGGTGGCCGTCCGCCGTGATCGCGCTGGGCCTGGCGATGCTCGGAGCGCGCCGGGGCCGGGCGGCGATGGACGCCTTCGCCGAGCTGGTCGAGTCCGCGGTGGACCTCCACGGCCGCGACCTGGCCCTCGCGCTGGGCGTGGACTGCCCGGGCAGGCTGGACCGGGAAACCGGCCTGGAGATCACCGCCCTGCTCCGCAAGGGTGCGTGAATCCGTGACTCGGTGCCGTCTTGGACCGCAAGGGCGCCTGAATCCGTGACCCGGGCCGCCCTGCTCCGCAAGGGCGCCTGAGACCGCGCATCGGCGCGGACAGCACGCGCGCTGGTGTTCGCGTCGCAGACCCCTGTGCGTCACACCAGCGCCACGGGGTCTTCCCCGACGTTCGTTCCTCTTGGAACACTCCCCCCGCGCAGGTCCCATCCACAGCACCACGTCAGGACAAGAGGTCACCCAGTCATGCCTCAAGTGAACCGACGCCGCTTCCTCCAGCTCGCCGGTGGCACCGCGGCGTTCACCGCGCTGTCGAACAGCATCGAGCGCGCCGCCGCCCTGCCCGCGCACCACGGGTCCGGCACGATCGACGACGTCGAGCACATCGTCGTGCTGATGCAGGAGAACCGGTCCTTCGACCACTACTTCGGCTCGCTCAGAGGCGTCCGCGGTTTCGGTGACCCCCGTCCGTCCACGCTGCCCAGCGGCAAGTCGGTCTGGCACCAGTCGGACGGCACCAAGGAGGTGCTGCCCTTCCGGCCCGCCGCCGACAACCTGGGCCTGCAGTTCATCCAGGACCTCCCGCACGGCTGGAGCGACGGCCACACCGCGTTCAACGCGGGCAAGTACGACAAGTGGGTGCCCGCCAAGTCGTCGACGACGATGGCGTACCTGACGCGCGAGGACATACCGTTCCACTACGCGCTCGCCGACGCGTTCACCATCTGCGACGCGTACCACTGCTCGTTCATCGGCTCCACCGACCCGAACCGCTACTACATGTGGACGGGTTACACGGGCAACGACGGCAAGGGCGGCGGCCCGGTCCTCGGAAACGACGAGGTGGGCTACGACTGGACGACGTACCCGGAGCGGCTGGAGGCCGCCGGGGTCTCCTGGAAGATCTACCAGGACGTCGGTGACGGCCTCGACGCGAACGGCTCCTGGGGCTGGATCCCGGACGCCTACCGGGGCAACTACGGCGACAACTCGCTGCTGTACTTCAATCAGTATCGCAACGCCAAGCCCGGCGACCCGCTCTACGACAAGGCCCGCACCGGCACCGACGCCCGCAAGGGCGAGGGCTTCTTCGACCAGCTGAAGGCCGACGTCAAGGGCAAGAAGCTGCCCAAGATCTCGTGGATCGTCGCGCCCGAGGCCTTCACCGAGCACCCCAACTGGCCCGCGAACTACGGTGCTTGGTACATCGCCCAGGTCCTGGACGCGCTGACCTCCAACCCCGAGGTGTGGGCGAAGACGGCCCTGTTCATCACCTACGACGAGAACGACGGCTTCTTCGACCACCTCGTGCCGCCGTTCCCGCCCCAGTCGGACGCGCAGGGCAAGTCCACGGTCGACGTCGGCCCGGACCTCTACAAGGGCGACGCCGGCCGTGCCGCCGGACCCTACGGACTCGGCCAGCGGGTGCCGATGCTCGTCGTCTCGCCCTGGAGCAAGGGCGGTTTCGTCTGCTCCGAGACCCTCGACCACACCTCGATCATCCGGTTCATGGAGCGCCGCTTCGGCGTGCACGAGCCCAACATCTCGCCCTGGCGGCGTGCGATCAGCGGTGACCTCACCGCCGCCTTCGACTTCTCGCGCAAGGACACCAAGCCGGTCGCGCTGCCGGACACCGACGGCTACCAGCCGCCGGACCACGACCGGCACCCGGACTATGTGCCGACCCCGCCCGCGAACCCCGTGCTGCCCCGGCAGGAGCGCGGCTCGCGCCCGGCCCGCCCGCTCAAGTACGCGCCCCTCGTGGACGGTTCGGCGGACGCGGCGGCCGGGAAGTTCACGCTCACCTTCGGTTCGGGTGCCAAGGCCGGAGCCGCCTTCTTCATCACCTCGGGCAACCGCACGGACGGCCCCTGGACGTACACCACCGAGGCCGGCAAGACCGTCTCGGACACCTGGAACTCGGCGTACTCCGGCGGCTCGTACGACCTGACGGTGCACGGTCCCAACGGTTTCCTGCGCGTCTTCAAGGGCCCCGGCAAGACCGCGGGACCCGAGGTCACCGCGCGCCACGTCGGCGCGAACGTGGAGCTGACCTTCACCAACAAGGGCTCCGGCACGGTCGAGCTCAAGCTCACCGACGGCTACGGAGGGCGGCCGAGTTCGTTCAAGGTGCGGGCGGGCGCGACCGTACGGCACACGGTGGACCTGCGGGCGAGCCGGCGCTGGTACGACCTGACCGTCGTGTCCACGGCGGACGCGGGGTTCCTGAGGCGGTTCGCCGGACATGTCGAGAACGGTCACGCGGGTGTGAGCGACCCGGCGATCGTCACCTTCTGATGGATATCTCGGCTCTGGTCAATTTCCGGCCAACTCACGGTAGTGTGCCCCGGTGACCACGCATTCGAACACTCCTGCAGGTTGGTACCCGGATCCGCACGGGGCGCCCCAGACGTTGCGTTACTGGGACGGCTCGCAGTGGACCGAGCACACCAACGCGGACCAGGCGGCCCCGGCGGGGCAGACGGTTCCGCAGCAGGCCCAGCAGCCGTACGGACAGCCGGCGGCCGGTCCCGACCCTCGCGTGCAGCAGCAGGTGCAGAAGCAGGTGCAGCAGCAGGCGGGTGTCGCGGGCGGTGGTGCCGGCGGTGGCACCCTGTTCACCGAGCCGGTCCTGGTGGTGAACCAGAAGGCCAAGCTGATCGAGCTGACCAACGAGTACAAGGTCATGGACCAGCAGGGCAACCAGCTCGGTGCGGTCGTCGAGGTCGGTCAGAGCGGTCTGAAGAAGGCGCTCCGCTTCGTCTCCAGCCTCGACCAGTACATGACGCACAAGCTGGAGATCCGTGACGCCTATGGGCAGCCGGTGCTGAGGCTCACGCGTCCCGCGAAGTTCATCAAGTCGCGGGTGGTCGTGGAGCGTCCGGACGGGCAGCCCGTCGGCGAGATCGTGCAGCAGAACATGATCGGGAAGATCAACTTCGCGATCAACGTCAACGGCCAGCAGGTCGGCGCGATCAAGGCGGAGAACTGGCGCGCCTGGAACTTCGCCATCGTCGACCACACGGACAACGAGGTCGCCCGGATCACCAAGACCTGGGAAGGCCTCGCCAAGACGATGTTCACCACGGCGGACAACTACGTCCTCCAGATTCACTACCAGCTTCCCGAGCCCCTGCTGAGCCTCGTCGTCGCGACGGCGCTCACCGTCGACACGGCGCTCAAGCAGGACGCCCGCGGGCTGGGCTGAACCGGCGCACGACAAGAAGGGTGGCCGCGGAACTCTCCGCGGCCACCCTTCTTGTCGTGCGTGTGCTCTTTTATTGTGCGTGCTCCTCCAAGAGCCCTGCGGGAGCCCTAGAGGGGCGTCAGCTGACCCGAGCCGGGCTGCTTCGGCAGCAACGAGGGTTCGTACGCCGCCGATCCGGGCTCCAGCGCCAGCACCGCGGCGACGGGGTGCTCGTCCCCGGCGCCCACCAGAGGTTCGGGCAGCGCCGGCTCCGGCACCGAGCGGGACAGCGTCACCACACCCCACGCCGCCACGCCCGCGCCCATGGCCGCCAGCAGCAGACCGGCCGGGCCGCCCTGCAACTGCTCCCCGAGCAGGAAGAGGCCTATCGCCGCGGCGGCGACCGGGTTGGCGAGCGTCACGACGGCGAGCGGGGCGCCGAGACCACCCCGGTAGGCGGTCTGCGACAGGAGCAGTCCGCCCGCGGCGAAGGCGGCGACGAGCAGGGCCACCACGATCACCTGGGCGCTGAGCAGCGGGCCGGAGCGGTCCGTCACGGCCACGGTCACCGTCTGCGTGAGAGCGGAGGCGACACCCGAGGCGAACCCGGAGGCGGTCGCGTGCCGCAGCCCCGGCCGGGTGCCGGGCCGCGACAGCATGCCGATCAGTGCTGCCGTCGCGGCGGCCACGCCCAGCGCCTGCGGCACGCTCAGAACGTCGTCGGGCGCGGGCCCGGACGCCGTGACCAGCAGCGCGGACAGTCCGATCAGGGTGAGCGCGGTACCGCGCCACTCGACCAAGCTGACCCGCCGTCCGGCGACCCGTGCGCCGAGCGGCACCGCGGCCACCAGCGTGAGCGCGCCGAGCGGCTGTACGAGCGTGAGCGTGCCGTACTTCAGCGCGGCGACGTGCAGTAGCGCGGCGGAGGCGTTCAGTACGACGGTCCACCACCAGGCCCCGCTGCCCAGCAGCCGCAGCATGCCCGAGTCGGTCGTCCGGGAGGCCAGCCGCTCCTGGGCCACGGCCGCGGCGGCGTACGCCACGGCCGAGAAGAGCGAGAGGACCACGGCGGCGAGTGTGGCGTTCATCGTCTTGCCCCCACGAGCTCCGGTACGGATTCCTTTTCGCCAGCACCGCCGGCCCCGCCGGAATTCCCGGCTGCTCCGTCGGCTTCGTCATATGCCTCGTCGGCGGCGACAAGGCCGTGCGCCTCGGTCGCCCCGGTCCCGCGCGGCTGACGGATCACGGCCAGCGCGATGCCGAGCAGCGCGGTCGCCACGATCGCGTCGAGCCAGTAGTGGTTCGCCGTACCGACGATCACCAGCAGGGTGAGCAGCGGATGCAGCAGCCACAGCCAGCGCAGGCGGGAGCGGGTCGCGGCGATCAGGCCGATCGCCACCATCAGGGCCCAGCCGAAGTGCAGCGAGGGCATCGCCGCGAACTGGTTCGCCATCTCGTCGGTCGCCGGGTGCGCCCCGTAGACGGTGGGCCCGTACACCTGTCCGGTGTCCACCAGGCCCGCGGCGGCCAGCAGCCGGGGCGGGGCGAGCGGGAAGGTGAGGTGCAGCGCCAGGGCGGCGGCGGTGACCGCGGCCAGGACCCGGCGGGCCCACACGTAGTGGACCGGGCGCCGCAGGTACATCCAGACCAGGAAGGCCACGGTGGCCGGGAAGTGCACGGTCGCGTAGTAGGTGTTCGCGAGGTGCACCAGGGTGTCGCTGTGCAGCAGCGCGCCCTGTATGGAACCTTCGCCCGGCAGGTGGAGCGTCCGCTCCCAGTCCCACACGCGGTTCGCGTTGCGGAAGGCCTCGGCGGTGTGGCCGTCGGCCAGCTGCCTGCCGACCTTGTAGACGACGAAGAGCCCTACGACGAGCAGGAGCTCACGTACGAGAGGCGGCCGTGCCGCGGTGCTCTGCGGCGACGACCGCCGTATCGCCGCGGCCGGCTCTGGTTCTGCTTCCGCAGGCTCGGTTCGGGATTCCATCCCCCGGCCCCTTTGCTGACGGTGTTGCTTGGGGTGGTGCGCGGTGAGCCCAGGACAGAATCCACTCGATCACTCGAGATTCACTCGACAGCGGAGTGGGTCCTGTCCAAGGCTCATCGATACGGAAGTGTACCGATACGAAGGTGTACCGATACGCCACTGTACCGATACGGACGCGTACCGGTACAGTGGCGTATCGATATACACTGTGTGAAGCGGAACACCAGGCGAGCCACCCACACGAGCGAGGAGATGAGCCATGACGTCGCAGGCCGCGGACGGACCGGAGACGGTCGTCGCCTCGCGCCGCTCCAAGATCACGCCCGAGCGTGAGCAGGAGTTCTACGACGCCGTGCTCGAGCAGATCCGCGAGTGCGGCTATGACTCGCTCACCATGGAGGGCGTGGCCGCGAGCACCCGGTGCAGCAAGTCCACGCTCTATCGCCAGTGGAAGACGAAGCCGCAGTTCGTGGCCGCCGCCCTGCGCGCCAACAGCTGTCCGCGCTTCTCGGGCATCGACACCGGCACGCTCGCCGGGGACCTGCGCGCGATGGCGCAGGCCGCGGGGAACTGGTCGGGCCGCGACAGCCAGCTGCACCAGGCGCTGGGCCACGCCGTGTTCCAGGACAAGGAACTGCAGGAGGCGTTGCGCGACGCTCTCGTCGAGCCCGAGATCGGCGCGGTCAAGGAGATCCTCGCCCGCGGGGTCGCCCGGGGCGAGGTCGCCGCGGACCACCCGGCGCTGGAGTTCATCCCGGCGCAGCTCTTCGGTGTGGTGCGGGTTCGTCCCGTGCTGGAAGGGCGGAACGCCGATGCGGCGTATCTCACACAATTCGTCGAGGCCGTCGTGATTCCGGCCCTCGGCCTGACCTGAGACTCAGGTCGCCGTCCGCGGGATGACCGGACGTCGGCCTGCACGCGCCGCACCGTGGGGACGGGGGCGGCGCGCACCCCCGGCCGGGTGGGGTTCCTCTTGAGCGGAGGGGCACCCCACCCGGCCGATCCATGTCCGGGGACGGATGTACGGACTAGACGTTCTGCCCGTTCCCGCTCACTCCCGACGCCACCTTGATGCCCTTGGTGATCGTGTCGATCACGGACTCCTTGGGCGCCTGAGAGCTGACGTCGATGCCGAAGCGGACGACGATCAGTGACTTGGAGTCGGCGGGGGACGGGAAGACGAGCGACTCGACGTAACCGTCGTCACCCTTGCTGGTGACGACCTTCCAACGGACGAGGTAGCCCTTCTCGCCGGCCACGGTGACCGCCTTGGAGGCGAGCTCCGTGTGCGAGGTGATCGTGCCGTAGCCCTTGCCGTACGACTCGGTGGCGTTCTTGGAGATGTCCTCCTTGGCCGCCGCCTCCGCCGTGGTGGACTTCAAGCCCTGCGCCGCGGCGGTTGCCGAGTAGGCGCCGCCCCGCTGGCACTCCTGCGAGGTGTCGCCGGGGCACTTGTAGGTGTCCTTGGTCGACAGCACGGCACCCTTCGTGGTGCTCCCGCCGGTCCAGTTGTCGGGCACCGGCACGCTGATGCCACTGATCAGATCGGTGGCGTAGCCGTCCTCGAGCTGCGGCTGCCCGGACTCGCCCGGTGCCGGAGTCTGGCCCCCGGAACCGCCCGATCCCCCGGAGCCGCCGCCCGGTCCGCCCTCGAGGCCCCCGTTGCCGCCGCCCTGGCCGCCGAATCCGCCCTGGCCGCCGTTCTGTCCGCCGGGGCTCTGGGAAGTGGCGCTGTTCCCGCCGTTGCCGTCGCTCTTGGTCAGGGCGTACACCCCGCCCCCGATGCCCACGAGGACCGCGATCGCGGCGGCGACGGCTATGCCGGTACGCAGTCCGCGCCGCGGGGCGCCCGGCGCGAGCGCCGGATACGGTCCGCCGGCCGGCGGGTGCGTCGGGGGACCCCATGCGGCGGCGGACCCGACGGGGCGGGTCTGGTCCGTCCATGTCTTGCCGTCCCACCAGCGTTCGGTGGCGGGACTGTCACTTGTCTGCCCCGGGTCGGGATACCAACCGGGAGGAGTCACCTGCGTCATGGACCCACCGTATGAGCCGTGGGTGAAAGGCGGATGAGAGGGATCCGGAAGATTCGTTTCGAGAGCGCCTCGGAAGCGCCGCCGGGTGCCTCGTCACGACCAGCGGGCGTCATGCCAGGACCAGCGGGTGTCACGCCACGACCAGCGGATGTCATGCCAGGACCAGTCGCACCGGCGCCGCTCCCGCCCTCGGCGGCAGCCGCAGCCCGCTCCGCCCCGGCGTGATCGAGCCGAGCACACTCGGATGCCGGGCCCCCGTGCTCACCGGATCGGTGCCCGTGAGCCCGTGCAGGGTCAGGAAACCCAGCACGGCGAAGGCGTACGCCTCCTTGGCGGCCGCGGGCAGGCCCAGAGCGTCGGACGTGCGTACGGGCACTCCCGGCAACTCCGCGCCCAGCATCGCCATCAGCGCCGGATTGCGGGTGCCGCCGCCGGACGCGATCACCTCCGTGGCACCCACCGAGCGGACCGCGTCGGCGACCGTACGGGCGGTGAGCCGGGTGAGGGTCGCGATGACGTCCTCGGCGGTGAGCGTGCCGAACCCGGTCAGCGCGTCGCGCAGATGGCCGAGGTGGAAGAGCTCCTTGCCGGTGGTCTTGGGCGCGGGCAGCGCGTAGTACGGCTCCGCGAGCAGCCGGTCCAGCAACGGTTCGTGCACGGTGCCGCGGGCGGCGAGGGCGCCGTCCACGTCGTAGTGCAGCCGTCCCCCGGTCAACCCCCGCACGGCCACGTCGACGAGGGCGCACCCGGGCCCGGAGTCGAAGGCGGTGCCGTCCGGCGCGGTGAGGTTGGCGATGCCGCCGAGGTTCAGCGCCACCGGAGTCCCCGCCCTGCCGCGCAGCCACAGCAGGTCGACCAGGCTCACCAGGGGCGCGCCCTGGCCGCCGGCGGCGATGTCCCTGGGGCGGAAGTCGGCGACCACCGGCAGTCCGGTCGCCTCGGCGATCCAGGCCGGCTGACCGAGCTGGAGCGTCCCGTGCGCCCGCCCGTCCTCGACCCAGTGGTAGACGGTCTGCCCGTGCGAGGCGACCAACTCGGCTCCGCCGCCGCACAGTTCACGGTCGGCCCGGACCGCCGCCGCGGCGAACGCCTGCCCGATCAGGGTGTCCAGGCGGCACACCTCGGCCAGCGTGGTGGCCGCCGGGGGCAGCGCCGCCGCGAGCGCCTCGAGCAGTGCGTCGTCGTACGCCTCACCGACCATCCCGAGCGGCCGCAGAGTGAGGTCCTCACCTTCGAGGGTCAGTTCGGCCGCCGCCGCGTCGATCGCGTCGTACGACGTCCCGGACATCAGGCCGATCACGCGCACGTGCTCAACTCCCTCGGTTGTCGGGGAGCGTGGCCAGGGCGAGCGCACTGACGGCGCACGTCGCCGCCGCGTAGTACGCGGGAATGTCCACGCTTCCGGTCCGCTTCATCGTCTCGGTGATGATGAGGCCCGCGCAGCCCGAGAACACGGCATTGGACAGGGCGTAGGCGAGTCCCAGGCCGGTGTGGCGGACGCTCGTGGGGAACATCTCGGAGAGCATGGCGGGCCCCGGTCCGGCCATTAACCCGACGACGGCACCCGCCCCGCACAAGGCGAGACCCTTCACGGCGTTCGAAGTCCCCGTGTTTTGAAGGAGGTTGAGCAGCGGGACGGACAGGACCACGACCAGGCCGGCGCCGGTGAGCAGCACGGGGCGCCGCCCGATCCGGTCGCTGAGCAGACCCGCCGGGACGATCGTGGCCGCGAAGCCCAGGTTGGCGAGGACCGTGGCGAGCAGCGCCTGCCGGAAGCCGGTGTGGAGGGTGTTCTGGAGGTACGAGGGGAGTACGACCAGGAAGGTGTATCCGGCCGCCGACCAGCCCATCACACGTCCCGCTCCGAGGACGACGGTCCGCGCGACCTCGCGCCCGGGCGGGCGCTCCCGTCTTCCCTCGTGCCGGAAGGCGGGCGTCTCCTCCAGCCGTAGCCGCAGCCCCAGCGCGGCCAGCCCCAGCGGCAGCGTCAGCAGGAACGGCACCCGCCAGCCCCAGTCGCTCAACTGCCCCTCGGTCAGCACCGTCGCCAGCAGTGCCGCCACACCCGCACCACCGAGCAGCCCCAGAGCCACCGTGAACGACTGCCACGACCCGTACAGCCCCCGCCTGCCCGGCGGCGCGAACTCCGTCATGACCGAGACCGCGCCCCCGAACTCCCCGCCCGCGGACAGCCCTTGGACCGCCCGGAGGAAGGTCAGCAGCCACGGCGCGAGGGCACCGACCGTGGCGTAGGTCGGCAGCACGCCGATGAGCGTCGTGGCGCCCGTCATCAGCGCGATCACCAGGATCAGTACCGGGCGGCGCCCGATCCGGTCGCCGAGCCGTCCGAACAGCGCCGCGCCCACCGGCCGGAAGAAGAACGCCAGCGCGAAGGACGCGTACGTCCTCACCAGCCCCTCGGTCTCGCTGCCGCCCTCCGGGGTGAAGAACCGGGCCGCGATGACGGTCGCGAAGTAGCCGTAGACCCCGAACTCGTACCACTCGACGAAGTTGCCGACCGAGCCCGCCAGCAGGGCCCCGCGCCGCGGGGGACGGGCGGTGCGCGGGACGGAGTCGTGCACGCGGGCACCGCTCATGGGTCCCTCCTCCTCGCTGTTCCTTGGAAAATTAGCGCCATTTTCAGGTCTTTTGACTGTCGACAACCTTCACCACGGCTGGTCGGCGCGCCATCGCGTCGCCTGCGGACACCTCCCGTCACCCGTCTCGGCAACAGGTGCGCCGACCCGCATCCACATCGGCTTCCGGACGGCTAGGCTCGATGTCTGTACGTCGTACGGGCGACCTGGGGAGGTAGCGGCATGACGGAGGCACGGCCGGGACCGGCCGCCTCGTCCTCCCTGTGGGAGCGCGAGGCGGAGATCGCCGACGTGGCGGAGGCCGTCAAGGCCCTGCGTGCGGACGCCTCGTCCTCCGGCAGTCTGCTGGTGTTCAGTGGCGAGGCGGGCATCGGCAAGACCGCGCTGCTCGCCGAGGCGCGCCGGATCGCGGAGGCCCACGGCTGCACGGTGTGGTCGGCCCGCGGCGGCGAGACCGTCACCTCCGTTCCCTTCAACGTCATACGGCAACTCCTCCAGCCCGCCATCGTCTCGCTGATGCCCGAAGAGGCCCGCGAATACCTGGGCGACTGGTACGACATCGCCGGACCCGCGCTCGGCATCGCCGAACCGGGCGACCGCCAGGCCGACCCGCAGGGCGTGTGCGACGGACTGGTCGCGGCGGCGCGGCGGCTGGCCAAGCGCGAGTGGCCCCTCGTCCTGATCCTCGACGACGCGCACTGGGCCGACCAGGAGACCCTGCAGTGGCTGGTCGCGTTCGCCGAGCGCCTCGACGACCTGCCCGTCCTCGTCGTGGTCGCCCGCAGGCCGGGTGACGTCAGCGGTGAGCGGGCCCGCCAGCTGGAGGCCGTCGCCGCCGCGGCCCGACCGGTCCTCACGCTCAGCGCGCTGACTCCCGACGCCACCGCCGGACTGACCCGCGCCACGCTCGGGGAGCACGCGGACGCCCCGTTCTGCCGCGAGGTGTGGGCGGTCACCGGCGGCAACCCGTACGAGACCGTCGAACTGCTCGCCAAGGTGCAGGACAGCGAGCTGGAACCGGTCGAGGCCTCGGCCGCCGAACTGCGCGCCCTGAACCGCTCGGCACGCGGTCGCGGACTCGTCGCCCGCCTCGAAGGACTCGGCATCGACGCCACCCGCTTCGCCTGGGCGGCCGCGATCCTCGGCACCGGGATCTCCCTCGACCTCGCCGCCCAGCTCGCCGGGATGCAGCGCGACGAGGCCGCGCGCTGCGCCGAACTGCTCGGCGCGGCCCGCATCCTCACCCCGACCGAACCCGCGAGCCGCGAACTGACCGACGGTGACCTGGAGTTCGTACACCCCCTCATCGCCAGCGCCGTCTACCGCTCGATCCCCGACGCGCTGCGCACCGCGATGCACGGCCAGGCCGCCTGGGCGGTCACCGAATCGGGCCGCGGAGCCGCTGCCGCCTCCCGCCACCTCCTCGAAGTGCACCCGGACGACGACCCCGAACTCGTCGAGCAGATGCGCGAGGCCGCCCGCGAACACCTCGCCGTCGGCGCGCCCGACGCGGCCAGGCGCTGCCTGGAGCGCGCCCTGGCGGAACCCCCGCTTCCGGAGGTCCAGGCGCGCGTGCTCTACGAACTGGGCTGCGCCACCCTCCTGACCGCTCCCGCCACCACGATCAGCCATCTGCGCACCGCGCTCGACCAGTCCGGCCTCGACGGCGATCTGCGGGTGGACGCCGTCTTCCGCCTCTCCCAGGCCCTGGTCCACAACGACCAGCTGGACGAGGCCGTCCGCACGGTCGACGCGGAGGCCGCCCGGCTCGACGCGGGCCCCGCCCGGATGCGGCTTCAGGCCGTCCACTACATGTGGGAGGGCATCCACGCGGGCGAGGACCACCTTCCGGGACGCTCCCGAAGCCTCGCCGAACTCGTCAAGACCTGCACCGGACGCGACAACTCCGAGCGCGCCCTGCTGATACTGCGCGGCTTCGACGCGATGACCCGCGGCGAGAGCGCGGAGGAGGTCGTGGAACTCTGCGACCACGCTCTCGTCAACGGCCGCCTCGCGCCCGGACTCGGCTGGACCGACACCGAGTGGGGCATCGAACTCCTCATGATGCTGGGCAGTTCGTACGCCTACGCGGACCGGCTCGACCGGGCCGAGAGCCTCTTCTCCGAGGCGCTGCGCTCCTACACGAGCGCCGGATGGAGCGGCGGCCACCTCGCCCTGGCACACGCCTTCCTCGGTCTCGCCCACCGCAGGCGGGGCCGGCTCAGGGACGCCGAGACCACCCTGCGCGAGTCGCTGCGCATCGCCGAGCGGGTCGGACGCGGGCTGCCCCTGTACTGGTCCGCCACCTGCGGCCTCGTCGACACACTGCTCGCCCGCGGCGACGTCCAGGAGGCCTGGGCGATCGCCGAGCAGTACGGCTTCGCACCGCCGTACCCGTCCACCATCGTGCTGCCCGACACCCGTTCCGTACGCGGACGGCTGTTGCTCGCCGTCGGCCGCGTCAAGGACGGCATCAACGAACTCGAGGCCGCCGAGAAGGCCGCCGCGGCGCGCGGCCACCACAACACGGTGATGGCGCCCTGGGCGCTCGACCTCGCCCGCGCGCTCGCCTCGGACGACCCGGCCCGCGCCGCCGCACTGGCCAGCGACGCCCGCCGCCAGGCCGAGCGCTTCGGCACGGACACCGCGATCGGTGAGGCACTGCGCTGCGCGGCGGCCCTCGAATCGGGCCAGCGTGCGGTACGCCTGGCCGCCCAGGCCGTCACCTACCTGGAGGCCTCGCCCTGCCAGTACGAACACGCGGCGGCCCGCGTCGAGTACGGCATCGCGGCGCGCTCGGTCTCGGAGCTCGGCAAGGGCCTGACGCTGGCGCGCTCGTGCGGGGCGGACGGGCTGGTGGCGAGGGCGGAGGAGGTCCTGGCCACAGGGAGAGGGCTGAGGTAGCCGCCAGGCCGTGCGCGAGGACGAGGTGTCCGGAGCGGACGGCAGGGTCACCCTGTGGCGCCGTCGTCGCCCTCTTCCTCGGCGAGCACCCGCTGAGCCGTCGCGAACGCCGAGTTCGCCGCCGGGACACCGCAGTACACGGCCGTCTGCAGCAGTACGGCGCCGATCTCCTCCGGGGTCAGCCCGTTGCGGCGCGCCGCCCGGACGTGCATGGCCAGCTCGTCGTAGTGACCGTGGGCGACCAGCGCGGTCAGGGTGATCATGCTGCGTTCGCGGCGCGAGAGCGTCGGGTCGGTCCAGATCTCGCCCCAGGCGTAGCGCGAGATGAAGTCCTGGAAGCGGGCGGTGAAGGGGGTCTGCCGGGCCTGTGCCCGGTTCACATGGGCGTCACCCAGCACCTCACGCCGCACCTCCATGCCCCGCTGGGCGCCCCCGTCGAAGTGGGCCCGCAACGCCGTCAGGACCGCCGCCGGACACTGCGCGGGCGCCAAGTGCGAGGCTCCCGGGAGCTCGACGAGCGTGGCGCTCGCCACCGCGTCGGCGATCTCCCGCAGATGGGCGGGCGGCGTCGCCGGGTCCTGGCGGCCCGCGATCAGCAGGGTGGGCAAGGAGATCTCGGGGAGCCGGTCGCGCAGGTCGAAGGCGGCCAGCGCGTCACAGCAGGCGGCGTACGCCTCCGGGTCCGCCTTCCGGTGGTCCTCGATCAACCGCGGCACGGTGAAACCGGGCGTGAACCAACGGGAGTTCGCGTTCTCGGCGAGCGCGGCCAGCCCCTCCCGGCGTACCAGCTCCGCACGCTCCTCCCACGGCTTGGAGCCGTTGAAGTGCGCCGAGGAGCAGATGACGGCGAGGGACGACACACGCTCCGGGTGGTGGACGGCGAGGTGTAGACCGACCGCGCCGCCGAGCGAGACGCCCGCGTAGGCGAAGCGTTCGATGCCGAGCGAGTCGGCGAGGCCGAGGACCAGGGCGGCGAGGTCATCGACGGTGGCTCCCGGCCCGATCAGGTCCGGCGCCGACCCTCCGTGTCCCGGCAGATCCCAGCGAACCACCCGGTGGGTGGCGGACAGCTCGGGCGCGACCTTGTCCCACAGGGCGTGGGAGGTGCCGAGCGAGGGCCCGAGGAGCAGGGGCGATGCGGTCTCGGGGCCCTCGGCGCGGTGGTTGAGCAGGGTGCGGGTCACGTTCGCTCCAGAGCACGGTCGGTGAGGGCTCCCGCGGAGCCCGTGTAGCGGGTGGGGTCGGTGAGTTCCACGAGGTCGAGCCCCTTGAGCTCCGGCTCCTCGCCGAGTACGTCCACGAGGGGCCGTCTCTGGGCGACGGCCCGCTCGGCGGCCCGGGTCAGCAGCTCCTTGGCGCGGGCCCGCCCGAGCACCGGAGCGAGTTCGACGGCCAGGCGCTCGGAGACGATCAACCCATGGGTGAGGGCGAGGTGATCGCGCATGGCGTCCGCGTTCACCCGGAGCCCCTCGACCAGTTCGGCGGCGTTCCGGGCGGTGCCTGCGACCAGCCTCAGCAGCTCGCGCAACGGCTCCCACTCGGCGTGCCAGGCACCGGCCGGCCGCTCGTCCTCGGCGACCATCGACCCGTAGAGCGTGGCGGCGAGCCCCGGCGCGCGCCGCGCGGAGGCGGCGATCACGGTGGCCGCCACCGGGTTTGCCTTGTGCGGCATCGCGGACGACCCGCCACCGCTCCCCTCCGCGACCTCGGCGATCTCCGTGCGGGAGAGGGTGAGCACATCGGCCGCCATCTTGCCGAGGGCCCCGGCCGTGAAGGCCAGGCCGCCGGCCAGGTCGGCGATCGGTGTCCGCAGGGTGTGCCAGGGCAACGCCGGTTCCGCGAGGTCGAGTTCACCGGCGTACGCCGCCACGAGCGCGCCCGGATCCTCGGCGCCGAAGGCCGCGAAGGCGGCCAACGTCCCGGCGGCGCCGCCCAGTTGGGCCGGGAGCCGGAGACCCGCGAGCCGGTCCCGCGCGTCCAGCACGAGCGACCGCCACCCCGCGGCCTTCAGCCCGAAGGTCGTCGGTACGGCGTGCTGTGTGAGGGTCCGCCCCGGCATCACCGTGTCCCGGTGCGCCGCGGCGAGTCGGGCCAGGGCCCGCGCCGTCCGTTCCAGATCCGCCAGGACCAGGTCCAGCGTGCGACGGGCGATCAGCATCAGCGCCGTGTCCAGGATGTCCTGGCTGGTCGCGCCCCGGTGGACGTAGGGCCCGTACTCCTTGCCGACCGCCGCCGTCAGATCCGCGACCAGCGGAATCACCGGATTGCCGCCACCTCGGGCGCGCAGCGCGATCGACCTGACGTCGAGGTCCGCCGCGGCCACGGCGGACACCGCCGACGCCGCCGCGTCCGGCGCGAGCCCGAGTCCCGCCTGAGCGCGGGTCAGGGCCGCCTCGGCGTCGAGGAGCGCCCCCAGAAAAGCGCCGTCCGAGGTCGCGGACGCCGCCGGGGAGCCCGCCCACCCGGGGGCGAGCAGCCCGGCATCGGCATCGGACTCGGACCGGACCGGGCCGGCAGCTGTCACTGGAACTCCAGGAAGACCGTTTCGCCTTCGCCCTGAAGGCGGATGTCGAAACGGTACGTCCGGTTCGCGCCCTCGGCCGCGATCAGCGTGGCGCGCCGGTCGGCAGGGAGCGAGTCGAGCAGCGGGTCGGTGCCGTCGGCGAGGTACGCGCGGGTGAAGAGGTGGTGCACCAGACCGCGCGCGAACACACACACGCTGATGTACGGAAGCCCGGCGTTGCCCGGCGGCAGGGTGTGCAGCGCGTACCGACCGTCGGCGTCCGTGGCGACCCGGCCGAAGCCCGTGAAGTCGACGCCGTTGCGGCCGAGGAAGCCGCCCGTCGACGGGTCGCGGCGCAGGGAACCGGGGGCACCCTTGAGGGAGCCGTCGGGCGCCGCCTGCCAGAAGTCCAGGAGGGCGTCCGGGATCACCTCGCCCGCGCCGTCGAGCACGTACCCGTGCAGGGTGATCGCCTCGGGGTGGCCCTGCGGCGCGACCTGACCGCCGTCAGGAAAGGGCAGCGCGTGCCCGTAGAAGGGGCCGATGGTGTGGGACGGGGTGGGGAGCAACCGCTCGGTCATGCTCAACGGCCTTCCTCGATCCAGGTGGCGGAGGGACCGTCGAGGACGATGTCCCACTCGTAGCCCATGGAGAACTCGGGCCGGGAGAGATCGTGCTGGTAGGTGGCGATCAGACGGTCGCGCGCCGCCTGGTCCGTCACGGACTGCAGGATCGGGTCGTAGCGGAACAGCGGGTCGCTCGGGAAGTACATCTGGGTGATCAGCCGCTGGGTGAACGCCGTACCGAAGACCGAGAAGTGGATGTGCGCGGGCCGCCACGCGTTCGTGTGGTTGCCCCACGGGTAGGGGCCCGGCTTGATCGTGGTGAACCTGTACCGGCCCTGATCATCCGTCAGGGTCCGCCCGACACCGGTGAAGTTGGGGTCCAGCGGCGCCGGGTGCTGCTCGCGCAGATGGGCGTAACGACCGGCTGCGTTGGCCTGCCAGATCTCGATGAGCTGACCGCGCACGGGACGCCCGTCGCGGTCGAGCAGCCGGCCCGAGACGGTCATGCGTTCGCCGAGCGGCTCGCCCCGGTGCTGGATGGTCAGGTCGCTGTCGTGCTCGGTGATGTCGGTGACGCCGAACACCGGACCCGACAGCTCGACCGTCTCCGGGTCACCGCCGTCGACGGCGACCAGCGGCTGCTTGGGGTGGCGCAGCAGGGAGCTGCGGTACGGGGGGTAGTCGCGCGACGGGTGGTTGCGAACCGGCGCTCCGCCGGCGACCGCCTTGTCGTACGCGCCCTGGAGATCGTTGATCTCGACGTCGATGTCCGACTGGGTGAGGGCCATGGTCGACTTCCTATCGTTCGAGGACGAGGGCGAGGCCCTGGCCGACGCCGATGCAGAGGGTGGCGATGCCGGTGCCGGAGCCCTGACGGGCGAGTTGGTGGGCGACGGTGCCGGCGAGGCGGGCGCCGGAGGCGCCGAGGGGGTGGCCGAGGGCGATCGCGCCGCCCTGGGGGTTGAGGATCGCGGGGTCGAACTCGGGCCATTCGGCGAGGCAGCCGAGGACCTGGGCGGCGAAGGCCTCGTTCAGTTCGAGGACGGACAGTTCCGCGAAGGTCTTGCCGGCTTTGGCCAGGGCGCGGGTGACGGCTTCGACGGGGGCGAGTCCGAAGTACTGGGGGTCGGTCGCGGAGACGCCGGTGGCTCGGATGCGGGCGAGAGGTTCACGGCCGGTGGCCTTCAGCCCTTCCTCGTCGGTCAGGAGGAGGGCGGCGGCGCCGTCGTTGAGGGGCGAGGCGTTGCCCGCGGTGACCGTGCCGTCGGTGGTGCGGAAGGACGGCTTGAGCCTGGCCATGGCGGTGGGGGAGGCGTCGGGGCGGACGGATTCGTCGGCGGCGAGGACGACCGGGTCGCCCTTGCGCTGCGGGATCGGCACGGGGGCGATCTCGCGGTCGAACAGGCCCTCCTGCTGGGCCTTCGCCGCCTTGCGGTGGCTGCCGATGGCGTATTCGTCCTGCTGCTCGCGGCTGATCTTGTGCTTGTCGGCGATGAGTTCGGCGGACTCGCCGAGCGGGATGGTCCACTGGGGGTCCATCTTCGGGTTGACCATGCGCCAGCCGAGGGTGGTGGAGTACAGCTCGGTGTGTCCGGCGGGGAAGGGCCGGTCGTTCTTGGGCAGGACGTAGGGGGCACGGGTCATGGACTCCACGCCGCCGGCCAGGGCGATGTGGGCGTCGCCGACGGCGATCGCGCGGGCGGCCTGGATGACGGCTTCGAGTCCGGAGGCGCACAGCCGGTTGACGCTCACCCCGGGCACCGAGGTGGGCAGGCCGGCGAGCAGGGCGGCCATGCGGGCGACGTTGCGGTTCTCCTCACCGGCGCCGTTGGCGTTGCCGAGGTAGACGTCCTCGATCCGGGCGGGGTCCAGATCCGGGGTGCGGGCCAGGAGTTCCCGGATGGCGTGGGCGGCGAGGTCGTCCGGGCGGACGGACGCGAGGCCTCCGTTGTACTTGCCGATGGGGGTGCGGACCGCATCGACGATGTAGACGTCCTTCACGGCTGGGTCTCCTCGGTGAGTTCGGCTGCGACACGGACCTTCGCGGCGGTCTTGGCCACGATCTCTCCGACCGTGACGCCGGGCGCGGTCTCGATGAGCACCAGCCCCTCGTCGGTGACGTCGAGGACGCCGAGGTCGGTGATGATCCGGTTGACGCACGCCTTGCCGGTGAGCGGCAGCGCGCACTCCCGAAGGATCTTCGCGCTGCCGTCCTTGGCGGTGTGGGTCATGACGACGATGACGGCGCGGGCACCGTGGACCAGGTCCATCGCGCCACCGATCCCGGTGATCATCTTCCCCGGGATGGCCCAGTTCGCCAGGTCACCACCCGCGGACACCTGCATCGCGCCGAGCACGGCCACGTCGATGTGCCCGCCCCGGATCATCGAGAACGACAGCGCCGAGTCGAAGAAGGAGGCGCCCGGCAGGACCGTCACGGTCTCCTTGCCGGCGTTGATGAGGTCCGGGTCGACCTGGTCCTCGGTGGGGTAGGGGCCGGTGCCGAGGATCCCGTTCTCCGACTCCAGGATCACCTCGACGCCGGCCGGGAGGTAGTTGGGGATCAGCGTCGGCAGCCCGATGCCGAGATTGACGTACTGCCCGTCCTGGAGTTCGCGTGCCGCACGGGCCGCCATCTCCTCGCGTGTCCACGCCATCAGCCGCTCACCGTCCGCTTCTCGATCATCTTCGCGGCGGCCTGTTCGGGGGTGAGGGCCACCACCCGCTGCACGAAGATCCCCGGCAGATGCACCGCGTCCGGGTCGATCCCGCCGGGCTCGACCAGCTCCTCCACCTCGGCGATCGTCACCCTGCCCGCCATCGCCGCGAGGGGGTTGAAGTTCCGGGTGGACCTGCTGAAGACGAGGTTGCCGTGCCGGTCGCCCTTCGCGGCCCGGACCAGCGCGAAGTCGGTGCGGATGCCGCGCTCCAGCACGTACTCGGTGCCGTCGAACTCGCGCACCTCCTTCGGCGGCGACGCGAGGGCCACCCCGCCGGAGCCGTCGTAGCGCCAGGGCAGGCCGCCGTCCGCGACCTGGGTGCCGACCCCGGCCGGGGTGTAGAAGGCGGGGATCCCCGCACCACCCGCACGCAACCGCTCCGCGAGCGTGCCCTGCGGGATCATCTCCACCTCCAGCTCGCCCGCCAGATACTGCCGCGCGAACTCCTTGTTCGCCCCGATGTAGGAGCCGGTCACCCGCGCGATCCGCCCGGCGGACAGCAGCACCGCGAGCCCGGACTCCATCGCCCCGCAGTTGTTGGACACCACGCCCAGACCGCCGACTCCGCGCTCGTACAGCGCCTCGATCAGCACGTTCGGCACACCGCTCAGCCCGAAACCGCCGACCGCCAGGGTCGCGCCGTCCGGCACATCGGCCACCGCCTCCAGGGCTGTGGCGACCACCTTGTCCATCCGTGAAGCCCCATCTCTTCCAAGCGTCCAGGCCCTCAATTACTCAGGGCACTGATTATTTCTGCGAGGTTTCACTCACGCTGCCACCAGTGGCCCGTGTCGTCAAGACTTCCATGAAATCGGTGAGTGTACGGTCCTTAACGCGCTGGTACGCATCCCGGTGATGCGCGGTATCGTTCAGTGCACCAACGAAATGACGGACTCACCCAGGGGGAGCGCACATGGCCGCGGTGGACCTCACCACCCACCCCGGGCACCTCGCCCGGCGACTCCAGCAGGCCCACTATCTGCTGTGGAACACGATGGTCTCCGAGGAGATCACCTCACCGCAGTTCGCGGTCCTGAACGCGCTGGTCGCGGAGCCGGGACTGGATCAGCGCACGGTGGGGGAGCGAGTGGGCCTGGACCGGTCGACCATCGCCGAGGTCATCAGCCGGCTCAGTCGCCGGGGCCTGCTCGACAAGGTGCGCGATCCGCAGGACGGCCGCCGCTTCCTGCTGCGCCTCACCGACGAGGGGACGCGTACGCACCGCAAGCTGACCGTGCGCACGGCGCGTATGAACCAGGTCTTCCTGGCCCCGCTCTCCGCCGAGGAGCAGACCGTCTTCTTCGACCTCATCCAGCGTGTCTCGGACGCCGCGGAGGGGCTGCGCAACCCGACGGAACCCCTCACCGCGCAACGCCAGGCGGTCCTTCACCGGGCGACCCCAGGCGAAAACATCTGACAGATCACGGTCAGGAGCGCTAGGCTCCCCGCGATGATGACTCACTCTGTCGGCAGAATGGGGGTCCCGTCCGCGCAAGGTGAGTGCTGATGCTCACTCAGACCGCGAATGGGGATTCCCGCCTTTCCTTCTGGCTGCCCGTGCGAGAGTTCGCCGTGCCGCCCGCCATGATCGAGACTGCGACCGCCCGCCGCCGCGCCGGGGACTGGGCGGGGGCGTGCGCCGCCGCAGGCATCGACGTCGATCTCAACCTGCGTTCCGTGGCGCGTACTTACGGCCACGACCTCGCCGCTCGGGTCCGGGCCGACCTCCGCCATCTGGCTCCCGACCTGCTGCGCTGGCACATGCCGAGGATCGCTCCGCACGGGCTGCTGCGCCCGGGTCTGACCATCGCCCTGGCCCGGTACGACACCCAAGGGCGAGACGGCGTAGGCCCGGTGCACCTCGTCGTGCGGACTCCACCGGCCTGGGCGGACGGCGGTCAGCGGATCAGCCTCGCCCTGTGGGCCGCACCGCACGTCGGACCTCGCGACGGATCTCACGACCGATCCCACTTCGAGGCCGGTGTCCGTCGACATCCGCACCCCCGTCCCAGCCGCCGCTTCCGCCTCGACCTGCACCGCCATCTGTGGGACGCGCGCAGGACCGATGAGCTGCGCGTGCGGTCAGGGGCCGACCTGGTGCCCGCCGACGGCCACCCCGAGAACCTGGATCCGCCGGGATTCGTGCCGCGGGGGCGCGGGTGTGCCGTGGATCGCTGGGCGGCCGAGGCGGGGATTCTGCTCCAGGCCCAGGGGCGGACGACCGGTACCGTCGCCGTGCGGCTCGGGGCCCGGGACCGGCTGGTCCTGGACGTGGTCGCGGACAGGGACGGCGTCGGGCCGCCGGGTATGCGGATCGCGACGGCGCCCACGGACGGCAGCGTCTCCGCGCTGCCCGTCCTGCCCGACGCGGCCACCTGGCTGCTGCCCGACCTGGAACTGATCCGCACCGGTTCGATCGAGGTCGATCGGCTGCATCCGCTGGTCGCCTCGGCACTGGTACCGGATCACTCGCCGACCGCTTCCTCCCGGACGCTGGAGCATGGCCCGGCCGGTCCCTCCCGGACCCCGGGCCGGGCCGGGCAGCCACGCCTCGTGGACTGCCGGGGAGCCCAGCACCGTATCGGCCTGGTCGACGGGGTGCTGGCGCCGCTGGACCATGACCCGGCCGAGATCCGCCGGGAGGAACTGCTGGTCGCGCTGACCGGTACCCCGCTTCCCTGCCTGCGGGCCATCGACGAGGCGCACCGTCGTCCGGACTGCCTCACCGGGGTCCGCGAACGCCTGATCCATGGCGACACCGCCGGTGCGATGGACGTCGTCGAGGGCCTGCTGGGTCCGGACGCGGTGCTGCGCAGCGGCCCGCTACGGGACGAGCTCGAGGCGGCCGCGCTGCGGCGGATCACGTACGGCCTGTTCAGAGCGGGCATGACCGGCCCCGGCCCCGGATCCGGCCGCCTGCTCCCAGGCCTCGACCGCCCCCGTTGGCACCGAGCGCACCCGCGCCACACGGCCGCTCGCTGACCCGGGGGGCTTCCGCCCCCCTGCGCCCACCTGGCCACCAAGCACCCCCACCAAGCACCCCCACCGAGCACCCCCACCGAGCACCCCGCCCAAGCGCCCATCGAGCACCCACCAAACACCCACCCACTCGTTCCACCACGACCCAAAGGTGATGAAATATGCCCACATGTACACCGTTCGTCGCGACCGACACTCCCGCCGACCAGGCCCCCGCCTCCCAGATCGACGTTGCCGGCGCGTTGCTGGCGCTGCTGCGTGACGCCGGCACCGAACCGCGCCCCGACGTCCAGTTGGAGGCACTGACGCTGGCCGTGGCCGCCGACCTGCCCGTGCTCCTGTGGGGTGAGCCGGGGATCGGCAAGACCGCGGCCCTGACCCAGCTCGCCGCGGCCCTGGACCTTCCGTTGACCACCGTGATCGCCAGCGTGCACGAGCCGTCCGACTTCTCGGGACTGCCCATCGTCGGCGACGACCCCGCGCAGCAGGGTGTCCCGATGGCCCCGCCGGACTGGGCGGTGCGACTGGTACGGGCGGGCCGCGGGCTGCTGTTCCTGGACGAGCTGTCCACCGCGCCACCGGCCGTCCAGGCCGCCCTGCTCCGCCTCGTCCTGGAGCGGCGGATCGGCGCCCTTCAACTGCCGCCCGAGGTCCGGATCGTGGCTGCCGCCAATCCTCGGTCCTCGGCTGCCGACGGCTGGGAGCTGAGCCCGCCGCTGGCCAACCGGTTCGTGCATCTTCAGTGGACCCACGACCACGAGGTCGTGGTGCGCGGCCTCGGGGGGACATGGCCGCGGGCAACACTGCCCCGGCTCGACCCGGAGCGGTTGCCGGAGGCCGTGGACTTCGCCCGCCGCGCGGTGTGCGGGCTCCTCTCCGCCCGCCCCGGGCTCGTGCACCGGCTGCCCAGCAACGAAACGCGCCGGGGCGGTCCCTGGCCGTCGCCCCGAAGCTGGGAGATGACCCTGGGCCTCGTCGCCTTCGCCACCGCGGCCGGCTCCTCCCGGGAGGTGCTTTCCCTGCTGGTCAGGGGCACGGTGGGGGACGGTCCTGGGCTGGAACTGCTGGCAAGCCTGGACCGGATGGACCTCCCGGACCCCGAGACGCTGCTCGCCGACCCGGCGGGTGCCGACCTGCCCGAGCGGGGGGACCTCCGCCAAGCCGTGCTCGACGGTGTGGTGGCCGCGGTCCGCGGGCGTCCGGAGAAGTCCCGTTGGGACGCGGCATGGGCGCTCCTGGTGCGGGCGCTGGAGACCGGAGCCCCGGACCTCGTGGTCGTCCCGGCGACCACACTCGCCTCGCTGCGCCAGGATGACTGGGACGTTCCGGCAGCGATCGAGCGGCTTGCCGGCGCGGTGTCCCTGTCCCGACGGGCGGACCGGGCGGCGGTCCGGACCGCCGCCGCCGCGAAGGCCGGACGATGACCGCGCCCGCACCGGGGACACTGGACCTCGACAAGCTCTTCGCCGCCCGGCTGCACGCCGCCCGGGTCCGGCCCTACCTGGCCACGGCGCTGTTCGCCCTGCACACCGTGGAGTCGCGGCGCGTGCCGACGATGGCCGTCGACCGGCACTGGCGCTGCTACGCCTCGCCGGCGTTCGTGGACCGGACCCCGGTGGAGGAACTGGCCGGGGTGTGGGTGCACGAGGTGTCGCACCTCCTGCGCGACCACCACGGGCGCGGGGACAGGGTCGCGCGGGAGCGTGGACTGACCGGCCCGGGGGAACGGCTGCGGATGAACATCGCCGCGGACTGCGAGATCAACGACGACGCGTTCGGCGACGGACTGCTCCGGCCCGAAGGCGCCGTCACGCCACGGTTCTTGAAGCTGCCCGAGGGACAGCTCATGGAGGACTACCTGAGCCAGTTCCGCCTCGGGGCGCTCACCCAGAGCCTGGCCTGGCTGGACTGCGGAAGCGGCGCCGACGGACTCGAACGGGAGTGGGACCTCGGCCCGGACGGCGCGCACGGCCTCAGCCCGCAGGAACGGGACGCGGTGCGGTTCCGGGTGGCGCAGGGCATCACCGCCCGTCCGGGAGACACCCCGAACGGGTGGCGGCGGTGGGCGGACGAAGCGTTCCATCCGCCGCAGCCCTGGCGCGAGTTGCTGGGCGCGGCGGTCCGCTCGGCGGCCTCCAGCTCCGGCGTGGGCGAGGACTACACGTACGGCCGACCGTCGCGGCGCTCGGCCGGGGTGCCCGGCGCCGTGCTGCCGAGCCTGCGACGCAGGCCGCCGCGGGTCTGCGTGGTCATCGACACCTCCGGGTCGGTGAGTGACGCCGAACTGGGCAGCGCGCTCCTCGAGGTCACCGCCATCTCCCGCGCCGTGGGCGGCCGCCGCGACCTGGTCACCGTGGTGCCCTGCGACGCGGCGGCCCCGATCGCGCACCCGCTGTGCCGTGCCGAGGGAATACCGCTGCTGGGCGGCGGGGGTACGGACCTGCGCACGGGCTTCGCCAAGGCGCTCAGGGCGCAGCCCCGACCGGACGTCGTCGTGGTCCTGACGGACGGGCAGACGCCGTGGCCGGACCGGCCACCGTGCCGGACGGTGGTGGGTCTGTTCCCCCGGGAGCCGGCAGCCGGGTCGGGGAACGAGGACGATCCCGACTACGCACCGGACGCACCGCCCGCGTGGGCGCGGGTGGTGGTCATCGGGTAGCCCCCGCCGCCCGACGAGCCCGACGAGTCCCGTCGCCCGCCGCGTTCACGGCTTCGTCGTCATGGCTTCGTCGTCATGCCTTGGCGAAGACCACCCACACCTGCCCCTTCGCGAAGTTCATCGGCGCGCCGTCGGTGGTCGTGAAGTCGGTGCCGTCGCCGGCGGTCGGGCGCTTCCAGTCGACGTCGAAGACCTTGCCGTCGCGCAGCACCTTCGCCGTCCCCGAACCCACCGTCTCCGTGTACGGCGTGTTGTTGCCGAGGACGTCGTGGTACTTGGAGTTGCGCACCTTCACGTACTGCACGACCACGGTCGCGGGCGCCACCCGCTTCCCGTCCGTCGTCACCGTCGGTGTCCCGTCCATCGAGACCAGCCAGCGGTGCTTGCTCGCCGACCAGGCGAAGGTGAAGCGGGCCGCGGGGAAGCGCACCGTGCGCGAGGTCTCCGGGCTGCCGCCCGCCGGGGCGGCACCGAAGTGGAACCCGGTGGTGAGGGCGGCGGCCCCCGGCGCGGAACGCATGAGCTGCTTCGGGTGCAGAAAGAGGTTGTGAGGGGCGACCTTGGAGGCGCTGCGGTAATACGCGCTGGAGCCCTGATCGGCCGACACCGCATGCACGGGTGCCTTGGCGATGACCGGCAGCAACTTGTGCTGGGCACCCGAGAAGGCGAGCGTCGGCCGGTCGAACTGGCGCAGCAGCTCCAGGTCCGACTCGCGCGCACTGCGCACCGGCCCGACGGCCTCGGGCAGCTTGCTCGCGTAGATGGCCATCAGCCGGCTCAGACCGCCCTCGACCTGCTCCGCGTAGACGACGTCCGCCGCGTCGAGACCCGTCTGAGGGCGCGCCGCGCTCACATTGTCGATCTTCACGGCGAGTACGGGACCGGCGGTACTGGAGGGGCTCTGGGTCGGCCCCGTCTCCTGCCCTTGGCTGTGGCTCGGTGCCGGGGCGCGTCCGTCGTCGGTGACGCTGCTGCCCGAGGAACAGCCCGTCACCAGAGAGCCCGCCGCGGCGACGGTCAGCAGCGCCGCCGTCATCGCGCCGCACCGCGTCCGCGCCATCTGTCGCATGCTCAACGTGCCACCCTGTCCCGTGCCATCGATTGTGCGCTCATAGGTTCATCGGTGGCCATACCCGCTCACTTCTGTTCGCGTGTGTCGAGTTGGGCCGATCAGCCCACTTGTTGGACCGATCGGGCCGCAGGTCGGTTGTGCGGGTGACCGCGTCAGTTCTGCGGGCCGAGGATCTCCGCGAGGTCGTACCCGACGGGCTCGTCCAACTGGCTGTACGTGCAGCTCTCTGCGGTCCGGTCCGGGCGCCAGCGGCGGAAGCGGGCCGTGTGACGGAACCGCACGCCGTTCTCCATGTGGTCGTACGCCACCTCCACCACCCGCTCGGGCCGCAGCGGCACCCAGGAGAAGTCCTTCTTCGTCGACCACCGGCTGGGCGCGCCCGGCAGCCGCGCGGACTCGTGCGCCGACTCCTGCGACCAGGCCGCCCAGGGATGCCGCTCGACGTCCTCCATGCGCAGCGGCTCCAGCTCCTCCACCAGTTGTGCCCGCTGTTTCATCGGGAAGGCGGCGCTCACCCCCACGTGCTGGAGGGTGCCCCCGTCGTCGTACAGACCGAGCAGCAGGGAACCGACGACGGGCCCGCTCTTGTGGAGGCGGTACCCCGCGACGACGACGTCCGCGGTGCGCTCGTGCTTGATCTTGAACATGGCCCGCTCGTCCTGCCGGTAGCGCAGGTTGAGCGGCTTGGCGATGACCCCGTCGAGGCCCGCGCCCTCGTACTGCTCGAACCACCGCTGCGCCACCTCGCGGTCCGTGGTCGCCGGCGCCACGTGAACCGGGGCCGTCACCCCGGACAGCGCCATCGTCAGCAGGGCCCGCCGGTCGCCGAGGGCCACGTCGAGCAGCGACTCGTCGGCCAGTGCCAGCAGATCGAAGGCCACGAAGGAGGCGGGAGTCTTCTCCGCCAGCATCCGCACCCGGGAGTCCGCGGGATGGATGCGCTCGGTGAGCGCGTCGAAGTCGAGCCGGCCCTCCCTGGCGATCACGATCTCGCCGTCCATCACACAGCGCTCCGGCAGCCGCTCCCGCAACGCCGCCACCAGCTCGGGGAAGTACCTGGTCAGCGTCTTGCCGGTACGACTGCCGAGCTCGACCTCGTCGCCGTCGCGGAACACGATCGCGCGGAACCCGTCCCACTTCGCCTCGTACTGCATGTCCGGCGGGATCTTCGCCACGGACTTGGCGAGCATCGGCTTCAGGGGCGGCATCACCGGCAGATCCATGCTTCGATTCTGCGGCGACACGATGCCTTTCGCCCGGTGTGCGAGCCGTGCGGGCTGGGCCTACCGTGGCTCGCATGGCCGATGCGGTGGAACTCGACGCAGCCGGGAGGACCGTACGTCTGTCCAGCCCGGGCAGGATCTTCTTTCCGGAGCGCGGCTTCACGAAGCTGGACCTCGCCCAGTACTACCTGTCCGTCGGCGAGGGCATCCTGCGCGCCCTGCGCGACCGCCCCACCACCCTGGAGAGGTACCCGGAGGGCGTCACGGGCGAGAGCTTCTTCCAGAAGCGGGCGCCCAAGAACATGCCCGAGTGGATCCCGACCGCGCACATCACCTTCCCCAGCGGGCGCACCGCCGACGAGATGTGCCCCACCGAGGTCGCGGCCGTGGTGTGGGCCGCGCAGTACGGCACCCTCACCTTCCACCCGTGGCCGGTGCGCCGCGACGACGTCGACCACCCCGACGAGCTCCGCATCGACCTCGACCCACAGCCCGGCACGGACTACGACGACGCCGTGCGCGCCGCCCATGAGCTGCGCGAGGTCCTGCACGAGTACGGCGATCTGCGCGGCTGGCCCAAGACGTCCGGCGGCCGAGGGCTGCACGTCTTCGTTCCGATCGCGCCGCGCTGGACCTTCACCCAGGTCCGCCGGGCCGCGATCGCCGCCGGGCGCGAACTCGAACGCCGGATGCCCGACCAGGTGACCACCGCCTGGTGGAAGGAGGAACGCGGCGAGAAGATCTTCGTCGACTACAACCAGACCGCGCGGGACCGCACGATCGCCTCCGCCTATTCGGTACGGCCCCGCCCGCACGCCCCCGTCTCCGCGCCCCTGCGCTGGGACGAGGTGGCCGAAGCGCGTCCCCGGGACTTCGACCTGGCGACCATGCCCAAGCGCTTCGCCGAACTCGGCGATGTGCACGCCGACATGGACGACCACGCCTTCTCCCTCGAAGCGCTCCTGGAGCTGGCCAGCCGCGACGAACACGACCACGGTCTCGGGGACCTGCCGTATCCCCCCGAGTACCCGAAGATGCCGGGCGAGCCCAAACGGGTACAACCGAGCCGAGCCAAGCGCGAGGACGGCTAGGGCCTGTCCGGCGGATCAAGTCGGCAGTCCCGCAACGGCGCGGTGGACGTCGGTCAGCACTCCCGCGGTGCCGCGGTGGACGTCGGTCGGGGAGCGCTCTCAACGCGTGCTGCCCGGGGCTATCCTTCTTGGCAACCGCCGAGGAGGAGCCCTGAGGTGACCGAGACAGCGTCGCGTCCCACGCTGGAGGCCGTGGCCGCGCGAGCGGGGGTCTCACGGGCCACCGCCTCGCGCGTCGTCAACGGCGGAGACGGAGTGCGCGAACCGCTCGTCGAGCGGGTCAGACGGGCCGTCGAGGAGCTCGGTTACGTCCCCAACCAGGCCGCCCGAAGCCTGGTCACCCGGCGCCACGACGCCGTCGCCGTCGTCATCGCCGAACCGGAGACCAGGGTCTTCGCCGACCCCTTCTTCGCCCTCCAGCTCCGCGGCATCAGCAAGGAGCTGACCGCGCACGACTCGCAGCTCGTCCTGCTGCTCACCGAGGGCCGCGACGACCACGCGCGCGTCGGCCGGTATCTCGCCGGCGGTCATGTCGACGGCGCGCTCGTCTTCTCGCTGCACCTCGACGACCCGCTGCCGCAGCTGATCCACGGCGCGGGCGTGCCGACCGTGTTCGGCGGGCGACCCGGCTGGGGCGACGGCGCGCGGCGGGCCGTCTACGTCGACAGCGACAACCGGGGCGGCGCCCGCGAGGCCGTACGCCATCTCGTCGGACTCGGCCGCACCCGCGTCGCGCACATCACCGGCGCCCTCGACCAGACCTCCGCCGTCGACCGGCTCGACGGCTTCCGGGATGTCATGGGCGACGCCGATCCGCGTCTCGTCGTCGAGGGGGACTTCACGCCCGCGGGCGGCGAGCGTGCGATGCGGGAGCTGCTGGAGCGCTGCCCGGACGTCGACGCGGTGTTCGCGGCGAACGACCTGACGGCCTCGGGAGCCCTGCGGGTGCTGCGCGAGCGGGGGCGGCGGGTGCCGGACGACGTCGCCGTGATCGGGTTCGACGACATGCTGCCGGTCGCCGAACAGACGGATCCACCGCTCACGACGGTCCGTCAGGACATAGAGGAAATGGGCCGGTTGATGGCGCGACTGCTGCTGCGGGACCTCGATCGCCGGGCGGGCAAGCAGGGGGCGGACGGTGGCCCGGCCGGCGTGGTGCTGCCGACGACGTTGGTGCGGCGGGTTTCCGCGTAGGAACGTCCCCGTGGTGCGCCCGCCCGCTCCGGTTCGTCTCCGTTCGCTTCCTTCAGTCCCGGTGCGGCCCCAAGTTGCCGAGGAACGTGCCGAGTTGGGGCGGGGTGAGCGACGGCTCGGGCAGCGGGGCGGCGGTGGGGGAGGCGCGCAGTCCGTCGAGGAGGAGGGCGAGGGGGCGGCGCCAGGCGTCCGGGGCGGTGCTCGTGAGGGCCGGGACGGCGCGGCCGAGTACGGCCAGCGCGACGAGGAGGTCCTCGGTGGTGAGATCGTCGCGGACCGTGCCCTGTTCGCGGCCGCGGCGCAGGAGCACCTCCACCGTCTCCCGGTTGTGGGCGTGCACGGAGTCGAGGGAGTGGACGCCCTCCAGGTGGGTGGTCATCAGATCGTTGGCACCGCGGTCGGCGGCGAGGCCCTCGAAGACCTCTTCGACGTATCCCAGCAGACCCGCCCAGGCGTCCTCGGCGACCCGGGCCCGGTCTCCGGCGTCCATGGTCTGCGTGAGCGAGTCGCGGAAGACCGCGTCGACCAGCGCGGCGCGGCTGGGGAAGTGCCGGTAGAGCGTGGCGTTTCCGACGCCGGCCCGGCGTGCGATCACATCGAGCGGCGCGTCCAGGCCCTGCGCGGCGAACACCTCGCGAGCCGCCTCGACCAGCAGTTCGCGGTTGCGCCGTGCGTCGCGCCGCCGCACCGGATCGGGCCCGTTCACGTCGACCTTCATCATGTCGCCTCTCGGAAGTTCCGGGGAGTACTCCCCGGAACCGATGGTATCGTCGAATCGAGAAATGGGGAGTAATCCCCGTTTTCCGGGCAGGGCAGGGCAGGACTGAATTTCCGGGCAGGGCAGGACTGAAGAGGGGGCCGGTGGGGCCCACGTGTCAGGAGCCCCACCGGCCTCGCTCGTACGCTCAGCTCTCCCGCGTCGCGCTCTTGATGACCGCGAAGCGCGCCCCGTACGGGTCGGCGAGCTTCGCCATGCGGCCGACGCCCTCCAGGTCCGTGGCGGGCATGCGGACCGTGCCGCCCAGCTCCTGGGCCTTGCTGACGGTGGCGTCCGTGTCGGTGACCTCGAAGTACGGCAGCCAGTACGCGCCCGACTGGGCCTCGGTCGGGTCGTCGGCCAGCGGGACGACGCCGCCGAACATGTCCGTCTCCTCCGCCCCGGCGGGGTTGATACACGTGTACGTGCCGCCGGGGAACGGAGTGGCCGAGGTCTCCCAGCCGAACACGGAGTTGTAGAACGCGGCGGCCGCCGGCTCGTCCGGGGTGTAGAGCTCGACCCAGCACAGCGAACCCGGGTCACCCGCCACGTCGATGCCCTTGGTCAGGGCCGGCTGCCAGATGCCGAAGGGCACACCCGCCTCGTCCCCGAGAATCGCCATGTGGCCCTGGCCCATGACATCCATGGGCTGGACGATCACACTGCCGCCGGCCTGCTCGGCCGCCTTGGCCGTGGCCTGCGCGTCGGGACTCTGGAAGTACACCGTCCAGGAGGGTGGGCCCTGCTCCTCGGTGGTCTGCATACCGCCCGCGGCGGTCTTTCCGGCGAGCTGGAAGAAACCGTAGCCGCCGGCGTCGGGCCCTGCCGACTGGAACTGCCAGCCGAAGAGGCCGCCATAGAAGGATGAGGCGCCTTCGATGTCGGGGGTGCCGACATCGAGCCAGTTCGGAGCGCCCGTGACAAAGCGGGTGGTGAGCATGTTGTGCCCTCCTTTGAGGGGTCCCGTTGCCTGTACCGCCGAGTCTGGCACCGCCCACTGACAATCGCTGCCGGGACTCCCGCCGCGGGCGGGAGAGACCATTGCGATTACCCTGGGTGATCGATTATGTTTGTTTTGTTTTCATACTTTACGGCGAGCCGCCTGGTGCCTCGGAACATGGCGTTGATCCCACGTTGATCGAACGTTTTTCGCCGCGCGGCACGATCCTCGTCATGCACACCGACACCATGACCCCGGCCGACTCCGCCTGGCAGGAGCAGGCGTTGTGCGCGCAGACCGGGGCCGATTTCTTCTTTCCCGAGCCGGGCAGCTCGGTGCGTGAGGCAAAGCGCATCTGCGGGATGTGCGAGATGCGCTCCGCCTGCCTCGAGTACGCGCTGAACAACGACGAACGCTTCGGCGTCTGGGGCGGCCTGTCCGAGAAGGAACGGCTCAGCCTCCGGCGCGCGGACCAGAACTGACCCCAACGACGCCGAAACCGGCCCCTACGACGCCGGGCCCCGCGCCGGACGCCGTGAACAGCCGCGTCCGGGCCGCGCCTTGCCCCGGGCCGCGCCTTGCCCTGGACCGGCGCCCTGCCCCGGACCAGCGCCCTGCCCGGTCCGGGAGCCCACCCGTAATTCGGTGGGGCGATCCGGTGGCGGTGGCTAGCATCGCCGTGGCGCACCCGGGCGTAGAGCAGAGGCAGACTCGCCGCCTTGGCAAGGCGGATACGCCGGTTCGAATCCGGTCGTCCGGGCTGCGTCCGGCCGGGTGGACCGGGATAGCGGGGTCCTGTGGAGCAGAGGCAGACTCACCGCCCGTCCAAGGCGGATACGCCGGTTCGAATCCGGTCAGGACCACGGCGGCGCACACGCGGGGCGGGGACACATGGGTGACGGCGGCGCGATCACACAGGACGAACTGGCGGCGTTCCACCGTACGGTCGGCAAGCTGCGGGCGCTGCCCGTCGACGACCCGGTGAGGCTGCGCGCCGAACAGGTCGCCGCGTCCTTCGCGAGAGACGGGCGGGTGCGCAGGCGCAAGGTGCGCGGCGCCGAACTCTCCGCCGCCGACGCGGCCGTGATGGCCGCGACCGCGACGGGAGCGCTCGACCGGCGGGAGGACGCACCGCTCGCCCGCCCCGGGGGCGGCGGCGTCTTCGTGAAGCCCCGCTCCTGCTATGTCTGCAAGACGCCCTATCGACAGGTCGACGCCTTCTACCACCGGCTGTGCCCGGACTGCGCCGCCGACAACACCGCCCGGCGTGCGCTCACCACCCACCTGAGTGGCCGTCGCGCGCTGCTCACCGGAGGCCGGGTCAAGATCGGCTTCCAGTTGGCCCTGATGATGCTGCGCGACGGCGCCGAACTCCTGGTCACCAGCCGCTTTCCGCACGACACCATGCGTCGCTTCCGCGCCGAACCGGGCAGCGCGAAGTGGCTGGACCGGCTGACGGTGCTGGCGGTGGATCTCCGTGATCCGCGCCAGGTGCTCGGGATCTGCGAGCAGTTGAGGCAGGAGGGCGAGCCCCTCGACATCCTGGTCAACAACGCCGCGCAGACGGTACGGCGGCCCGCCGACTCATACGCGCTGCTGGCCGCCGGGGAGCGTGCCGGACTGCCCGAAGGGGCCCGGGAGGCACCGGGGTTCACACCGATGCGCGCGCTGGCCGGTGGTGGTCCTTCGGCGCTTCCCGCGGCGCTGCGGGAGGCCGACGAGGCAGGGCTGCTGCCCGACCCCTCCCCGGAGAACTCCTGGTCGGCCCGGCTGGGCGCACTCGACCCGGCCGAGGTCCTGGAGACCCAGTTGGTCAACGCGCTCGCCCCGGCGCTGCTCTGCGACCGGCTGCTGCCCCTGCTGCTCGCCTCGCCCCACCCGCGGCGATATGTCGTCAACGTGACCGCCGTCGAGGGCCGCTTCGCCGTACGCAACAAGATGGCCGGCCATCCGCACACCAACATGGCCAAGGCCGCCCTCAACATGCTCACGCGCACCAGCGCCGCCGAACTCGCCGAGCAGGGCGTTCACATGTGCGCCGTCGACACCGGCTGGATCACCGACGAGAACCCCGCTCCCAAGAAGGAGCGGATGGCGGGCGCGGGGTTCCGCACCCCCCTCGACATCGTGGACGGAGCGGCCCGGGTGTACGACCCGATCGTGCGGGGCGAAGCGGGCGCACCCGTGTCCGGGGTGTTCCTCAAGGATTACCGGGAGGCGGAATGGTGAGGGAGCCGCAGCGCAAGCCGGACCCGCGGTTCGCGGGCATACCGGCGGTCGTACCGCGCCCTTTGACCGAACTCGCCCCGCTGCTCGACTGGTTGCGCGACGGCCGTCCGGCCGGCGAGCGGCTGGACTTCACGGCCGGTACGGCGCTGCCCGACGGGCGCCTCGACCTGTGCAAGCAGGGACTCGGAGCGCGGGGCGCGGCGCTGGTCGCCGAGGCCCTCTCCGAGACATCCGGCGTCTCGGACAGGCCCTCTCCCGTACGGCATTTGCTGCTCGGCACCGACGGGCTCGGCGACGAGGGAGCCGCCGCGGTCGCCGCGCGTGCCGGGGTCGAGACGCTGTACCTCGGCTGCAACGGGATCACCGCGGGCGGCGCCTGCCGCATCGCCGACAACCTGCGCGCCTCGCCGCGGGTCGTCACGGGCGTCTGGCTCAAACGCAACCCCCTGGGCAGCGGGGGAGGGCGGGCCGCGGCCGAACTCGTCGAGGCCGCACGGTCGTTGCGCACGCTGGACCTCGTGCAGACCGGGCTCGACGCGACGGGCGTCGTCGTCCTCGTCGACGCCCTCCTCGCCGCGACGGAGAACGGCCGCCGCGTCGAGCGGCTGTTCGTGGGCGGCAATCCGCTCGGCGCGGCGGGCGCGGTGCCGCTGTCCGCGCTCATCGCCGAGGGCGCGGTCGACGAACTCTACGTATCCGCGGCACGGTTGGGCGACGCGGGCGCGCTGCGTCTCGCCGACGCGCTGGCGCGGGCACCGCACGGACGGCTCACCCGGCTCTCGGTCGCCAGCAACGGCATCGGGCCGAGCGCCGCCGCCCGGCTGGTGGCGGCGGCGACCGCGGCGGGGGTCACCCTGCTCGACCTCGGGCGGGTGCGGGCGGCCGCGGTGCTCGGCGCCGCCGACAACCGCGTCGACCTCGCGGCGGCCACCGACATCGCGCACACCCTCGCGAGCGCCGAACACCGCCTCACCCACCTCGTCCTCGCGCACACCGGCATGCGCAGCCGCGAGGCCCACCGTCTCCTCGACACCGCCCCGCGCGCCGCGACCGCGACCCGGTTCGTGCTGGGGCAGTCCATCGCGACCAGTGTGAAGCGGCGCCTGGACGCGCTCAGCGCGCACCTCCCGATGCCGTCGGTCCCGGCCGACGTCGCCGCCGTACGCAGCGTCCACCGCACGGCGCCGCTACGCTCGGACTCAAGGGCGGGGCCGTAGCGCAGAGGCAGGCGCACCTGGTCTCCAAAACCGGAACACGCTGGTTCGAATCCAGCCGCCCCGCCCCCTTCCCCTCAGCGTTTCCGACGATGGCCCCGGCCCGCCGGAGCGCACCGGGAAACCAGTACGCCGCGCGCGCTTCAGCAGGCACAATCCCCGCATGGATCGCACCCCGCAGCGGCACGCCGAAAGTCTGCTCAACGCCCTCGACCCGCTGCCCTTCCCCCAGCGCATGCGCGAACTCGCCCTGCGGGTGAAGGAGCAGGCCCCGCTGCGGCCCGTGCTGGAAGAACTCGAATCCCGCGGACCGTACGAACGGGGGATCGCCGTCGTCGCGGCCGCCGTCGGCCGCGACGCCGAGTGGATCGCGGACCGCATCGCCGACCCGGACGCCTTCGTGCGCGGACACGCCCTCCGGGTCGCGGACAGCCTCCAAGTGCCCGACTCCGCCTACGAGTCGGCGCTCGACGACGCCCCGGAGGCGGTCCGCAGGGAGCTGTTGCGCGCGATCGTCGCGGGACGGCGCACGGCACTGGCCGACCGGCTGCTGCCGGGGCTGTGGCGGGACTGGGGCGACGCCGAGGCGGCCCGGCTGCTGCCGGGCTGCGCGCCGGAGACGGTCGCCCGGCTGCTGCCCGAACTCTTCCACGCCGTCACCGGCTGGAAGACCCTCGCCAAGCGGCATCCCGGCACCCTTCTCGACGTCGCCGAAGGCGAGCTGGCGGCGCTCCCCGAGGCCCTGCGGGACACCTGGTGGGGCCGGTACGCCCCGGGCGTGGCCGCCACGGTCGCGACGCAGCCCCTGCGCGTGCTCGACCTTCTCGAACGCTTCGGGCCCGCCACCCTGCCCCTCCCGCTGCACGACCACTTCCCGCGGTTCGCGGCGGCCGACCCGAGCCGGCTGCTGCGGCTGCTGCTCACCCCCACCGGATTCGCCGCGCGCCGCTACCGCGCCCTGAGCCCCGCCGTGCTGCGCAGGCTGGCCCGTTCCGACGCACCCGAACTCCTGGCATTCAGCAAGGTCTTGGCCGACTGGGGTGATCTCGCGCCGCTCGTGAAGGCGCTGCCGCCGGCGCGCCGCCACGCCTTCTACCAGGCCGCGCAGGAAGGCCGAGGAGCCGGACACGTCACCATCGACGCGATCATCCTCGCGGTGCTGCCACGCAGCTGTGTCGCCGAAGAGGCCCGACGCATGGCGGCCGTCGCACGCGAGCACGGCGCCCTCTGGAGCTCCCTGCTGCTCGCCGAGTCCTTCCTCCCCGTCGAGGAAGCACGCGAACGGCTCGTCGAGGCCACCCGCCGCCCGGCCGCCGAAGACCGCGCCGAAGCCTGGCCGTTGCTCATCCGCAACGCCGCCCGCTCCGGCGACCACGCGGCCGTCACCTCCGTCCTGGAGGAGATGGGCCGGCTGCGCAACGAACAGGACCCGGTGCGCTCGACCGCGCTCGGCGCACTGTCCGGGGTGCGGCCCGCGCTGTTCACCGAGGACGCCGAGCCGCACCTCGACCGCGTCACCGCGGACGCCGTCGAGGCCCGCGACTCCTCGCCCGCCACCCGGCAGAACCTCAGTCGCCTCGCCCTCTCCGTCCTGCGCGAGCACGCGGCCGGCGGGCGGCGGGAGTTGGTGAACTGGGCCCTGCGCACCCTGGTCCGGATATCCGGCAACACCGGTGACGCCGACCTCGGCCGCCTCGACACGACCCTGCGGCGCGGCCAGGAGCACCAGGTGTACGAGGCCCTGCGCCCCTGGATCGAGGCGGGCGCCGAAAAGGCCGACTACAGCCTCGCCTTCACGCTCGCCCGCGCGGTCGGGCGGCGCGCCGCCGGCATGCCCGAACTGCAGGAACTCCTCTGGCAGGCCATCCGGTACGGCAATGACGCGACCCTGCGCCACGCGGTCGAGCTGTGGCTCGAGCCGCCCGCGACCCGCGACGAGCGGGTGGCCCGCGTCCTCGCGTTCGAACCGTCCGCGGCCGCGCTGTGGCCGGTCCTGGGGATCGTCACCCGGCGCCGCACCGACCTGCTCGACCCGCTGCTCGCCGAGACCCCTCCGTACGGCCGCTTTCTGACCAAGGGCACCCCCTGGACCGTACTGGTGGACCGCGACATACGGCGCTGGGTGCCACGCCAACAGCGCGCGGTGGCACGACAGTTGGCGGACCAGGCCGAGGACGCCGCGCTGCCGCTCTTCGAGCGGGCCGCCGCCGTCGCGCAGGGCGCCCTTGTCCCGGGCAGCGGCACCGATCTCGTACGCCACTGGACCGGGTCCCCGGACGTGCTGCTCGCCGAGGCGGCGCTCGCCGCACTCGCCCGTACGGACCGGCCCGCCGACGCGCTGCCCGAGCTGCTGGCGCACGCGGGCGGCGAACGGGCGCGGGTCGCCGTCTACGCGGCCACCCAGGCGTCCCGGTACGCGGCGCCTTCCCTCCTGGCCGCGCAGCTGCGCGCGGTGCTCTTCGCGCCGCGCGCCAAGGTGACCAGCCGCAAGGAGGCCGCCCGGCTCGCCGCCGTACGGCTCCCGATGCCACGTGCGGCTGCGCTGCTGACCGAGGCGTACGCGGCGCCGGGCACCCATGTCGACGTCCGCGCCGCCATCGTGGCCTTCGCGGGCGGCCTGCTCGCCGAGGAACCGGTCTGGGGACTGCTGCGGGATGCCGCGGGCGCCGAGCCGGTGCTCCGTACCGCGATCCTGCGGGTCACCCCGCTGGATCTGCCCGAGCCCCACCGAGAGCGGTACGCCGGACTGGTCCGCGAGGTGTCGTCCACCGACGACCCCGAGACCGCCACCCTGGCCTTCGACGCCCTGGCCCGCTGGGCGCCCTGGTCCCCCGAGTCGCCGACGGTCCTCGCCGACGCCGTCACCGATCTGACGGGGCGCGTCAGCTGGCGCGCGGCGGCCAATGGTCTGGTGACCGCGGCGGCGGGCTCACCACGTGGCGGCCGGGGCCTTCGACAGGCGCTGCGGGCGTTGGCGGAGGCGGAGACGGCCGCGGCGACGGAGGAGATCGGTCGCGCCGATGCCGACGAGCGGCGCGACCGACCGGCCAGGCGGCGCGTCGACCACCTTGTCGTGCGCCTCGCCCAGCAGGCCAGGACGGCCCCGGGACCCATCCGGCCCGCGGCCCTCGCCGCCGGCGAACTGCTCGCCGGCTACGACGCCTTCGTACCGCAGGCGGCCGCGATCACGGCGTTCCACCTGGACCTGGACGGGGAACCGGGGGACCTGGAGCGCCTGGCCGCCCTCACCGAGGGACGCCCGGCGCTGGCCGCACGGACGGCCCGGGAGCTCGGGGAGCGACTGCGGCGGCAGGCGCACGAGGGGGATCCCGACGTCCTGCTGGAGGTGGTGCGGCGGCTGGGCGCGCACGGCGGGCACGGCGAGGGCCTGCTCGCGGCGGCCGTCACCGGGGCGATCGGCGCCCGCACGGGCTGGGCCGCGCCCTGGCGGGAGCGGCTGAGAGCACTGCGCCGCCACCCGGTGGCCGACGTGCGGGACGCGGCGCTGGACCAGGTGACGGCGTACGAGTGAGGCGGATTCGACCGAAGAGGGTCAGCCGGCGGCGCGCGCGGCCATCCGCGCCTTGCGGGCCGCGAGCTTCTCGTCGAACTTCGAGGCCTCCGCGTCCAGGCCGCCCATGAAGAAGCCGAGCTCCTCCTGGGCCTGCAGGCCCTCGGGGCCGAGGCCGTCCATCTCCAGGACCTTCAGGTGGCGCAGCACCGGCTGCAGAACGTCGTCGTGGTGGATGCGCATGTTGTAGACCTCGCCGATGGCCATCTGCGCGGCGGCGCGCTCGAAACCGGGCATGCCGTGTCCGGGCATCCGGAAGTTGACGATGACGTCGCGGACGGACTGCATGGTCAGGTCGGGGGCCAGCTCGAACGCGGCCTTGAGCAGGTTGCGGTAGAAGACCATGTGCAGGTTCTCGTCGGTCGCGATGCGCGCCAGCATGCGGTCGCAGACCGGGTCGCCCGACTGGTGACCGGTGTTGCGGTGCGAGACGCGGGTCGCGAGCTCCTGGAAGGCGACGTACGCGACCGTGTGCAGCATCGAGTGGCGGTTGTCCGACTCGAAGCCCTCGTTCATGTGCGCCATACGGGACGCCTCGAGCTTGTCGGGGTCGACGGCGCGTGAGGCGAGCAGGTAGTCGCGCATCACGATGCCGTGTCGGCCCTCCTCGGCGGTCCAGCGGTGCACCCAGGTGCCCCAGGCGCCGTCACGGCCGAAGAGCGCGGCGATCTCGTGGTGGTAGCTCGGCAGGTTGTCCTCGGTGAGCAGGTTGACGACCAGCGCGATCCGGCCGATCTCCGTGACCTTGGACTGCTTCTTGTCCCAGGCCTCGCCGTCCTCGAAGAAGCCGGGGAAGTTCCGGGCGTCGCTGAACGGCACGTACTCGTGCGGCATCCAGTCCTTGGCCACCTTGAGGTGGCGGTTGAGCTCGGTCTCGACCACTTCTTCCAACGCGTAGAGCAGCCGAGCGTCGGTCCAGTCGGTGGACGGGCTGCCAAGGTGGGGAGAAGTGATCGTCACGGGTGCTCCAGGGGGACGTGAAATTACTGAGCGAGTTACTGAGCGTGTTGCCGGGCGTGCAGCCGAGCGAGTTGCTCGGCGGGTTACCGAGCGGAGACGAAACCTACGGCATCGTAGGCTACGTATCCGTAGGTTACGAAACCGTAGGTTAAGTTCGCTGTAAAGAGTGCCTGATCAGTGGGGGTCCCAGCGGGGAGCGGGCGTGCTCAGACGTACAGCTCCCGAAGCCGTACCGAGAGGCATGTCACACACCCCTCGAGCTTCTCGAACTCGCTGATGTCCACGAGAACCGGTTCGTGACCGAGGCCCGCGAGCAGCTCCGCCGTCTTCGGGGCGCTCGCCGCCATCAGCAGCTTCCCGCCGCCGAGCAGCACGACATGCGCCCCGGACTCCTCCGGCACCGGCAGGAAGCGTGGGAACAGCGAGGGCGTGTCCACCAGGGGCTCATGGCCGATCACCGTCCCGTCGGGCAGCGCGGTGACCGCCGACTTCAGATGCAGCACCTTGTTCACGGGTACGGCCACGACCCGCGCCCCGAGCGGTTCGAGGGCCGCCCGCAGTTGCTGGACCCCGGCCGCGTTGGTGCGCCCGCCGCGGCCCACGTACACCGTGTCGCCGACCTTCAGGACATCGCCGCCGTCCAGGGTGCCCGGCTCCCAGATCCAGTTCACCGAGCAGCCCAGCCGGGCCACGGCCTCCTCGACCCCGGCGGTCTCGGCGCGCCGGGACTCGGCGCCGGAGCGGGAGATCAGCGCGACATTGCGGAAGACGACCACGGCGTCCTCGACGAACACCGAGTCGGGGCAGTCGTCGGCCGGATCGACCTCGACGGTCTCCCAGCCGTGCGCGCGCAGCGCCTCGGCGTACGCCTCCCACTGCTCGACGGCCAGGTCGACGTCCACCTTCTCGCGCTCGATGTGCGTCACCAGTCCCTCGGCGAGACGGGGACTGGGCCTGCGGATGAGGGCTTTCTGGCTGGGCACGAGCGGTCTCCGAATCGGCAGGGTGCATCGGCGCACATCATGCAGCGCCGTTCGCGCGCACAACAGCCCCCGACTCGGCACCCCCGGACCGGACGGCGGGCGGACCCGCGTCCGAACGGGACGCGGGGTGGTGCCCGAAAGCGACGTTAGTCAGCCTCCGGGCCCTGCGCTATGTCGGATACCCGACAGCTTCCGCCGTGGTTTCTTTCAGTTCTCCTCCTTCCAGCAGCAGCCGGCGTGTGATTCCGATCGACTCCAGGAACGGCAGGTCATGGCTGGCGACGATCAGCGCGCCCTCGTAGGACTCGAGCGCCGTGGTGAGCTGGCGGACGCTCGCCAGGTCGAGGTTGTTGGTCGGCTCGTCGAGCATCAGGAGCTGCGGCGCGGGCTCGGCGAGCATCAGTGCTGCGAGCGCCGCCCGGAAGCGTTCGCCGCCGGAGAGCGACGCCGCCCGCTGGTCGGCCTTCGCCCCCTTGAACAGGAAGCGGGCGAGCCGCGCCCGGACCCGGTTGTTGGTGGCGGCGGGCGCGAAGCGGGCCACGTTCTCGGCCACGGTCAGCTCCCCGTCGAGCACATCGAGCCGCTGAGGCAGGAACCGCAGCGGCACATGGGCCAGCGCCTGGCCGGACACCGCCTCCAGCTCCCCGGCGATCGTCCGCAGCAGCGTCGTCTTGCCCGCGCCGTTGCGCCCGATCAGCGCGACCCGCTCGGGTCCGCGCAGATCGAACACACCGTCCACGCGCGCGCCGTACCTCAGCTCCAGGTTCTCCAGCGTGAGCACGGTGCGGCCCGGCGGTACGGCCGTGTACGGCAGGTCGACACGGATCTCGTCGTCGTCCCGTACGGCCTCCACCGCGTCGTCGAGCCGGTCCTTCGCCTCGGCGAGCTTCTCCTCGTGCATGATGCGGTGCTTGCCCGCGGACTCCTGTGCGGCCCGTTTGCGCGCACCCATGACGATCTTCGGCTCGCGCTTCTGCTCGAACATCTTCTGTCCGTAGCGCTTGCGACGGGCGAGCTTGACCTGCGCGTCGACCAGCTCGCGCTTCTGTTTCTTCAGATCGGCCTCGGCGACGCGCACCATGCGCTCCGCCGCCTCCTGCTCGCCGGCGAGGACCTCCTCGTACGCGGAGTAATTGCCCCCGTACCAGGTGACCTCGCCCGAGCGCAGATCGGCGATCTGGTCGACCAGGTCCAGCAGTTCGCGGTCGTGACTGACCACGACCATGACCCCGGACCAGGCCTCGACGGCCGCGTACAGCCGCCTGCGCGCGTACAGATCGAGGTTGTTGGTGGGCTCGTCCAGCAGCAGGATGTCCGGCCGGCGCAGCAGCAGCGCGGCCAGGCGCAGCAGTACCGACTCGCCGCCCGAGACCTCGCCGATGGCGCGGTCCAGCTCGACGTGCCCGAGTCCGAGTTCGCCGAGCATGGCGAGCGCCCGCTCCTCGACGTCCCAGTCGTCGCCGACGACGTCGAAGTGCTCCTCGGCAACGTCGCCCGCCTCGATGGCGTGCAGCGCGGCCCGCGTGGCGGCGATGCCCAGCGCCTCGTCGACCCGCAGGGCGGTGTCGAGCGTGACGTTCTGCGGCAGATAACCGACCTCGCCGGTGACGCGGATCGTGCCGTCGGCCGGGGTCAGTTCGCCCGCGATCAGCTTCAACAGGGTGGACTTCCCTGATCCGTTGACGCCGACGAGCCCGGTCCTGCCGGGGCCGAAGGCGATCTGAAGGTCGTCGAAGACGGTGGTTCCGTCCGGCCAGGCGAAGGAGAGGGAGGTGCAGCTGAGGGAGGTGGGGAAAGAAGACATGAGGGCCTCGCGATTACTGGGTGCGGTCAGGGGCACGCGTTCGAGACACCGCGAGGTGACGACGATCCAGTCAGGAGGGCGGAAAGAAGGCCCCGTAGAACCGGAGGACGGCTCATACGCCGAGGTCGCACGCTGCGCACACGGGGGCGACGAAAGCCCACTGTGTGACGCGGTGTCCCAGACCTCAGACGAGCAACGTCCTTCTCCGATCGACGACAACAGGACCGCTGTACACCGTAGGAACGGCCCTGAACGCTGTCAACGCATTAACGTGGCCCCGACCTCGATCCCGAAGGAGACGTCGTGCCCAACGGCTCGCTGTCGCTGCCCGCCCGGCTCTATCTGCTGGCCTGGGACACCACGAGGCTCAAGGTCACGGGGGCGACCCACCTCCACCACCTGGTGCGCGCCGGCGCCCTCACGGAGCTCGCCCAGCGCGGACTGCTCGCCGACGTGGACGGCATCGCCACTCCGGTCGACGCCGACGCCCATACGGGGGACCTGGTCCTCGACGGGCTCCTGGAACTGGTGGAGGAGTCCCGGCCCCGGAAGTGGAAGGCGTGGGTGACCCTGCGGGCGCGCGTCACCCTGGACGCGGTCCGCGCGCAGCTCGCCGCCGAGGGATACCTGCGGGCCGAGAAGAAACGGGTGCTCGGGCTCTTCCCGTCCGTGGAGTACGAGTTGGAGCGGGTGTCCGCGGTGGAGGCGCTGCGGGAGGAGGCACGGACCGTGTTGCAGGGGCCCGTGCCCGTCGAGGACGTCTCCGACCGCGACGCGGCCCTCGTCGCCCTCGCCGCCGCGGCCGAACTGCGCACGCTGGCGTCCGGCAAGGACCGCAAGCTGTACAAGCAGCGCATCGAGGAGCTGACCGACCGCAGCGGAGCGGCGGCCCCGGCACTGAAGAAGGTCATCCAGGAGGTGCGCACCGCGATCGTCGTGGCGGTCACGGCGGCATCGGCCTCGGGCGCGGCAACGGGAGGCTGAGGCACGCGGGAAGGGGTGCGGGGGACCGCGTGAGCAACCCCCGGCGACCCGCACCGGCCATGCTTCCCGGCCCCCACGCACATGTCGCATTCCTGCCAGCCCCCATCCCGCCCCCGGTGATGGGATCGTCCCCATGACGAACCAGAACCCCACCCACGAAACCGCCCTCGCCTTCCGCGCCCTGCACATCCCCGGCCGCCCACTCGTCCTCCCGAACGCCTGGGACACGGCGAGCGCGCGCCTGGTCGAGGAGGCGGGCGCCGCCGCCGTGGCGACGACCAGCGCGGGGCTCGCCTGGGACCTGGGAACGGCCGACGGGGACCGGCTGGACAGGGACCGGGCCCTCGGCGCGGTCGCACGCGTCGCCGCCGTGGTCCGGGTCCCGGTGAGCGCGGACATCGAGAGCGGCTACGCGAAGGACGCCGCGGGCGTCGGGGACACGATCCGCGCGGTGCTCGCGGCCGGCGCCGTGGGCGTGAACATCGAGGACGCGCTGTACGACGGCGAAGGTGACGACGGCGAGGGTGTCGGCGACGGCGGCCGTGGCCCGCTGCGTCCGGTCGCCGAGCAGGCGGAGCGTATCGCCGCGGCCCGTGCCGCAGCCGATGCGGCGGGTGTCCCGCTGTTCATCAACGCGCGCATCGACACCGTTCTGAGGGGCGCGGGAGGGGTCGAGGAGACCCTGGAGCGAGCCGCCGCCTTCCTCGCCGCCGGAGCCGACGGGATCTTCGTTCCCGGGGCCGTCGACCCGGGGACGGTGAAGTCGCTCGTGGCGGGTGTCGAGGGCCCGCTCAATGTGCTGGTCGGTCCCGGCGCACCGTCCGTCGCCGAGCTGGCCGCGCTCGGGGTCGCCCGGATCAGCACGGGTTCGAGCATCGCGCAGGCCGCGCACGCCGTGGTCCGCCGTGCCGCGCGGGAGCTGCTGAGCGCGGGGACCTACGACTCGCTGACCGGTGGACTCGACTACGCCGAGCTCAACATCCTGCTGGGCGACGCTCGCTGAGGGCGGGGGCGCCGCTCAGCAGGTGCCCCGCATCAGCTCCTCCAGGTCGTGGTCCAGGTCGACCTGGAGATGCTCGAGTCCGACGGGCACCAGTTCGGTCGTGAGCTGGAGGAACTTCCGCACCTCGCCCGAGCGCACATGCACCACGGCGGTGCCCTCGGGGGCGTGGAACTCCAGCACGGTGCGGTCGTAGCCGTACGGCCGCACCCGTACGTCGCCGTACCCCACGGAGTCCTCCATGCCGGACGTGAGCAGCTCGCGCGCGAAGGTCCAGCAGACCTCCACGCCCTCCAGCGTGGCCGGGGCGGGGAAGGTCATACGGACGGCGAAGGGGTCGCTCCGGTCGTAGTGGAGCGTTGCGGGAATGCTCGGCATCCGCGGGGCGGCGGCGACGAGGCGGGCCTCTACGGGCTGCTCGATGACGGTGGACAACGCCTTGCTCCCTTGTGATGGCTGGACGAACTCCGGGCGGATGAGGCCGGGCAATGTATGAGACGACGGAATGAGCCATTCAGTGCACCTGAAACGCAAGTGACCTCTGTCACCGAGTTCATTCACCTCGGTGACACGTAGTGATCCATTTCTCGTTCCGACATGCCCGCGATACCGGAGAGGACACCAACCGGGGCCCCCGGGTTCCCACCGAGGGCATCTGGACGGCGCCCGGGGAGTGGGCTAGCTTCGCCCGCCATGAGGGGCTTGGGGAAGTCGAGACGTACGAGTCGGGCGGTCACCGTGGGACTGTGCGCGGCGGCGTTCGCCGCCGCGCTGACGGCGGCGCCCGCGCAGGCACACGAGGCGGGGAAGGCGGCCCACTGGGCGCTCAAGGACAGCGGCAGCGACGTTCGTTTCCGCGGACTGTCGGCCGTCAGCCGGGACACCGCCTGGGTGGCCGGAGCCAAGGGCACCGTTCTGCGCACCACGGACGGCGGCGCGAGCTGGCGGAACGTCTCGCCGCCCCGCGCCGCCGACCTGGAGTTCCGCGACATCGAGGCGTTCGACGCGCGGCGCGCGGTGGTCCTCGCCATCGGTGAGGGCGAGGCCTCCCGGGTCTTCAGGACCGACGACGGCGGCGTGACCTGGACCGAGTCCTTCCGCAACACCGACGCGAAGGCCTTCTACGACTGCCTGACCTTCTTCGACCGGCGCCACGGCCTCGCGATGAGCGACCCCGTGGACGGCAGGTTCCGCATCCTGTCCACCAGCGACGGCGGACGGTCCTGGAAGGTGCTGCCCAGCGACGGCATGCCCGCCGCGCAGGACGGCGAGGCGGGCTTCGCCGCCAGTGGACAGTGCCTCGTGAGCGCGGGATCGCACGATGCCTGGCTGGCCACCGGCGGGGGCGCACACGCGCGTGTGCTGCATTCCACCGACCGGGGACTGACCTGGAAGGCGGCCGAGACGCCGATCCCGGCGGGCGACCCGGCGCGTGGCGTCTTCGCCCTCGCCTTCCGGGACCGCGCCCACGGCCTCGCGGTCGGCGGCGACTACCGCGCCGACCAGGCATCGCCCCAGGCGGCCGCCCTCACCCCCGACGGCGGCCGCACCTGGACCCCCGCCGCCCAGCCGCCGCCCGCCTACCGCTCCGGTGTCGCCTGGCTCCCGCACAGCCGCACCTCCGCGCTCGCGGTCGGCCCGACCGGCACCGACCTCACGACCGACGGCGGCCGCACCTGGCGCATCCTGGACACCGGCTCGTACGACACCGTGGACTGCACCCCCGACCTGGGCTGCTGGGCGTCCGGGGAGAAGGGCCGGGTGGCACGTCTGGAGCGCTGACCGCCGCGTGCCTCGTGGCGAGCGGGGTACCCGTGTCGCCGACGCGCAAGCAAGCGATCGGCGACACGGAAGGAAGTGAGCCGCCATGCCCCGTGGCTCCAGTCCCAAGCGGGAACGCCAGTACGAGCACATCAAGGAGAGCGCTCTCGACCGGGGAGAGAGCAGGGAGCGCGCCGAGGAGATCGCCGCGCGCACCGTCAACAAGGAGCGCGCCCGGGCCGGCGAGTCGAAGACCGCGAGCCGCACGTCCACCCAGGACATCTCCTCCGGCAGGCGCGGCGGCCTGCGCTCCCACCAGGGCGCCCAGGGACCCACGTACGACCAGCTGTACGAGGAGGCCAAGCGCCGCGACATCCACGGCCGGTCGGACATGAACAAGGAGGAGCTGAGGCGCGCGCTGGGCGACAAGTGACCGCCCCAAGGCCGCTTCCGGTGCTGTGGGCTTAGGCTCGTCGGCACCATGAACACCTCGTTGAACACCGTACCGATTCCCGCGGGTTGGCCCGCGACCGAGGAGCAGGCCCGCGCCGTGCAGGACGAACTGCGGGGGCGCGTGGTGCTCGACGAGCCCGGGCCGCCGCCCGGCACCGGCAGCGTGACGGGCGTCGACGTGGCGTACGACGACGAGCGGGACGTCGTCGTGGCCGCGGCCGTCGTGCTCGACGCGGCGACTCTCACCGTCGTCGCCGAGGCCACCGCCGTCGGACAGGTCTCCTTCCCCTACGTCCCCGGGCTGCTCGCCTTCCGCGAGATCCCGACCGTGCTGGCCGTGCTCGACGCGCTGTCGTGCCCGCCGGGTCTCGTGGTCTGCGACGGCTACGGTCTCGCCCACCCCCGCCGTTTCGGCCTCGCCAGCCACCTCGGCGTACTCACCGGGCTCCCCACGATCGGGGTGGCCAAGAACCCGTTCACCTTCTCCTACGAGGAGCCCGGCGCCCGGCGCGGCAGCGTCTCCCCGCTGCTCGCGGGCGAACCGACGGGTCCGGAGGAGGTCGGTCGCGCACTGCGCACCCAGGACGGCGTCAAGCCGGTCTTCGTCTCGGTCGGCCACCGGGTGAGCCTCGACAACGCCTGCGCGCACACCCTCGCGCTCACCCCGAAGTACCGCCTCCCGGAGAGCACCCGAAGAGCGGACTCCCTGTGCCGACGGGCCCTGAAGGAGACAACTCCCTCAGGGGCCTCACCCGTTGACTGAGTACGTGACCTGAGTACGCGTTCTGAGTATCCGTACGGATGCGGGGGCGCCGTCATGATCGGCAGGCTGTGGCGCATGACGACGCACCGTTCCCCGAAGCCCGCCACCGGCGCCACCCAGCCCGTCGAGCGCACCGTGATGGCCGCGCTGGTCCTCTCCGTCCTCGCCGGGGTCGGCTGGATCGGCGGGATGATCTACACGGTGCTGGGCTGGCCGCTCTAGAGAGGACCTTGCGGACGGTCCTACCGGGACGCGGCGACCCTGAAGGTGATCCCCGCCCCGCGCAGCCGCTCGATGAGCGCGTCGCCCATCGCCACCGCCGTCGTGACCTGTCCGGCCGTTTCCGGCAGGTCGTCGAAGGCGAGCGACAGCGCGGACTCCGCGAACATCTTGGCGGTCTCGCCGTAGCCGGGGTCGCCGCCCGCGACCTCCGTGAACACGCGGCGCCCGCCGCCCTCGCCCACGAACCGCACCGAGAACCAGCTCTTGGCCCGCCGCGAGGCACTGGGGCCCTCGCCCGGCTTGATCCGGTCCGACAGCCAGCGCCGCGCGGGCGGCACCTGGGCCGCCGCGAACACCGCGCCGACGGCCGTGACCCCGCCCACCGCGACCGGCAGCCGTTCGACGGCCGCGTAGTGGCGGTAGCGGAAGTCGGGCCCGTAGCGCTCCAGCACCCGCGCCGAACGCTGCACTATCTGGGCGTCGATCGTGGGCAGCGGCAGCGCCCACGCCCCGACCTCCTTGGCGAACCGCGGCGCGCTCAGCGGGGCGTATGCCCGCCGCCCGACCAACCGTGGTTCGTGCCGCCCGCGATCCCGCGCCGCCGCCAGGATGTGCCGCCCGCGCGCGAACTGGGTGAGCGCGGAGGCGAACGTGCCGCCCGAGAACATCGCCTGTGCGCGGACGAAACCGTCGACCCGCAGCGGCACGTCCTCGGGCAGCTGCCGCACCGTGAAATAGGCGCCCAGGTCGTGCGGAATCGAGTCGAAACCGCAGGCGTGCACCAGGCGGGCCCCCGTCTCCCGCGCGCGTGCGTCGTGCCGGACATACATCAGGTCCACGAACTCGGGCTCGCCGGTGAGGTCCAGATAGTCGGTGCCCGCGTCGGCGCAGGCGGCGACCAGCTCCTCGCCGTGCAGTATGTACGGCCCGACGGTCGTCGCCACCACGCGCGCGCCGCGGGCGAGTTCGCGCAGCGACGCCGGATCGGCGACATCCGCCACCAGCACGTCGGGGGCGCCGGGCAGCCGCTCCCGCAGCCGCGCCAGCTTTTCCTCGTCGCGGCCCGCGATCGCCCAGCGCAGCCCCTCGGGCGCGTGGGCGGCGAGGTACTCCGCGGTGAGGGCCCCGACGAACCCGGTGGCTCCGAAGAGCACGATGTCGTACGTGCGAGCCGTCCCGTTCAGCCTGCTCATGACACCCCATCTGTCGTGCGCGAAGCGCCGTTGTCGGTGGCTGAGGCTAGCGTGAGGTACGAGCGGCCGAACGCTGAGGTCGGCATAGAGGTCGGAGGTGGTCGTGGTCGTGCAGGGGAACGCGCGCCGGCCGTGCGGCGGCATACGTCGCTGACGTGCCCTCTTTCATGACCTTTCGACATGATCCGCCACCCGGGATTTAACTAAGCGCTTGCTCGCTGGGGGCTTGCCCGGCGCGGAACACGTTCTTAACATCTCTGATGTCACATCAGTGGTGTCACAGTGCTGGGGGCTCGATGGCAGTGGCAGGGACGCCGGCGTACGGCCCGCTGGCCGGAGTGCGCGTGGTGGAGCTGGCGGGCATCGGCCCCGGCCCGTTCGCCGCCATGCTCCTGGCCGACCTCGGCGCGGACGTCGTCCGCGTGGACCGGCCCGGCGGCACGGGGCTCGCCGTCGACCCGGAGTACGACATCACCAACCGCAACAAGCGGTCGGTCGTGATCGACCTGAAGGCCGAGGACGGCCCCGCCCGCGTCCTCGATCTGGTCGAACGCGCGGACATCCTCGTCGAGGGCTACCGCCCCGGCGTCGCCGAGCGCCTCGGCGTCGGCCCCGAGACCTGCCACGCCCGCAACCCCCGGCTCGTCTACGGCCGGATGACCGGCTGGGGCCAGCAGGGCCCGCTCGCCCCGCGTGCCGGGCACGACATCGCGTACATCGCCCTCACCGGCACCCTCGGCATGATCGGCAGGCCGGACGAGCCGCCCACGGTCCCCGCGAACCTCGTCGGCGACTACGCGGGCGGCTCGCTCTACCTCGTCGTCGGCGTCCTCGCCGCGCTCCACCACGCGCGCGCCACCGGCGCCGGGCAGGTCGTGGACACGGCGATCGTCGACGGCGCCGCGCACCTCGCCTCGATGATCCACGGCATGCTCGCCGCGGGCGGCTGGCAGGACCGGCGCGGCGCCAACCTCCTGGACGGCGGCTGCCCGTACTACGGCACGTACGAGACGGCCGACGGGAAGTACATGGCGGTGGGCGCCCTGGAGCAGCAGTTCTACGCCGAGTTCGTGGAACTGCTCGGCATCGAGGAGTACGCCGACGCCCGCAAGGACCTGGCCCGCTGGGGCGAGCTGCGCGAGGCGGTCGCCGCCCGCTTCAAGACCCGCACCAGGGACGAGTGGACCGCGGTCTTCGAGGGCTCCGACGCCTGCGTGGCCCCCGTCCTGTCACTGCGGGAGGCCCCGGCCCACCCCCACCTCGCCGCCCGCGGCACCTTCACCGACCACGGCGGCATCACCCAGCCCGCCCCCGCACCCCGCTTCTCCCTGACCCGCACCTCCGTCCGCACCGGCCCCGCCCTGCCCGGCGCCGACACCGCGGACGTGGCCCGCGACTGGGACGTACCACGGCTGACGCGGCACGACCTCATGAAGGACGACCCGATGAAGGACGGCGACTGATGGAGCTCTCCCTCCCGCTCGACTACGCGGGCGACCCCCGGCAGGCCGCCGACGAGGTCGCCGCCCTGGAGTCCGCGGGTCTGGACGCCGTCTGGGTCGCGGAGGCCTACGGCTTCGACGCGCCCACGATCATGGGCTATCTGGCCGCCCGCACCGAGCGCATGAAGATCGGCTCCGGGATCCTCAACGTCTACTCGCGCACCCCGGCGCTCCTCGCGCAGACCGCCGCCGGACTCGACGCGATCTCGGGCGGCCGCGCCATGCTGGGGCTCGGTGCCTCGGGCCCGCAGGTCGTCGAGGGGTGGCACGGGAAGGCCTACGACAAGCCACTGGGCCGCACCCGCGAGGCCATCGAACTGACCCGCCGCATCCTGCGCCGCGAGGTCATCGACCACCACGGCATCACCGACATGCCCCGCCCCGGCGGCCTGGGCAAGCCCCTGAAGCTCCTCACCAAGCCGGTGCGCCCCGACATCCCGCTGTACGTGGCCTCCCTGGGCCCCGCCAACGTCCGGATGACCGCCGAACTCGCCGACGGCTGGCTGCCCACCCTCTTCATCCCGGAGAAGGCCCACCAGGTGTGGGGCGGCCCCCTCGCGGAGGGCGCCGCACTGCGGGACCCGGCGCTCGGCCCGCTGCGGACCGTCGCGGGCGGCCTGCTCGCCATCGGCGAGGACGCGGCGGCCGTACGGGAGCTCGCGCGCCCCAAAATCGCCCTCTACGTAGGCGGCATGGGCGCCCCCGGCAAGAACTTCTACAACGACCTCGCGGTGGCCTACGGCTACGAGAAGGAGGCCTGGCTCATCCAGGAGCTGTACCTCTCCGGTCGCAAGAAGGAGGCCGAGGCCGCCGTACCGGCCGAGTTCTGCGAGCTGATCTCGCTGTGCGGGCCGGAGAGCTATGTGCGCGAGCGTGTCGAGGCCTTCCGGGAGGCCGGGGTCGACATGCTCAACATCACTCCCGTGGGGCCGGAGCCGGCCCGCCTGGTCGAGACCGTCAAGAGCTGGCTCTAGGAGGGCATTCGCGCATGAAGCGGCAGATTTTCGGCCCCGAGCACGACGCGTTCCGCGAGACGGTGCGCACCTTCCTCGCCAAGGAGGTGACGCCGTACTACGAACAGTGGGAGAAGGACGGCATCGTCTCGCGCGAGGCCTGGCGCGCGGCCGGGAGGCAGGGGCTGCTCGGCCTCGCCGTACCGGAGGAGTACGGAGGTGGCGGCAACGCCGACTTCCGCTACAGCGCCGTACTCGCCGAGGAGTTCACGCGCGCGGGGGCCGCCGGTCTCGCCCTCGGGCTGCACAACGACATCATCGGGCCGTATCTGACGGACCTGGCCACCGAGGAGCAGAAGCGGCGCTGGCTGCCCGGGTTCTGCGACGGTTCGCTCATCACGGCGATCGCGATGACCGAGCCCGGCGCCGGATCCGACCTCCAGGGCATCAGGACGCACGCCGAGGACCGGGGCGACCACTGGCTGCTCAACGGCTCCAAGACCTTCATCTCGAACGGGATCCTCGCCGACCTGGTGATCGTCGTCGCGAAGACGACCCCGGAGGGCGGCGCCCACGGTCTGTCTCTTCTCGTCGTCGAGCGCGGCATGGCAGGCTTCGAGCGTGGCCGCAATCTCGACAAGATCGGGCAGAAGGCGCAGGACACGGCCGAGCTGTTCTTCCACGACGTACGCGTCCCCAAGGAGAACCTGCTCGGGGAGCTCAACGGCGCCTTCATGCACCTCATGACGAACCTCGCGCAGGAACGTATGGGCATCGCCGTCGCCGGGATCGCGGCGGCCGAGTACCTGCTGGAGATCACCACCCAGTACGTCAAGGAGCGCGAGGCCTTCGGACGGCCGCTGTCCAAGCTCCAGCACATCCGCTTCGAGATAGCCGAGATGGCGACCGAGTGCGCCGTCACCCGTAAGTTCCTCGACCGCTGCGTCGTCGACCACACGAACGGGGAACTCGACGCCGTGCACGCCTCGATGGCCAAGTGGTGGGCCACCGAACTGCAAAAACGCGTCGCGGACCGCTGCCTCCAGCTGCACGGCGGCTACGGCTACATGACGGAGTACCGCGTCGCCAGGGCCTTCACCGACGGCCGCATCCAGACCATCTACGGCGGGACCACAGAGATCATGAAGGAGATCATCGGCCGCTCCCTGCTCGGCTGATCCTCCGCACCCTCCCCGAAAGGCTTATCAGTGAGCACCGAAGCGTACGTGTACGACGCGATCCGCACCCCGCGCGGGCGCGGCAAGGCGAACGGCGCCCTGCACGGCACCAAGCCCATCGACCTGGTCGTCGGCCTCATCCACGAGATCCAGCGCCGCTTGCCGGGCCTGGACCCGGCCGCGATCGACGACATCGTGCTCGGTGTCGTGGGCCCGGTCGGCGACCAGGGCTCCGACATCGCGCGGATCGCCGCGATCGCCGCCGGACTGCCCGACACGGTCGCCGGCGTCCAGGAGAACCGCTTCTGTGCCTCGGGCCTGGAAGCCGTCAACCTGGCCGCGATGAAGGTCCGCTCCGGCTGGGAGGACCTGGTGCTCGCGGGCGGCGTCGAGTCGATGTCCCGTGTGCCCATGGCCTCGGACGGCGGCGCCTGGTTCGCCGACCCGATGACCAACATCGCCACCAACTTCGTGCCGCAGGGCATCGGCGCCGACCTCATCGCCACCATCGAGGGCTTCTCACGGCGGGACGTCGACGAGTACGCGGCCCTCTCCCAGGAGCGCGCGGCCGCCGCCTGGAAGGACGGCCGCTTCGACCGGTCCGTCGTCCCCGTGAAGGACCGCAGCGGGCTTGTCGTCCTCGACCATGACGAGCACATGCGCCCCGGCACCACCGCCGACTCGCTCGGCAAGCTGAAGGCCTCGTTCGCGGACATCGGCGAGCTGGGCGGCTTCGACGCCGTGGCGCTGCAGAAGTACCACTGGGTCGAGGAGATCGACCACGTCCACCACGCGGGCAACTCCTCCGGCATCGTCGACGGCGCCTCCCTGGTCGCCATCGGCTCCAAGGAGGTCGGCGAGCGCTACGGCCTCACCCCCCGCGCGCGGATCGTCGCCGCCGCCGTCTCCGGCTCCGAGCCCACCATCATGCTCACCGGCCCCGCGCCCGCGACCCGCAAGGCGCTCGCCAAGGCCGGCCTGACCATCGACGACATCGACCTCGTGGAGATCAACGAGGCCTTCGCCGCGGTCGTCCTGCGCTTCGTCAAGGACATGGGCCTGTCCCTCGACAAGGTCAACGTCAACGGCGGCGCGATCGCGCTCGGCCACCCGCTCGGCGCCACCGGCGCGATGATCCTCGGCAGCCTCGTCGACGAACTGGAGCGCCAGGACAAGCGCTACGGCCTGGCCACGCTGTGCGTGGGCGGCGGCATGGGCATCGCGACCATCGTCGAGCGCCTGTAACCCCCGGCGGGACCCCCAGACTTCCACGGCTTAAACGGCTTCTACGGAGACCCTCCTCATGACCGAGAGCACCACCATCCGCTGGGAACAGGACGAGACCGGTGTCGTCACCCTCGTCCTCGACGACCCCAACCAGTCCGCCAACACCATGAACCAGGCCTTCAAGGACTCGATCGCGGCGATCGCCGAACGCGCCGAGGCCGAGAAGGACTCCATCCGGGGCATCATCTACACCTCCGCCAAGAAGACCTTCTTCGCGGGCGGCGACCTCAAGGACATGATCAAGGCAGGCCCGGAGAACGCCCAGGAGGCCTTCGACACCGGCACGGCCATCAAGTCCTCCCTGCGCCGCATCGAGACCCTGGGCAAGCCGGTCGTCGCCGCCATCAACGGCGCTGCCCTCGGCGGCGGCTACGAGATCGCCCTCGCCTCCCACCACCGCGTCGCCCTCGACGCCCCCGGCTCCAAGATCGGCCTGCCGGAGGTCACCCTCGGCCTGCTGCCTGCAGGCGGCGGCGTCACCCGCACCGTCCGCCTCATGGGCATCACCGACGCGCTGCTGAAGGTGCTCCTCCAGGGCACCCAGTACTCCCCGCAGCGGGCCCTGGAGAACGGGCTCGTCCACGAAGTGGCGGCCACCTCCGAGGAGATGCTCGCCAAGGCGCGCGCCTTCATCGACGCCAACCCCGAGTCGCGGCAGCCCTGGGACAAGCCCGGCTACAAGATCCCGGGCGGCACGCCGTCGAACCCGAAGTTCGCGGCCAACCTGCCCGCCTTCCCGGCCAACCTGAGGAAGCAGCTCAACGGCGCCCCCTACCCGGCCCCGCGCAACATCATGGCGGCCGCCGTCGAGGGCTCCCAGGTCGACTTCGAGACCGCGCTGGTCATCGAGGCCCGCTACTTCACCGAGCTGGTCACCGGGCAGACCTCGAAGAACATGATCCAGGCGTTCTTCTTCGACCTCCAGGCGGTCAACTCCGGCGCCAACCGCCCCCAGGGCATCGAGCCGCGCCAGGTCCGCAGGGTCGCCGTCCTCGGCGCCGGGATGATGGGCGCCGGCATCGCCTACTCGTGCGCCCGCGCGGGCATCGACGTCGTCCTGAAGGACGTGTCGGCGGACGCGGCGGCCAAGGGCAAGGCCTACTCCGAGAAGCTCTGCGCGAAGGCCGTCTCCCGGGGCCGTACGACGCAGGAGAAGGCCGACGAGCTGCTCGCCCGCATCACGCCCACCGCCGACCCGAACGACCTGGCCGGCTGCGACGTCGTGATCGAGGCCGTCTTCGAGGACACGGCTCTCAAGCACAAGGTGTTCCAGGAGATCCAGAACGTCGTCGAGCCCGACGCGCTGCTGTGCTCCAACACCTCGACCCTGCCGATCACCGTGCTCGCCGAGGGCGTGGAGCGGCAGGACGACTTCATCGGGCTGCACTTCTTCTCGCCCGTCGACAAGATGCCGCTCGTCGAGATCATCAAGGGCGAGCGGACCGGCGACGAGGCACTGGCGCGCGCCTTCGACCTCGTACGGCAGATCAAGAAGACCCCGATCGTCGTCAACGACTCGCGCGGCTTCTTCACCTCCCGCGTCATCGGCCACTTCATCAACGAGGGCGTCGCGATGGTCGGCGAGGGCATCGAGCCCGCCTCCGTCGAGCAGGCGGCGGCCCAGGCGGGCTACCCGGCCAAGGTCCTCTCCCTGATGGACGAGCTGACGCTCACCCTGCCGCGCAAGATCCGCAAGGAGTCCAGGCAGGCCGTCGAGGAGGCGGGCGGCACCTGGCAGACGCACCCGGCGGAGGCGGTCATCGACCGCATGGTCGACGAGTTCGGCCGCACCGGGCGCAGCGGCGGCGCGGGCTTCTACGAGTACGGCGCGGACGGCAAGCGCGGCAAGCTCTGGCCCGGCCTGCGGGAGCACTACACCAAGCCCGGCCACGAGATCCCGTTCAAGGACATGCAGGAGCGCATGCTCTTCTCCGAGGCGCTGGACACCGTCCGGCTCCTGGAGGAGGGCGTGCTGACGTCCGTCGCGGACGCCAACATCGGGTCCATCTTCGGGATCGGCTTCCCGGGTTGGACCGGCGGCGTGCTCCAGTACATCAACGGCTACGACGGAGGTCCGTCCGGATTCGTGGCACGCGCGCGTGAACTCGCCGAGCGCTACGGGGAGCGGTTCACGCCGCCCGCGCTGCTCGTCGAGAAGGCGGAGAACGGCGAGAGGTTCAGCGACAGCTGACGTATCGCCCAGCAAGAGGCGCGCGGGTGTGGCTCAAGGAGTCCTCAGCGGCTCAGGACTCCTTGAGCCACACCCGCAGCTCCGCCTTCAGGGAGCGCTGGAACGTGGTCAGCAGCGCCTGCACCACCAGCGGCTGCATGTGGGCCGACAGGGACTTCACCGCCGCCACCGACTCGTGCTCGCCCACCGCCTCGCGCAGCAACGCGGACAGCTCGCGTGCCGCCGCGCGGGAGTGCTCCAGCAGGACGCCGCGCGCGGCGAGGATCGACTCGTGCGCGAGCGGTACGTCGAGGAGCTGGACGCCGAGCGCCAGCAGCGCCGGGTCCACGCGGAAGGAGTCGGGGGAGGCCAGGGAGCCCGAGGAGTGTGCGGTGCCGGAGGTGCCCTCGGCCCGCTCGATGATGCTCATCGCGACCAGCCGCTCCAGGTCCTCCTCGCCCAGGGGGCGGCCGGCCCGCCGTTCCAGTTCCTCGCGTGTCACGTCCTCCGCCGCGTCCGGCGCCCAGGAGGCGACCACGGCACGGTGAAGGGCGAGATCCTGGGCGCTCAGGTCGGCCGGCAGCTGCTGAAGATGGCGCTCGATCGCGGCCAGCGTCATGCCCTGGCGCTGCAGCTCCTCGATGAGCGCGAGCCGGGCCAGATGCTCCTGGCTGTAGTGCCCCACCCGGCGGGGTCCGATCACGGGCGGCGGGAGCAGCCCCTTGGAGCTGTAGAAGCGGACCGTACGGACCGTGACGCCCGCGCGTGCCGCCAGCTCGTCGACCGTGAGCGTCGGCTCCTCGGTGTCCGTCGTCATGGCAGGTCCTCGCCTCTTCGATGGTGCAGCGATCAGGTGCAACAGTATTGCTGTCTCACCGGTCCTGTGAAAGCGCTGTCGACGAGTTCTGCACCCTTTGATCACCATGTGAGATGTTCCGCGGTGTGAGGTGTGCCATCGCATCCGTGGGGACCCCTCGGGGAAGGTGGTTCCTTGGTCTGCGCCGCGTCAGGGGTGGTGCGGGCCGAGGTACATCCGGAAACCCGCGTACTCGGTGCGTGGGCGCACCAGAGAGTAGATCCACGCGTGAGCAAGGACGCCGTAGACACGGCCAAGGCCGCACCCCGCACCGACGCGGCCCGCACGCCCGCGGACGCGGGCGACGCCGGTTACAGCAAGGACCTCAAGGCCCGCCACGTCAACATGATCGCCATCGGCGGCGCGATCGGCACCGGGCTCTTCCTCGGCGCCGGCGGCCGCCTCCACAACGCGGGACCCGCGCTGGCGATCGCCTACCTCGTCTGCGGAGTCTTCGCCTTCTTCGTCGTGCGCGCGCTCGGCGAGCTGGTCCTCTACCGGCCCTCCTCCGGGTCCTTCGTGTCGTACGCGCGCGAGTTCCTCGGCGAGAAGGGCGCGTACGTCGCCGGGTGGATGTACTTCCTCAACTGGTCGACGACCGGCATCGCCGACATCACCGCGATCGCGCTCTACACGCACTACTGGAGCTTCTTCACCGACATCCCCCAGTGGGTGCTGGCGCTGATCGCCCTCGCGGTGGTCCTGGCCGTCAACCTGATCTCGGTGAAGATCTTCGGCGAGATGGAGTTCTGGTTCGCGATCGTCAAGGTCGCCACCCTCGTCTCCTTCATGCTGGTCGGCATCTTCCTGCTGGCCACGCACCACGACGTGGGCGGCCAGAAGCCCGGCCTGAGCGTCATCACGGACCACGGCGGCCTGCTCCCGCACGGGATCATGCCGGTCGTCCTGGTGATGCAGGGCGTGATCTTCGCGTACGCGGCCCTGGAGCTGGTCGGTGTCGCCGCGGGCGAGACCGCCGAACCGGAGAAGGTCGTCCCGCGCGCGGTGAACTCGATCATGTGGCGTGTGGGCCTGTTCTACGTCGGCTCGGTCGTGCTGCTCGCGCTGCTGCTGCCCGGTTCGGTCTACTCGGCCGACGAGAGCCCCTTCGTCACCGTCCTGTCGAAGATCGGCGTCCAAGGCGCCGGTGACGTCATGAACCTGGTCGTCCTCACCGCGGCCATGTCGTCCCTGAACTCCGGCCTGTACTCCACCGGCCGCATCCTGCGCTCCATGGCGATGGCGGGCTCCGCGCCCCGGTTCACCGCGAAGATGAACCGCAACCAGGTCCCGTACGGCGGCATCCTGCTCACCTGCGCGGTGTGCGTGCTCGGCGTCGGCCTGAACTACCTCATGCCCAGCCAGGCCTTCGAGATCGTCCTGAACGTGGCGTCCCTGGGCATCATCAGCACCTGGGTGATCATCATGGTCTGTCACCTGGTGTTCGTCCGCCGCGCCAAGGAGGGCCTGGTGACCCGCCCGTCCTTCCGGCTCCCCGGTAGCCCCGTGACCGAGATCGTCACCATCGCCTTCCTGCTGGCCGTGCTCGGCCTGATGGGGAACGACCCCGAGGTCGGCCGCAAGACCCTGCTCCTCATCCCGGTGATCGCGGCCCTGCTGGTCGGCGGCTGGTTCGCGATCCGCCACCGGGTCTCGAAGACCACGGACCAGGAACTGAGCGAGCTGACGAAGTAGCAGGTCGCACGCCGCTGTCAGCGGCGGCGCCTACGGTGGCGTCATGTCGGCACCGGGACGGGGCGCACAACGACTTCAGGCTGGGCGCGACCCAGTTCGTCCAGGTCGAGAAGTACGTGTGGGTGGCGAACCTGATAGACCAGCGGGGCATCGGCTGCGGTCTGGCCGGCGGCGACTGGTCCCGGGTGGAGCCGCTCATCATGCGACGGCTGGTGGAGCGGGGAGTGGCGGTGACGGTGTACGACCACGGGGAGTGAGCGGGGCCCGAAGACTGGGCGCGCGGTTTCTCGCGCCGATGACGGGCCACCAGGGTCGGCCGGAGGGGCTGTTTTCGGTCAACTCTGGCGCAGATGCGCGTTGGTTCGCACGCATGAGCGGGTAAGTCACGGCCATGGAACTCATCCCCTACCCGATAGGTCCACTCAACCCGAAGGTTCAGGACCTGGGCTACGCCCTGGCGCTGTTCGCCTTCATCTATGTGCTCGTCGCCCGCGTGCTCCCGCGGATGAACCGGGCGCTCGAACTGCGGGACGACGCGATCAGCGGCGCCAAGGAGCGCGCCGAAGCCGTGCGCGCCCGCGCCGAGAGTGAGCGTCTCAGGACCGAGGCCCTGTTGGCCGAGGCCCGCCACGAAGCCGCCCGCATCCGCCAGCAGGCCCTCGAACAGGGCTCCGCCCTGATCGCCGAGGCCCGCGCGGACGGGCAGCGCGAACGTGACGCCGTGGTGGCCGACGGTCGCGCCCGCATCGAGTCCGAGTGCGCGGCGGCCGACGCCGAACTCCGCATGTCCGTATCGGAGTTGGCCTCGGAGCTGGCGAGCCGCATCGTGGGCGAGCGGATCGCGGCCCCGGTGGAGCAGGGCAACTGACGCCCGTACGCGAACGGCCCCCACTCGCCCGCCCTGAGAGACGGAAGGGCGGGCGAGTGGGCGAAGGCCCCGCTGAGGGGCCCGCGGTGCCGGTTCAGCCGGAGTGGACGGAATCGGTCGCCGCGATCTTCTTCCACGACCTGGGCTGCGCCGGGGCCCCCGCCGTGGCCGGGGCCACCGCGATCGACGCACCCCGCGCCGCGGGCGCCGCCGGCTTCGACGGCTCGAACAGCCAGGTGTCGAAGAGCGTGGCGAGCGACTTGCCCGACACCTTCTCCGCGTACTTCTGGAAGTCCCCGACCGACGCGTTCCCGTACGCGTGCTCCCGCGGCCACCCCTTCAGGATGGCGAAGAACGTGTCGTCCCCGACCTCGTTGCGCAGCGCCTGCACCGCCACCGCCCCCCGGTCGTAGACCGCGGTGTCGAACTGGTTGTCCGGACCGGGGTCACCCGGCGCGACCTTCCAGAAGGCGTCGTCCGCCGGATGCGAGGCGTACACGTAGTCCGCGAGCTCCTGCGCCGTCCCCTCACCCTCGTGCTCGGACCACAGCCACTGCGCGTACCGCGCGAAGCCCTCGTTGATCCAGATGTCCTTCCAGCCCTTCAGGGACACGTCGTCGCCGTACCACTGGTGCGCCAGCTCATGGACGACCACGGAGGTGTTGGAGCCGTTCGCGAACTGCCGGGGGCTGTAGTAGACGCGCGTCTGGGTCTCCAGCGCGTACCCGGTGGTGGTGTTCGGCACGTATCCGCCCACCGAGCTGAAGGGGTACGGGCCGAAGTAGCCGGTCAGCCAGTCGACGATCTCCCCGGTCCGCTCGACGCTCGCCCGCGCGGCCCCGTCGTTGTCGCCGAGGTCCTTGCTGTACGCGTTGACGACCGGGACGCCGGCGGCCGTCGTGCCCGTCGTGATGTCGAACTTTCCGATGGCGAGCGTGGCGAGATAGGTCGCCTGCGGCTTGTTGGACCGCCAGCTGTAGCGGGTCCAGCCGAGCCGTGAACTCGTCGACTGAAGCGTGCCGTTGGAGATCGCCTGCGTACCGTCCGGCACGGCCACCGAGACGTCGTACGTGGCCTTGTCGCTCGGATGGTCGTTGCTGGGGAACCACCACCAGGCCGACTCGGGCTCGTCCGCCGCGACGGCCCCGTCCGGAGTGCGGTGCCAGGTCGAGAACCCGTACGCGCTCTTCGTCGAGGGCACCCCGCTGTACCGGACGACGACCGTGACAGGCGTGCCCTTCGGCAGCGGAGTCGCCGGGGTGATCTCCAGCTCGTGCTGGCCCGAGGTGATGAACGAGGCCTTCGCCCCGTTGACCCGCACCTCGCTCACATCGAGCAGGAAGTCGAGGTCGAAGCGTGAGAGGTCCTGCGTGGTGGTGGCCAGGAGGGTCGCCGTTCCCTGCAACTCGTCGGTGGCCGGCTGGTACTGGAGCCGCAGGTCGTAGTGCGAGACGTCGTATCCGCCGTTGCCGTAGGCCGGGTAGTAGGGGTCGCCGATACCGGGCGCCCCGGGGGTGTAGTCCGCCGCCGATGCCGGGATCGCCAGCAGCAGGGAGACGGCGAGCGCGCCCGGGGCGATGAGTCTGCGGTGCACGGAGAGCTCCAAGTCGTGGGGAAACGAGGACGGTTCGGAGCCTATTGACTCCCTGTGCCGTCACCCTGTCCATCGCCCCTCCTGTCACACGATCGCCATTCGGCCGACATGACCGATTCAGGCCCGGCTGCCTCCACAGACCCTCTTTTGTACGGGAGTTGGCCGGGGTACCTTCCGCGCATGCCGAAACCAGCGCGCCGTATGCGCTTCACGACCTGGAGATCGCTCGCGACGGCGGCCACCGCCGCCCTGATGGCCGTCTTCCTCGCCCCCGCCGCCGCACACGGCGCGCCCCGGGAGAGCACCCCGGTCTACTCGTACGAGAACGCGATCCGCGAATCCGTCTGGGTGGACACCGGCCTCGACGGCGACGGCGACGGGAAGACCGACCGCGTCGCCGTCGACATCGTCCGGCCCCGTGAACTCGCCCAGCAGGGCCGCAAGGTTCCCGTGATCATGGACGCCAGCCCGTACTACTCCTGCTGCGGGCGCGGCAACGAGAGCCAGCTCAAGACGTACGACGCGAACGGCGACGTCGTCCAGATGCCGCTGTTCTACGACAACTACTTCGTGCCGCGCGGCTACGCCTTCGTCGGCGTCGACCTGGCCGGAACCAATCGCTCCGACGGCTGTGTGGACGTCGGCGGCCGCTCCGACATCCAGTCCGCGAAGGCCGTGGTCGACTGGCTCAACGGCCGGGCCAAGGGCTACACGACGCGCACCGGCGCCGACCGGACCAAGGCGACCTGGACCAACGGCAGCACCGGCATGATCGGCAAGAGCTGGGACGGCACCATCGCCAACGGTGTCGCCGCGACCGGCGTCAAGGGCCTGAAGACCATCGTGCCGATCAGCGCCATCTCCTCCTGGTACGACTACTACTTCGCCAAGGGCGCCCCGCTGTACGACTCGGGCCCGGACTGGCTCTCCGGCTACGTCGACAGCCCCGAGGCCACCGCCAAGTGCGCCGCCGTGCAGCAGAAGCTCGTCGACGGGGCCCCGCGCACCGGCGACTGGACCAAGTTCTGGACCGAACGCGACTACGTGAAGGACGCGAGCAAGGTCAGGGCGAGCGTCTTCCTGGTGCACGGCATGCAGGACCTCAACGTCCGCACCAAGAACTTCGGCCAGTGGTGGAGCGCCCTCGCCAAGAACGGCGTCGAGCGCAAGATCTGGCTCTCCCAGACCGGCCATGTCGACCCCTTCGACTTCCGCCGCGCCGCCTGGGTCGACACCCTGCACCGCTGGTTCGACCACGAACTCCTCGGCTACGACAACGGCATCGACGACGAGCCCATGGCCGACATCGAGCGCCACCCCGACCAGTGGGCCACCTCCAGCGTCTGGCCCCCCCGCGGGACGCAGCCGACGACACTCCGCCCAGGCACCGGCACCCAGGCGGGCGTCGGCACCCTCGGCCTGCGTACGGGCTCCGGAAGCCAGACCTTCACCGACGACCCGCAACTGAGCGAGACCGACTGGGCCGCCCACATCGACCGGTCCACCCCCGAGAAGGCCGGGTTCGTCACCAAGCCGCTGACCACGGACCTGCGTCTGTCCGGCTCCTCCAAGGTGACCGTCACCGCCACGCCGACCACCTCGACCGCCCACCTCTCCGCGGTCCTGGTCGACCTGGGCCCGGACACCATCCGCGACTACGCCGACGGCGGCGAGGGCATCACCACCCTCACCGACCGCACCTGCTGGGGTCCGAGCACGACCGGCGACAGCTCCTGCTACAAGGTCACCCAGGCGAAGAAGACCGACGTCGGGGCCACGGTCTTCAGCCGCGGCTGGGCCGACCTCGGCAACTACGCCTCCGACCTCAAGGGCGTCCCGCTCACCCCGGGCAAGGCGTACACGATCACGCTCGACCTGGCGGCCACCGACCACGTCGTCCCGGCGGGCCACCGGCTCGCCCTGATCGTCGCGGGCACGGACAAGGACCTCATCGACCCGCCGTCGACCACTCCGACCCTCACCCTGGACCTGTCCCGTACGTCGGCCCGCGTGCCGTTCGTCGGCGGCGCCGGTGCCTTCACCAGGGCGACCGCGGGATCCACCGCCGCCGCGAGCACGGCCGGCCTCGACGGCGTACGCGATCCGAGCAGTGCCCTCCGGGTCCCGGGGGAGACCCGCTGATCCACTGACCCCCTCAAGGGCGCACGGCGGCCGGTTCCTCGCCCAGCGCGAGCCCGGCCGCCTCCCGCGCACAACCCCAGGCCACCGTGACGCCCGCGCCGCCATGACCGTAGTGGTGCACCAACACCCGCCCGTCGGGCAGTACTTCACGCTCCAGCCGGACCGTGTCACGCACCGGCCGCAGCCCCACCCGATGGCCCAGCACACGCGCCCCGGCGATCTCCGGCCGCAGCGCCACACACCGTTCGACGATCGCTTCGGCCGCCCCCGGATCCGGCGTGAGCGACCAGTCATCGTCGTCGGTCGTGCCACCCAGCACGAGCCGGTCCGGGTGCGGGAAGACATAGGTGGTCGTCCCGGCGTCCCTGTCCGTCGACACGAGCCAGGTACGGACCCCGGGGTTCTCCACGATCACGAGCTGCCCGCGCACGGGCCGTACGGCCGGATCCGGTACGAGCGTGTGGGCGCCAAGCCCCGTGCAGTTGACGACGACCTGCGCCTCGACCTCCGCGAGATCCGTCACCGTCCGTGTCTCGATCGCCCCTCCCGCCCGCAGGAACCGCTCGCGCAGCCACCGCAGATGCACCGGCATGTCGATCAGCGGCAGCCGCGCCCACAGCCCTGCACCCGCGTACTCCTCGGCCGTAGCCGCGCGCAGCCCCGGCACCCGGGCGGCCCACGGCTCCAGCTCGTCCAGCCGCGTCTCGCCCTGTACGCCCTCGACCACGCGTACGCCCGTCTCCTGGGGCCGGGCCGCCAACTCCTCGTACACGGAGAGTGATTGCAGGGCCCATTCACCCGCGAGCGCCTTCGGCCGGATGCGATACGGCCACCACAGCGCGCCGGCAACGGCCGAGGTGGTCAGCTCGCCGGACTCCCGCGCCCACACCCGTACCCGCCGGCCGCGCTCGGCCAGGACGATCGCCGTCGTCAACCCGACGACACCGCTTCCGACCACGATCACGTCACCGCTGGGCGCGTTGTCCATGCCGGGACGTTAGCGGAATATGTCATGCCGTGCTCACATCACGCCCAGTCTGGGGATACTCACAGCATGTCTGCCGAGTACGCGACCTTCGGCCTGGCACCGGCGATGCGTGCCGGTGGAGTCCTCGCCAACGGTGACTACCAAGTGCACCGGGACTTCGTCGACTTCATCGTCGACGGCCGCCCGCTGCTGTACCAGCTCTCCGACCTCGACGCGGTGTCCCCGCTCGCCTCCGACGTACCACCCGCCATCTTCACCGCCCAGGTCCGAAGCCTCCTCCTGGAGGCCGAGGCCCCGCTCGGCGACGGCCGCTACGTGATCTACGGCTGTCCCGAGTGCGAGGGCATCGAATGCGGTGCCGTGACCGCCGTCATCGAGAAGGACGACTCCCGCGACGACTACGTGTGGCGCGACTTCGCCTGGCAGACCGGCGAACACGCCGATCTGGAGCTCAACGGCTACCACGGGATAGGGCCGTTCCGCTTCCAGGGCGCCGAGTACCGCAGCGCCCTGAACTCGCTGCTCCTCGGCGACCCCGGGGCGCGCCGCAGGGTCCTGCTCATCGGCGCCCGGGTCGCCGTACTCGCCAAGCTCGCCGCCGCCCTGCGCACCATCGGCATCGGCGCCGACATCACCCGCGACGCCACCGACGTCCCGGCCGAGGAACTCCGCGGGTACGGCGCGGTGGCCTTCGGGCGCGCCATCGGCGAACAGGAGCGCGCGGCCGTACGAGGGTCCTTCGAGCGGGCCGAGGTCGAGGTCGCCTACGTCGACGGCCTGGCCCCCGTCGTCCCGCTCCTCGTCGCGCAGATCGAGCACGCCCTGGACCGCAGTCCCCTCGAGCTGCGCCGTCTCACCCGCCTGGTCGCCGCCGACGGCGAGGCGGGCATCGAGGTCACCTCCACCTGCCGGGTCCAGATCACCGCGTACCGCCTCGACCGGCTGTACCGCACGCACACGCAGGAGGTCTTCGACGGGATTCTGGAGGCGGGCGGACACCGGATCGCCCTGGACGCCAAGGCCGTGAAGGGGGAGTCCTTCCTCGTGGCGCGGACCTCGGGGAGTGTGCTGGTGGAGGCGATGGCCCACTGAGCGGGCCGCACGGACACGGGGTGCGGCCCCGCACGGAAACCGGGACGTGGCCCCGCACGGAAACGGAGGCGCAGCCGGGGCGGCCGGGCCGTTAGGATCGGCCTCCTGATGACTGCCACTCTCGTCGCCAAGAACCTCGCCGCCGGACACGGCGACCGCTCGCTCTTCTCCGGGCTCGACCTCGTGGTCGCGCCCGGCGATGTGATCGGACTCGTCGGTGCCAACGGCGCGGGCAAGTCCACCCTGCTGCGGATGCTCGCCGGACTGCTCACGCCCGAGGAGGGCGAGCTGCGGCTGTCCCCGCCGTCGGCGAGCGTCGGCCATCTGCCGCAGGAGCCGGAGCGGCGGGAGGGCGAGAGCGTCCGGGAGTTCCTGGCCCGGCGCACCGGGGTGGCCGAGGCCCAGCGCGTGATGGACGAGGCGACGCAGGCACTCGTCGACGGCGCGCCGGGCGCGGACGACGCGTACGCGGAGAGCCTGGAGCGCTGGCTCGACCTGGGCGGCGCCGACCTCGACGAGCGCGCCGAGGAGGTCGCCGACACCCTCGGGCTCGGCGTCGACCTCGACCAGCCGATGACGTCCCTGTCCGGCGGCCAGGCGGCCCGCGCCGGACTCGCCTCCCTGCTCCTGTCCCGCTACGACGTCTTCCTGCTCGACGAGCCCACCAACGACCTGGACCTGGAGGGCCTGGAGCGGCTCGAACGCTTCGTCTCCGGGCTGCGCGCGGGCACCGTCGTCGTCAGCCACGACCGCGAGTTCCTTACCCGCACGGTCACCAAGGTGCTCGAACTCGACCTCGCCCAGCAGCAGATCACCCTCTACGGCGGCGGCTACCAGGCCTACCTGGAGGAGCGCGACACCGCCCGCCGGCACGCCCGCGACGACTACGAGGAGTACGCCGACAAGCGCTCCGCCCTCGAAGGCCGCGCCCAGATGCAGCGCTCCTGGATGGACAAGGGCGTGAAGAACGCCCGGCGCAAGGCGAACAACGACAACGACAAGATCGGCCGCAAGTTCCGCAGCGAGGCCAGCGAGAAGCAGGCGTCCAAGGCCCGGCAGACCCAGCGCATGATCGAGCGCCTGGACGTCGTCGACGAGCCGCGCAAGGAGTGGGAGCTGCGGATGGAGATCGCGGCCGCACCGCGCTCCGGCGCCGTCGTCGCCACCCTGCGTGACGCCGAGGTGCGGCGCGGCGACTTCTCCTTCGGCCCCGCGACCCTCCAGATCGACTGGGCGGACCGGGTCGCCGTCACGGGCGCCAACGGCGCGGGCAAGTCGACCCTGCTCGGCGCCCTGCTCGGCCGGGTCCCGCTGGACGCCGGTCACGCGACCCTCGGCTCCGGCGTCGTCGTTGGCGAGGTCGACCAGGCCCGCAAACTCTTCCACGGCTCCGAGTCCCTGCTCGACGCGTTCAGCGCCGCCGTCCCCGATACCGAACCGGCCGAGGTCCGCACCCTGCTGGCCAAGTTCGGCCTCAAGGCGGAACACGTCCTGCGCCCGGCGGCCACCCTCTCGCCCGGCGAGCGCACCCGCTCGGCCCTCGCCCTCCTCCAGGGCCGTGGCGTCAACCTCCTCGTCCTCGACGAGCCGACCAACCACCTCGACCTCCCCGCGATCGAACAGCTGGAGGCGGCGCTCGACACGTACGAGGGCACCCTGCTGCTCGTGACCCACGACCGCCGCATGCTCGACGCGGTCCACACCACACGCCGGCTGGAAGTGGCGGCGGGCAAGGTGACGGAACGCTGACCTACGTCGTGGCCAGCCGCCGCGCCATCGTGGGGTAGTCCACGACGTACCCCTCCGCGTCGAGCTCCAGATCGCTGCGGTACTCACCGGACGAGAAACGCACGCGCCCGCCGTCCCCGATGCGCCCGAGATGCGTGTACGTCTGCTGCGACGCCCGCACGGCCAGGTCCGGCACCGATACCCAAGCCATCAGGAACTCCCGCTCACCCGGCCCGAGATGCAGCCCGTGGCGCAGCACCGGCATCGTGTTGGTGAGCGGGCACAGGCCCAGGTCGCAGTCGAGGGCGCCACCGAGGTCGGGCAGCCAGTCCCCGTCCGCCGTCCAGTGCCCCTCACCGTCGTGCCGCAGGTCCAGCGAGCGGGTGCCCGAGGCCGTCTCGGCGCTCACACACAGCCGCCGGGTCACGAACCCGTCGACGGTGTCGAGCTCGTAAGAGATCCAGTACGGCTCGGGAACCGTCCCGACGGCACGCCCGCGCGCCCGCAGAGAGCGGGCGCCGGACATGATCCAAGAGGTCTCGAACCCCTTGCTCTCCGTGACTTCCCAGGTGAGAACGCGCGAGCTGGCCATGCGGTCACTCTAGGAGCGTGGGCCCAGTGCCGCGCCCCCTTGGGGGCGCGGGGAACTGCGCGACCAGCCACGACCTACGCGCAGTTCAACGACGGCCTTTCTTCGGGTCCACCAACCCGGCGCGTCGCAGCGCGTCGGCCATCGCACTGTTGGCCGGCGGCGGAGCGGCCTGCCGCGAACCGCCGCCTCCGCCCGCCCCGCCCCGCGGCTGACGCTGCTGCTGGCGCTGCTGCGGAGGCCGCCCACCCCGCTGCGGACGCCCACCCCCACCCTGCTGATCCGACGGAGTCGCCTCGTCGTCGAGCCGCAGCGTGAGAGAGATCCGCTTGCGCGGGATGTCGATCTCGAGCACCTTCACCTTGACGATGTCACCCGGCTTCACCACATCGCGCGGGTCCTTCACGAACGTCTTCGACATCGCCGAGACATGCACCAGACCGTCCTGGTGGACGCCGATGTCCACGAAGGCCCCGAACGCGGCCACGTTCGTGACGACCCCTTCGAGCACCATCCCGGAGGCCAGGTCGGAGATCTTCTCGACGCCCTCCTTGAAGGTGGCCGTCTTGAAGGCGGGCCGCGGGTCGCGCCCGGGCTTCTCCAGCTCCTTCAGGATGTCCGTGACGGTCGGCAGACCGAACGTCTCGTCCACGAAGTCGGTCGGCCTGAGCGAACGCAGCACACCGGTGTTGCCGATCAGGGAGGCGACCTCGCTGCCCGCCGTCTTCACCATCCGCCGCACCACGGGGTACGCCTCCGGGTGCACGCTGGACGCGTCCAGCGGGTCGTCCCCGCCCCGGATGCGCAGGAAGCCCGCGCACTGCTCGTACGCCTTCGGGCCGAGCCGGGCCACGTTCTTGAGGGTGGTACGGGAGGTGAAGGGGCCGTTGGCGTCGCGGTGCGCCACGATGTTCTCCGCGAGCCCGGAGGTGATCCCGGAGACGCGGGCGAGCAGCGGGGCGGAGGCCGTGTTCACGTCCACGCCCACGCCGTTCACACAGTCCTCGACCACCGCGTCCAGGGACCGGGAGAGCTTCACCTCGGACAGGTCGTGCTGGTACTGCCCGACGCCGATGGACTTCGGGTCGATCTTCACCAGCTCGGCCAGCGGGTCCTGGAGGCGGCGCGCGATGGAGACGGCGCCGCGCAGCGACACGTCCATGTCGGGCAGCTCCTGCGAGGCGAACGCGGACGCCGAGTACACCGACGCCCCCGCCTCGGACACCATCACCTTGGTGAGGTTCAACTCCGGGTGCTTGGTGATGAGTTCACCGGCGAGCTTGTCGGTCTCGCGGGACGCTGTGCCGTTTCCGATCGCGATCAGCTCGACCACGTGCTCCTTGGCGAGGCGGGCGAGCTTGGCGATGGCCTCGTCCCACTTGTTGGCCGGGACGTGCGGGTAGATGACGTCCGTCGCCACGACCTTGCCGGTCGCGTCCACCACGGCGACCTTGACACCCGTACGGAAACCGGGGTCGAGGCCCAGCGTCGCGCGGGTGCCCGCCGGGGCGGCGAGCAGCAGGTCCCGCAGGTTCGCCGCGAAGACGTTCACCGCCTCGTCCTCGGCGGCCGTGCGCAGCCGAAGGCGCAGGTCGATGCCGAGGTGCACGAGGATGCGGGTGCGCCAGGCCCAGCGGACGGTGTCCGTGAGCCACTTGTCGCCGGGACGGCCGCGGTCGGCGATCTGGAAGCGGTGGGCGACGATTCCCTCGTACGAGGAGGGACCGGGCTGCTCGGAGGGCTCCTCGGGCTCCAGGACGAGATCGAGGACCTCCTCCTTCTCACCGCGCAGCATGGCGAGGACGCGGTGCGAGGGCAGCTCCTTGAAGGGCTCGGCGAAGTCGAAGTAGTCGGCGAACTTGGCGCCCGCCTCCTCCTTGCCGTCCCGCACCTTGGCGGCCAGACGCCCGCGCACCCACATGCGCTCGCGCAGCTCGCCGATCAGGTCGGCGTCCTCCGAGAACCGCTCCGTGAGGATCGACCGGGCGCCGTCCAGCGCGGCCTGCGGGTCGGCGACGCCCTTGTCCGCGTCGACGAACGCCGTCGCCGCGGCGAGCGGGTCGACCGACGGGTCGCCGAGCAGGCCCTCGGCCAGCGGCTCCAGGCCCGCCTCGCGCGCGATCTGCGCCTTCGTGCGCCGCTTCGGCTTGAACGGCAGATAGATGTCCTCGAGCCGCGCCTTCGTCTCGGCGCCCCGGATCTGCGCCTCGACCTCCTCGGTGAGCTTGCCCTGCTCGCGCACCGATTCGAGGATCGCCGTGCGCCGCTCCTCCAGCTCCCGCAGATAGCGCAGCCGCTCCTCGAGGGTGCGCAGCTGCGCATCGTCGAGCATCTCGGTCGCTTCCTTGCGGTAGCGGGCGATGAAGGGCACCGTCGACCCGCCGTCGAGCAAGTCGACGGCGGCCTTGACCTGCCGCTCCCGTACGCCGAGCTCCTCGGCGATCCTGCCTTCGATGGACCCTACGAGGGGTGTCGTCACGATCCCGTACCGCCTTCTCCACTGAGGTTGCGCGGCAATTGTGGCAGGTGACACCGACAACGGGGGATCAGGGCGCCGATCGGCGCTGTCAGCCCTTGCCGGTCATGCCCTCGGGGAACGCGCCGGCCGCCAGCGCCCGCATCAGGATGCCCCGCGCCAGCTCGGTCAGGCGCTCCACGCCCGCGGCGCCCAGATGCTCGTACGGGGCACGGTCCAGCCGGTCCGTGCGGTCCTCGATCTCCTTGCGCAGGGCCACCCCCGCCTCGGTCAACTCGCCCTCCGAGTCGAGCAGTCCGCGCTCGCGCAGCCGTTCGACCGCCGTGTCCCAGTGCGCCCGCGACCAGCCGCGCGTGCCCAGTGCCCACTTCGGGGCCATGCCCTTGCCGGTCGCGGTGTGGCTCACCAGAGCCTCGACCGGGTCGAGTTCCGCGTCGAGCAGCGCCGCGAGGTGACCGTCGCCCCGGTGCTCGCGCAGCAGCGTGGCGCCGTGCCAGAGGGCGAGGTGCGGCGCGTCGGGCACGGGCAGGTCGGCGTGCGCCGCGTACAGCGGACGCGCGGTCCTGGTGCAGGCCTCCGCGGCCCGCAGGGCGAGCTCCGCCGCCTCGGCGACCTCCTTGGAGGCGAGGACGTCCTCGCCGAGGAGCCGGCGCCAGGTCGCGTCGACGGCACGCGCGCGTGCCGCGAGGACGGTCTCCGGGGAGGCCTTCTTCCACACCTCGGGCACATGCCGGGCCACCAGCTCGTGGCGGAAGTTGTAGAACGTCGCCGTCACCGTGCCGGGACCCACCGGCCCCATGGCCGCGGCCCGCACGGCGAAGTACGCGCCGTTGCTGTCCTCGATCCCGACGTCGGCCAGCTCCCGTCCCAGATCCGGCGAGAAGTAGTGCGTCGAGTGCAGCGGGTTGAGGACGTTGTGGCAGCGCCGCCCGGCGCGCTCCGGCAGAGGTGTGGTCATGCCCGAAGGTTACCGACTGGTCGGTACGCGGGGAAGGCGGGAGGGGTGATGGCAGGAAAGGTGGGGTACTCGTCATTGCGGCCATCACCCCGCCCGCCAAGAATCGAGACCATGCGAACCGTCCTGGTCGTCCTCTTCGACGATGTGCAGAGCCTCGACGTCACGGGCCCCGTGGAGGTCTTCGCGGGCGCCGAGGCCTTCCGCGGCGGCTCGTACCGCATCCACACGGCCTCCCTGGACGGCGCACCCGTACGCACGACCAGCGGCCTCACCCTCGTCCCGGACCACACCCTCGCCGACGCGCCCGCCCCGCACACCCTGCTGGTCCCGGGCGGCCGGGGCACCCGGCGCCCCGACCCCCGGCTGACCGACTGGCTGCGCGCGCACGGGCCGCGCGCCGAGCGCCTGGTCTCCGTCTGCACCGGCGCCATCCCGCTCGCCGAGGCGGGCCTCCTGGACGGCCGCCGCGCGACGACCCACTGGGCGTACTGCGACAAGCTCGCCCGTGACCACCCGGCCGTCGAGGTCGACCCCGACCCCATCTACGTGCGGGACGGACAGGTGTCCACCTCGGCCGGCGTCACCTCCGGCATCGACCTCGCCCTCGCGCTCGTGGAGGAGGACCTCGGCCGGGAGGCGGCCCTGACGGTCGCCCGCCACCTCGTCGTCTTCCTGCGGCGCCCGGGCAACCAGGCCCAGTTCAGCGCCCAGCTGGCCGCACAGACGGCGCGGCGCGAACCGCTCCGCGAGGTCCAGCAGTGGATCATCGAGCACCCCGGCGACGACCTGTCCGTCGAGTCGCTCGCCGTCCGCGCCCGGCTCTCGCCCCGGCACTTCGCCCGCGCCTTCCAGACCGAGACGGGCATGACCCCGGGCCGGTACGTCGACCGCGTCCGCCTCGAACACGCCCGGCGGCTCCTGGAGGACACCGCCGACGGAGTCGAGGGGATCTCCCGCGCCTGCGGCTACGGCACCCCCGAGGCGATGCGCCGTGCCTTCGTGAAGACGCTCGGCACGGCACCGGCGGAGTACCGGCGCCGCTTCCGCCCCGCCCCCACCCGGTGACGAGCCCCACCCGTCGACCAGCCCGTACCTGACGTCGCTGCCCCACCCAGCCGTGGAAAGGAACCCGATGCAGATCGCCATCGTCCTCTTCGACCGCTTCACCGCCCTGGACGCCGTGGGACCCTACGAGACCCTCGGCCGCCTGCCCGACGCGGAGACCGTCTTCGTCGCCGAGCACACCGGCCCCGTTCGCAACGAGAGCGGCAACCTGGCTCTGACCGCCGACAGGACCCTGGCCGAGGTGCCGTGCCCGGACATCGTCGTGGTCCCCGGTGGACCGGGCCAGACCCCGCAGATGGACAACCGGGTCCTGCTGGACTGGCTGCGTGCCGCCGACGCCACGAGCATCTGGACGACCTCCGTGTGCACCGGCTCCCTGCTGCTGGCCGCCGCGGGGCTGCTCGAGGGCCGCCGAGCCACCTCGCACTGGCTGGCCCTCGACCACCTCAAACGGTTCGGTGCCGAGCCGACCGGAGAGCGGGTGGTGTTCGACGGGAAGTACGTCACCGCGGCCGGCGTGTCGTCCGGCATCGACATGGGGCTCGCCCTGCTCGGACGGATCGCGGGCGACGAACACGCACAGGCCGTACAGCTGCTGACGGAGTACGACCCGCAGCCGCCCTACGACGCCGGGTCGCCCCAGAAGGCTCCCGCACATCTCGTGGCGGAGTTCCGGGCGAAGAGCCGCTTCATCATGGAGTAGTCGCGCTGGACGGCGGAGCGGTCGCGGTGGACGCCGGCGTGGTCCAGGTGAAGCGCGGCGGCCGGCGCTCCAGGAACGCGGCGACGCCCTCCGCGGTGTCGTCGCTCCCGCGCGCCTGCTCGGCCCAGTACGCGTCCCGGTCGGTCCGCCCATGGGCGAATTCCTTCGCGGACGCCTGCGTCAGCAATGACCGCGCGGCCAGGACGCGGGTGAACTCCCCGACCCGCTTGTCGAGTTCGTCCTCGGGCAGCACCTCGTCCACCAGACCCGTGCGCAGCGCCCGTTCGGTGTCGATCAGCTCGCCCGAGAACAGCAGGTACTTGGCGGTCGCCGGACCCACCAGCGACACCAGCCGCCGGGTGGCCGAGGCCGCGTAGACGATCCCCAGCTTGGCCGGCGTCACTCCGAATCGCGCGCCCTCCTCCGCGAACCGCAGATCGCAGGCTGCCGCGAGCTGGGAGCCGCCGCCGACGCAGTACCCGCGGATCGCCGCGAGCGTCGGTTTGGGGAACGCGGCGAGCGCCTCCTCGGCGTTCACGGCGAGCCCCTGTGCCTCGTCCGAGGAGCCCCGAAGCGTCGAGATGTCGGCCCCCGCGCAGAAGGTGCCGCCCTCGCCGGTGAGCACGAGGACGCGGACGTCCGGGTCGGCGGCGAGCCCGTCGAGCAGGGGCGGCAGCGCCCTCCACATGCCGGCCGTCATGGCGTTGCGCTTGGCCGGGTGGTGAATGACGACGGTGGCGACCCCGTCGCCCACGCTGTGCAGCAGCTGCGGCTCCATACGCCGGATGCTATCCGCAACCCTCGAACGTACGATCAAGAAGGGGCCGGGCGCGAGGAGGCGCTGATGGCCGGGACCAAGGACAGGGCGCCGAGCGACGCGACCACGAAACTGACCCGCGGCTTCAGCTGGACCGCCGCGTTCGGCGTGATCCTGGTGATCGCGGGGCTCGTCGGGCTCGTCTACACCGGCGTGGCGACCCTGACCTCGATGATCCTGTTCGGCTGGCTGCTGCTCATCGGCGGCGCGGTCGGACTGCTGCACGCCGTCCAGGCCCGCGGCACCAACTTCTTCTGGCTCGGGGTGGTGGTCGCGGCCCTGAACATCGCGGCCGGAGTGGTGGTGATCCGCCGCCCGGACGCGGCGGCCGAGGCGCTCACCATGTTCGCGGCCCTGCTGTTCCTGACCGGCGGGGTGTTCCGGGTGGTCGGCAGCCTCGTGGTGCGCGGTGCGCAGTTCGGCTGGACCCTCCTGCAGGGCGCCTTCGACCTGCTCCTCGGCATCCTGGTGCTGGACAACTGGCCGAGCAGCAGCAAGTACGTCATCGGCTGCTTCTTCTCGCTCGCGCTGCTCTTCGACGGGCTGGGCCTGATCGCCACCGGCTTCGGCGGGCGGCGCATCGTACATCTGGTCTCGGGGCGCGGCCGGTGACGGACGAAACGGGCGAGCCCGGCGCCCAACCCGTACAACCCGAATAGTTCTCGAAGCAGACACCACACGGACAGGAGTGGTCGCGCGGTCGACCGCGCCATGCGTCAACGGTCAGAAGTCGTCGATAGTCGCTGAATTCTGTTCAGGGATGCGGTCCGGACCAGCGCGTTACCAACACTCGACGTGTGGTGACAATCGAGCGCAAGGGTGGCGACCGGACGATGGAGAACCACGGGCGGGGGTTCGACTCCCGCCCTGAAGGCGCCGGGGATGTGCCTCCCGATCGGAGACCGCCGGGTCCGCTGCCGTACGAGGGGGTGTGGCGGTTCACCGCTCCCGCCATCGACGCCTCGGTTCCGCAGGCACGACACGCCGTTCGTGACCTGCTCTTCCGTCAACAAGTGCCCGTCTCGGACGACCTCGTCCACGGGCTTTTGCTGATCGTCTCCGAACTGGTCACGAACGCCGTACGGCACGCGGCACTACTGTCCCCGATGCTCGCCGTGGAGGTGGCCGTGGGAGCCGAGTGGGTGCGGGTCTCGGTGGAGGACAACCACCCTTACCGTCCCACCGCCCTGGAGGCCGACCACGGCCAGACCGGCGGCCGTGGGCTGCTGCTGGTACGGGAGGTCGCCAGGGAGTCGGGCGGGGTGTGCGACGTCGAGCACACGGCGAGTGGCGGCAAGGTGATCTGGGCTGCCCTGCCGCTCACTGTGAGCATCGTCTAGGGCTTGGCGCTCTCGGGGAGTTTTCGCGAGGACGGGCTCGTCACCAGCCGGCGGACGGGCCCGTCAGCTCCCTGATCGCCGGACGGGCCGCGTCCAGGACCGTCATGAACCATGCCGAGAAGGGGTCCTTCGCGTGCCGCTCCATGAGCTCGGCGGCGGTCACGAACGCGGTGTCCCCGACCTCCTCCGGATCGGGGTGCAGCGACGACTGCACCATGCCGACGAAGAGGTGGTTGTACTCCTGCTCCACCAGGCCCGACTCCGGGTCCGGGTGGTTGTAGCGGACCGTGCCCGCCTCCGCGAGCAGCGAGGGCGAGACGCCGAGCTCCTCGTACGTCCGCCGGGCCGCCGCCGCGAAGGGCGCCTCGGCGGGGTAGGGGTGGCCGCAGCAGGTGTTGGACCAGACACCGGGGGAGTGGTACTTGCCCAGGGCGCGCTGCTGGAGCAGCAGCCTGCCGTGCTCGTCGAAGAGGAACACGGAGAAGGCCCGGTGCAGCTGTCCCGGTGGCTGATGGGCGGCGAGCTTCTCCGCCGTGCCGATCGTGTTGCCGTCCTCGTCGACCAGCTCGAGCAAGATCGCTTCAACGGTGCCGTTCGACGAACTGTGCGTCGCGGTGGCAGGTGTGATCGGCATACCCATCCTTCGCATCGGTCTTCGAGCCCCAAGTCTGCCGTACGAAACCGGCACTCCCGGCACTTCGCGGCTCCCCGCATGTCCCGCTCCGGGAGCCCGGAGCGGGACACGCGGCCGACGTCCGTCGGTCACCGAAAGCGGCCGGACACTTGATCGTGCCCGGTGCCACGGACGGGGAACCGTCCAGGACAGGGGCCATCAGGTGTTCGCCCGGACCCCCGGAGCCGGTGCTCGTCCGGCCCGCCGAACCCGGGCCGGATGGCGTAGTCCGCGGCCGGTCCACCCCGGTGCGCGGCGCACCCGCCGTACGGCGACGGACGCAGGCGCCGACGCGGGCACCGGGCGGGACGGGACGCGTCAGGCGCCGACGGTGACCGGACGCAGGACATAGCCCACGTAGCCGTACTCCCTCCCGTGCTCGCGGCGCATGGCGATCTCCGCCCGGGCGCCCGCCACCGCCGCGGCCATGCCGGGCCTGGTGACATCGGCCACGTCGGCGTGGACGCCGAGCGCGTCGTAGTACTCGTCCCAGTCGGACTCCGGCTGGAGGTACACCCCCAGTACGGAGTACCCGGCGTCGCGCGCGACCCGGGTGTCCTGGTCGGTCGTGCGCAACGAGTCGTCCTCCCAGAACGCGCGGGCCTGGTCGGACGGCGTGTCGGTGGTCCACACGCACTGGGTGAGGACCAGCGTGCCGCCGGGGGCGAGCAGCCGCCGCCAGTGGCGCAGGGCGGTGTCGAAACCGATCAGATAGGCCGAGCCCTCGGCCCAGACCAGGTCGAACGAGCCGTCGGGGTGGGTGAGATCTCCCATGTCCCCGTTGACGGTGTCGATCGAGGCGGTGAGACCTCGGGCCTCGGCGGCCGTCCGCAGTTCGTCGAGGAACGGTTCGTGCAGGTCGACGGCCGTCACCTCGGCCGCGGCCTCGGCGGCCAGGAGCAGCGCCGAGCGGCCGGGGCCGCAGCCCAGGTCGAGCACGCGGGGACGGGCGGGCAGCGGGCCCGCGAGTGAGAGGAGGTGACGGGTGGTGGCGTCGGAGCCGGGGCCCTGCCGGGGCAGTCGGTGACGCAGGGTGAAGAAGGCCTCGTGGCGGGCGTCGCGGTCGGACGAGTCGTGATGCTCGGACAACGTGGGAAACCTTTGGTTGCGGGGGCCGGGCCGCCGCGCACGCCGCTCGGCGTGGGTCAGCCGTGGACCCGGAGGATGGGGACGCACCTGTCGCCGCACGCAGCGGCACCGAACGCGACAGTCATCAACCCACCTCTTCCTCGGATCGGCGGCCACGCTAGCACCGGAGCCGCCGACCGCACCCGCGAATTAAGAGCCCGCTGGATCCAGACCCTCTTGAGGGCCCGCTGGATCAAGAGCCTCCCGATGGAGCCTCTCAGTGGCAGAGCTTCGCCTCGTGCTCCGCGTGCCCGCTCGGTTCCAGCTGGAAGGTGCAGTGCTCCACGTCGAAGTGGTGGCCCAGACAGCCCTGGAGCTCGTGGAGCATCTTCTCGTGGCCGATGGCGTTCAGGACCTCGGAGCTGACGACCACATGGGCGGAGAGGACCGGCATGCCCGACGTGATGGTCCAGGCGTGCAGGTCGTGCACGTCCTCGACGCCGGGCAGGGCCAGGACGTGGGCGCGCACCTCCGCCATGTCGACGTTCTTGGGCGCCGCCTCCAGGAGCACGTCGAGCGTCTCGTGGAGCAGCTTCCAGGTGCGCGGGACGATCATGATGCTGATGAGGATCGAGGCGATCGGGTCGGCCGCCTGCCAGCCGGTGGTCATGATCACCACGGCGGAGATGATCACCGCCACCGAACCCAGTGCGTCCGCGACCACCTCCAGGAAGGCGCCGCGCACGTTCAGGCTGTCCTTCTGGCCGCGCATCAGCAGCGTGAGCGAGATCGTGTTCGCGACCAGACCGATCAGACCGAAGACGATGGTCAGACCGCCCTCGGTGTCCGCGGGTGTCACGAAGCGGTGGATCGCCTCGTACAGGACGTAGCCGCCGACACCGAGCAGCAGCAGACAGTTGGCGAGCGCGGCGAGGATCTCGGCCCGCGCGTAGCCGAACGTGCGGTTGCCGCTGGGCGGCCGGTTGGCGAAGTGGATCGCGAGGAGCGCCATGCCCAGCCCCACCGCGTCCGTCGCCATGTGCGCCGCGTCGGCGACGAGCGCGAGGGAATCGGCCATGAGTCCGCCGACGAGCTCGACCACCATCACGGTGAGCGTGATCGACAGCGCGACCCGCAGTCTCCCGCGGTACGCGGCTGCCGCCGTGCCGGTGGTGGGCGCGCCGTGGGCGTGCCCGTGATCGTGTCCAGCCCCCATGGAAGCCGCCTCCTGTGCTCTGCCCGGGATCACAGTGAACTACGGGTGGGGGGTATCGGGCAACGCGGCACTGAACACCGTTGTCATATGCTCTGACCTGCGGAAACGATCCGCAGGTCAGAGCATGGTCAAGATCGTTGATCCAGTGCCCCGGGGTGGTGCAGCACCCACCCCTGCCACGCCGACTCCACCATCTCCCGGACCCCGCGCCGCGCGTTCCAGTCGAGTTCCCGCGCGGCCAGGTCGGCCGAGGCGACCGCGCGCGGCGCGTCCCCTGGTCGGCGCGGCTCGACGACCGGTCGCCGGGTGTCCCCGCTGACCTCGCCGATCAGCGTGAGCAGTTCTCGTACCGAGACCCCTTCGCCGCGGCCGATGTTCGCCGTGAGGTCGCCCGTCGCGCCACCGGCCAGCCGCCGGGCCGCCGCGAGGTGCGCCTCGGCGAGGTCGGCGACGTGGATGTAGTCACGGACGCAGGTCCCGTCCGGCGTCGGGTAGTCGTCGCCGAAGATCCGCGGGGCCTCGTCGCGGGTGAGGCGGTCGAAGACCATCGGGATCACGTTGAACACGCCGGTGTCGGCCAGCTCGGGCGTGGCCGCACCCGCCACGTTGAAGTAGCGCAGGCACACGGTCGCGATGCCGTGGGCCCGGCCCGCCGCGCGGACCAGCCACTCCCCGGCGAGCTTCGTCTCGCCGTACGGGCTCATCGGCGCGCAGGGGGTGTCCTCCGTGATGAGGTCCACATCCGGGTTGCCGTAGACGGCGGCGGACGAGGAGAAGACGAAGCGCTCGACGCCGGCCCCGGCGACCGCCTCCAGGAGCGTCGCGAGCCCGCCCACGTTCTCCTGGTAGTAGCGCGTCGGCTGGGCCACGGACTCGCCGACCTGCTTGCGCGCGGCGAGATGCACCACACCCGTCACCGCGTGCTCCGCGAGGACCCGCTTGAGCAGGTCCCCGTCCAGCGACGAGCCCTGCACCAGTGGAATGCTCTCCGGGAGCCGGTTCGGAACCCCGGCCGAGAGGTCGTCGAGGGCGACGACGCGCTCCCCGGCCTCCGCCATCGCCCGCGCCACGTGTGCCCCGATGTATCCGGCCCCGCCAGTGATCAGCCATGTCATGGACGACCACCCTATGTCGGTCCGCCGCAGGTGGCGCCGCTGCCGGCCGCCGATCCGACCGCCCTGCCCCGCTACGGGAAGGTCTGGAGGGATGTCGTGATCAATGACGTGAATCATGCGTTCTGCGAGTGCGGGTTTGTGGCAGGGCCCCCGGATCACGGATGATGATCGCGGCGGAGGCGGTACGCAGATGTGCTTGATCGCGCAGTGAACGGGCGGTGAACGCCCGCTTCTCATCATCCGATAGCCTCTGCCGACATGCCGCCCAGCGGCCTGAGCCCCCTCGGGCCTGGGGCCGGGGCCTTCCCACCACGTACACGCCCGGCGCGAGGCCGCGTCGGCACCCAGGGAGTGAGTTCGCTGTCGACCGCCATCCTCACCGGCCAGCCGGTCCCCGGATCGTCGCTCGAGAGCGATCTGCGGTCGCTCGGCTTCGACGTGCGGCTCGCCGACGAAGCCGGTGACGCCGAGACACTGCTGGCCGCCGTACCGGCGGACCAGCGGGTCGCCGTCGTCGACGCCCGCTTCGTGGGGCACCTGCACGCACTGCGCCTCGGCCTCACGGACCCACGGTTCGCGGCCTCCGCGCTGCCCGGCGCCGTATCGGTACAGCCCGAGGCCCGCCGGGCCCTGATCCGTGCCGTGGCCCGTGAGAGCTCCGCCTCCGGCGGCCTCGCCGTCGCCACCGACAACCTCGCCGAGCGGCTCACCGCGGCCCTCGACGCGGACGGCGTCGCCGTGTTCCGCCCCGAACTCGGCACGCTCGTCGCCGCGGTCCCCACCGACCCGCAGGAGCGCAACGAGGCCCGGCAGGCCGTGTCCGCCGTGGACGACGAGGCCGTACGCCTGCGCAGCGCGGTCAAGGCCCGCGACGGCTTCTTCACCACGTACTGCATCAGCCCGTACTCGCGCTACATCGCCCGCTGGTGCGCCCGTCGCGGCCTGACCCCGAACCAGGTCACCACCGCCTCCCTGCTCACCGCGCTGATCGCCGCGGGCTGCGCCGCCACCGGCACCCGCGCCGGATTCGTCGCGGCCGGGCTGCTGCTCCTGTTCTCCTTCGTCCTGGACTGCACGGACGGGCAGCTCGCCCGCTACTCGCTCCAGTACTCGACGCTCGGCGCCTGGCTGGACGCGACCTTCGACCGCGCCAAGGAGTACGCCTACTACGCGGGCCTCGCCCTCGGAGCCGCCCGCGGCGGCGACGACGTATGGGCCCTGGCGCTCGGCGCGATGATCCTCCAGACCTGTCGGCACGTCGTGGACTTCTCCTTCAACGAGGCGAACCACGACGCCACCGCCAACACCAGCCCCACCGCCGCCCTCTCGGACAAGCTCGACAGCGTCGGCTGGACGGTCTGGGTGCGCCGGATGATAGTCCTGCCCATCGGCGAACGATGGGCGATGATCGCCGTCCTCACGGCGCTGACGACCCCCCGCATCACCTTCTACGCGCTGCTCGTCGGCTGCGCGTTCGCCGCGACGTACACCACCGCGGGCCGCGTACTGCGCTCGCTCACCCGCAAGGCCCGGCGCACGGACCGGGCGGCGCAGGCGCTGGCGGACCTCGCGGACAGCGGACCGCTCGTCGAACTGCTGGCGCGCCTCGCGCGCGGCACGGTCCGTGTCGCGGCGCCCGTCAGTGCCGCCCTCGGCGGCGTCCTCGTGGTGGCCTCGGCCCTGCTCTGGGGCGCGGGGTGGCAGAGCGTCCTGTGCGCCGTCGGCTATGTGCTCCTGTCCGCCCTCGCCGTCGTCCGCCCCCTCAAGGGCGCCCTCGACTGGCTGGTGCCCCCCTTCTTCCGCGCCGCCGAATACCTCACCGTTCTGGTACTGGCGGCCAAAGCCGATGTGAACGGAGCACTACCCGCGGCTTTCGGCCTGGTGGCCGCCGTCGCCTACCATCACTACGACACGGTGTACCGCATCCGCGGCAACGCCGGAGCCCCCCCGCACTGGCTGGTGCGGGCGATCGGCGGGCACGAAGGCAGGACGCTGCTGGTCACCGTCCTGGCCGCGCTGCTCACCGCCGCACAGTTCAAGGTCGCGCTCACGGCGCTCGCCGTGGCCGTGGCGCTGCTGGTGCTCGTGGAGAGCATCCGCTTCTGGGTGTCCTCCGGGGCCCCCGCCGTACACGATGAAGGAGAACCCGCATGATCGGCCTCGTGCTGGCGGCCGGCGCCGGACGGCGTCTGCGTCCCTACACCGACAGCCTCCCAAAGGCTCTCGTGCCGGTGGGCCCCGCGGGCATAGAGGACAGCATCACGGTCCTGGACCTGACCCTCGGCAACTTCGCCGAGATCGGTCTGACCGAGGTCGGGATCATCGTCGGCTACCGCAAGGAAGCCGTGTACGACCGCAAGGACGCCCTGGAGGCCAAGTACGGCCTCAAGATCACCCTCATCGACAACGACAAGGCCGAGGAGTGGAACAACGCCTACTCCCTGTGGTGCGGCCGTGACGCCCTCAAGGACGGTGTGATCCTCGCCAACGGCGACACCGTGCACCCGGTCTCCGTCGAGAAGACGCTGCTGGCCGCCCGCGGCGACGGCAAGCGGATCATCCTCGCCCTCGACACGGTGAAGAAGCTCGCCGACGAGGAGATGAAGGTCGTCGTCGACCCCGACAAGGGCGTCCGGAAGATCACCAAGCTGATGGAGCCCGCCGAGGCCACCGGCGAGTACATCGGCGTCACCCTCATCGAGGGCGACGCCGCCGCCGACCTGACCGACGCCCTGAAGACGGTGTGGGAGACGGACCCGCAGCAGTTCTACGAGCACGGCTACCAGGAGCTCGTCAACCGCGGCTTCAAGATCGACGTGGCACCGATCGGTGACGTCAAGTGGGTCGAGATCGACAACCACGACGACCTCGCCAAGGGACGGGAGATCGCGTGCCAGTACTGACGAGGCTCATCCCCTCCCCGGTCGTCGTCGACATCCGCCCGGGTGCCCTGGACGACCTGGCGAGCGTGCTCTCCGACCAGCGGATCTCGCACTCCGGGAAGCTGGCCGTCGCCGTGAGCAACGGCTCCGGCGCGAAGCTGCGCGAGCGGATCGCCCCGGCCCTGCCCGGCGCCACCTGGTACGAGGTCGGCGGCGGCACCCTCGACGACGCGATCCGGCTGGCCGGTGCCATCAAGGCCGGCCACTACGACGCGGTCGTGGGCCTGGGCGGCGGCAAGATCATCGACTGCGCGAAGTTCGCCGCGGCGCGCGTCGGCCTCCCGCTGGTCGCCGTGCCCACCAACCTCGCGCACGACGGCCTGTGCTCGCCCGTCGCGACCCTCGACAACGACGCGGGCCGCGGCTCCTACGGTGTGCCGAACCCGATCGCGGTCGTCATCGACCTCGATGTGATCCGCGAGGCACCGGCGCGCTTCGTGCGGGCCGGCATCGGCGACGCGATCTCCAACATCAACTCGATCGCGGACTGGGAACTCTCCAACCGCGTCAACGGCGAGAAGATCGACGGCCTCGCCTCCGCGATGGCCCGCCAGGCCGGCGAGGCGGTGCTCCGGCACCCGGGCGGCATCGGGGACAACGGCTTCCTCCAGGTGCTGGCCGAGGCGCTGGTCCTCACCGGCATCGCGATGTCGATCTCGGGCGACTCACGGCCCGCCTCGGGCTCCTGCCACGAGATCAACCACGCCTTCGACCTCCTCTTCCCCAAGCGCGCGGCCAGCCACGGCGAGCAGTGCGGCCTGGGCGCGGCCTTCGCGATGTACCTGCGGGGGGCGCACGAGGAGTCGGCGTACACGGCCGAGGTGCTGCGCCGGCACGGGCTGCCGGTGCTGCCCGAGGAGATCGGGTTCACCGTGGACGAGTTCGTACAGGTCGTGGAGTTCGCTCCGCAGACCCGGCCGGGCCGGTACACGATCCTCGAACACCTCGACCTGAAACCCAACCAGATCAAGGACATCTACTCCGACTATGCCAAGGCCATCAGTAGCTGAACTCCGCCCCGTCGTTCATCCCGCAGGGGTGAAGGACCGGCGCAGCGGTGAGCATTGGGCGGGACGCCTGTACATGCGAGAGATCTCGCTGCGCTGCGACCGCTACCTGGTGAACACCAGGATCACGCCCAACCAGCTCACGTACCTGATGACTGTCTTCGGCGTGCTCGCCGCCCCGGCCCTGCTGGTGCCGGGGATCCCCGGCGCCGTGCTCGGCGTGCTCATGGTCCAGCTCTATCTGCTGCTCGACTGTGTCGACGGTGAGATAGCGCGCTGGAAGAAGCAGTTCTCGCTCGGCGGGGTCTACCTGGACCGGGTCGGTGCCTATCTGACCGACGCCGCGGTGCTCGTGGGCTTCGGCCTGCGCGCCGCCGATCCCTGGGGTTCCGGGCGGATCGACTGGCTCTGGGCCTTCCTCGGCACCCTGGCGGCCCTCGGCGCGATCCTGATCAAGGCCGAGACCGACCTCGTCGGCGTCGCCCGCCACCAGGGCGGCCTGCCACCGGTCAAGGAGTCGGCGTCCGAGCCGCGCTCGTCCGGCATGGCGCTGGCCCGCAGGGCCGCCGCCGCGCTGAAGTTCCACCGGCTGGTCCTCGGCATCGAGGCGTCGCTGCTGATCCTGGTGCTGGCCATCGTGGACTCGGTGCGCGGAGACCTGTTCTTCACCCGCCTCGGCGTCGCGGTCCTGGCCGGCATCGCCATCCTCCAGACCGTGCTGCACCTCGTGTCCATCCTCGCCTCCAGCAGGCTGAAGTGAGTACGGCGATGAAGGTCGGCGCGGTCATCATCACCATGGGCAACCGCCCCGACGAACTCCGAGCCCTGCTGGACTCCGTCGCCAAGCAGGACGGCGACCGGGTCGAGGTGGTCGTGGTCGGCAACGGCTCGCCCGTCCCGGACGTCCCCGACGGCGTACGCACGGTCGAGCTGCCCGAGAACCTCGGCATACCCGGCGGCCGCAACGTGGGCATCGAGGCCTTCGGCCCCGGTGGCACGGACGTCGACATCCTGCTCTTCCTCGACGACGACGGCCTCCTCGCCACCCACGACACCGCCGAGCTGTGCCGCCGGGCCTTCGCCGCCGACCGCGAGCTCGGCATCATCAGCTTCCGGATCGCGGACCCCGAGACCAAGGAGACCCAGCGCCGCCACGTACCGCGGCTGCGCGCCTCCGACCCGATGCGCTCCTCGCGCGTGACCACCTTCCTCGGCGGCGCCAACGCGGTCCGTACGAAGGTCTTCGCCGAGGTCGGCGGACTTCCGGACGAGTTCTTCTACGCCCACGAGGAAACCGACCTGGCATGGCGGGCCCTCGACGCGGGCTGGATGATCGACTACCGGTCCGACATGGTGCTGTACCACCCCACGACCGCCCCTTCGCGGCACGCGGTCTACCACCGCATGGTGGCCCGCAACCGCGTCTGGCTCGCGCGCCGAAACCTTCCCGCGCCGCTCGTCCCCGTCTACCTCGGCGTCTGGATGCTCCTGACCCTGGCCCGCCGCCCCTCGGGACCTGCCCTGAAGGCGTGGTTCGGCGGTTTCAAGGAGGGCTGGACCAGTTCCTGCGGGCCCCGGCGTCCCATGAAGTGGCGTACGGTGTGGCGGCTGACCCGCCTCGGTCGTCCTCCTGTCATCTGACAAGCGGCTACGCCATCTGACAAGCTCGTTCCCGGGAGCACGTTCGCCGTACTCCGGTGTCCCGTGCTCTCAGCCCCTGCCCGACCAGGCCGTGCGCATCATGAAGACGAAAGTTTCCATTTGTGAGTGAGACAACGCATGACGGAGCTGTCGCGGTGAGCGACCGTCCGTCCCCCGATGACGGGCTCTCCGCGGCCGATATCGCCGCCAAGTACGGGCTCGCGGTGAGCGGCGCCCGGCCCGGACTCGTCGAGTACGTGCGTCAGCTGTGGGGGCGGCGTCACTTCATCCTCGCCTTCTCGCAGGCGAAACTCACCGCGCAGTACAGCCAGGCCAAGCTCGGCCAGCTGTGGCAGGTGGCGACGCCGCTGCTGAACGCGGCCGTGTACTACTTCATCTTCGGCGTGATCCTCAAGGCCAGCCGGGGCATGTCGCACGACACCTACATCCCGTTCCTCGTGACCGGTGTGTTCGTCTTCACGTTCACCCAGAGCTCGATCATGGCGGGCGTCCGAGCGATCTCGGGCAACCTGGGGCTGGTGCGCGCGCTGCACTTCCCGCGCGCCTCGCTGCCCATCTCCTTCGCGCTCCAGCAGCTCCAGCAGCTGCTGTTCTCGATGATCGTGCTGTTCGTCGTGGTGATCGGTTTCGGCAGCGCGCCGGGTCTGTCCTGGCTGCTGATCGTCCCGGTGCTGGTGCTGCAGTTCCTCTTCAACACCGGCCTCGCGCTGATCGTGGCGCGCATGGGCGCCAAGACTCCGGACCTCGCCCAGCTGATGCCGTTCATCCTGCGCACCTGGATGTACACCTCGGGCGTCATGTTCTCCATCAGCAACATGCTCGTCGGACGGCCCGAGTGGTTCATCCGCGCGCTCCAGGTGAACCCGGCCGCGATCTACATGGACCTGATGCGCTTCGCCCTCATCGACGGCTACGGCGCTTCGAACCTGCCGCCCCATGTCTGGGTCATCGCCACCTTCTGGGCCGTGGTCGTCGCCGCCGGCGGGTTCGTGTACTTCTGGAAGGCGGAAGAGAGGTACGGCCGTGGCTGAGCAGACTTCCCACATCCCGACCGTGATCGCGGACGAGCTGCACATCGTCTACCGCGTGAACGGCGCCAAGACCGGCAAGGGCAGCGCCACCGCCGCCCTCAGCCGCATCATCAAGCGCGGCGAGGAGCGGGGCGTACGCAAGGTGCACGCCGTCAAGGGCGTCTCCTTCACGGCCTACCGCGGCGAGGCCATCGGCCTGATCGGCTCCAACGGCTCCGGCAAGTCCACGCTCCTGCGTGCCATCGCCGGTCTGCTGCCCGCCGAGAAGGGCAAGGTCTACACCGACGGCCAGCCCTCGCTGCTCGGCGTGAACGCCGCCCTGATGAACGACCTCACGGGCGAACGCAACGTCATATTGGGCGGGCTCGCGATGGGCATGTCCCGCGAGCAGATCAGGGAGCGCTACCAGGAGATCGTCGACTTCTCGGGCATCAACGAGAAGGGCGACTTCATCACCCTGCCGATGCGCACCTACTCCTCCGGCATGGCGGCGCGGCTGCGGTTCTCCATCGCGGCCGCCAAGGACCACGACGTCCTCATGATCGACGAGGCCCTCGCCACCGGAGACCGCTCCTTCCAGAAGCGCTCCGAGCAGCGGATCCGCGAGCTGCGCAAGAGCGCGGGCACGGTGTTTCTGGTCAGCCACAACAACAAGTCGATCCGCGACACCTGCGACCGCGTGCTCTGGCTGGAGCGCGGTGAGCTGCGGATGGACGGTCCGACCGAAGAGGTCCTCAAGGAGTACGAGAAGTTCACGGGCAAGTAGTCCGTAACGCCCAGGGCCCCGCCGCAACGATTCGGCGGGGCCCTGCGTCTGCAAAGGAAACGCCAACTCCTGCTGGCCTTAGGAATCTTGACACCAATCGGTGTGTTGTTGTGATGTGCAGGACACCCCGACGAACCTTGCCGCGTTGTACAACGTAAGCTGTACCGGTGCTGAATCGCGGCAAGTGGGGCGATACTGCGCGACACCCGGCACCGGCGCGCCGCGCGGAGTCCCGGGCGGCGTGTCCGAAAAGGGCACTATTGGGTCGGCAGTGTAGAACGGGAGATGTGACGGCAATGGCTACGGAAACTCTCCAGCTCCGCGACGCGTGTGCCGTCCCCGCGCCGGGCGGCGAGCGGTGACCCAAGCCGGTACGGCGCGCACTGGTGAGACGGAGCGCGGAACGCTCGACAAGGCCGCGGGCGAGAACTTCCCCGTGGCACCCTTCTTCCTGCCCCAGGCCTGGCGCGACGACCTGATGGCTGTCTACGGCTTCGCCCGCCTCGTCGACGACATCGGCGACGGCGACCTCGCCCCGGGCGGCGCGGACGCCAGGCTGCTCGGCGTGTCGCCCGAAGAGGCCGAGGACCGTCTCGTACTCCTGGACGCCTTCGAGGCCGACCTGCACCGCGTGTTCGACTCGACGCCGCACCACCCGCTGCTGCGCCGCCTGCAGCCCACGGTCCGCCGCGCGGACCTCACCCCCGAACCCTTCCTCGGGCTGATCGCGGCCAACCGTCAGGACCAGCTGATCAAGCGCTACGAGACCTATGACGACCTCGTGGCCTACTGCGAGCTGTCCGCCAACCCCGTCGGCCGCCTGGTGCTGTCCGTCACCGGCACCTCCACGCCCGAGCGGATCCGCCGCTCGGACGCGGTGTGCACGGCGCTGCAGATCGTCGAGCACCTCCAGGACGTCGCCGAGGACCTCGGCCGCGACCGCATCTACCTGCCGGCCGAGGACATGAAGCGCTTCCATGTCCAGGAGGCGGATCTCGCCACGGCCACAGCGGGCGCATCGGTGCGCGCGCTGGTTGCATACGAAGCAGAACGCGCGCTCCACCTCCTGAATGAAGGCACCCCCCTCGTGGGTAGCGTCCACGGCAGGTTGAAGCTGCTGCTCGCGGGGTTCGTGGCAGGGGGAAGGGCGGCGATCCGCGCGATCGCCGCCGCCGAATACGACGTACTTCCCGGCCCGCCCAAGCCCGGCAAGCTCCAGTTGCTGCGCGAGGTGGGAGTGACTCTGCGAGGAGAGGGGTGATCCGGACCGTGGAGTCGGAACAACACGTGTCCGCACCGGTACTCGCCGCTTACAGCTACTGCGAGGCAGTGACCGGTCAGCAGGCTCGTAATTTCGCCTATGGCATCAGACTTCTGCCGACGCCCAAGCGTCGTGCGATGTCGGCGCTCTACGCGTTCTCACGGCGTGTCGACGACATCGGCGACGGCGCGCTGGCAACGGATGTGAAGGCGGCGCGGCTCGAGGACACCCGGGCTCTACTCGCCCGGATCCGCGAGGGCCGGGTCGACGAGGACGACACCGACCCGGTCGCGGTCGCCCTCAGCCACACCGCCGCGTACTTCCCGGTGCCGCTGGGCGGCCTCGACGAACTCATCGACGGCGTCCTGATGGACGTACGCGGTGAGACGTACGAGACCTGGGACGACCTGAAGGTGTACTGCCGGTGCGTGGCCGGTGCGATCGGGCGGCTCTCGCTCGGCGTGTTCGGTACGGAACCGGGGGCGCGCGGCGCCGAGCGCGCGCCGGAGTATGCGGACACGCTCGGGCTCGCGCTCCAGCTCACCAACATCCTGCGGGACGTACGGGAGGACGCCGCGGGCGGGCGTACCTATCTGCCCGCCGACGACCTCGCGAAGTTCGGCTGCTCGGCCGGGTTCAACGGCCCGACCCCGCCCGAGGGCTCCGACTTCGCGGGCCTCGTCCACTTCGAAGTGCGACGGGCCCGCACCCTTTTCGCCGAGGGCTACCGGCTGCTGCCCATGCTCGACCGGCGCAGCGGCGCCTGTGTCGCGGCCATGGCCGGCATCTACCGGCGGCTCCTCGACCGCATCGAGCGCGAGCCGGAGGCCGTGCTGCGCGGCCGCGTCTCGCTGCCGGGGCGTGAGAAGGCGTACGTCGCCGTGCGCGGCCTCTCCGGTCTGGACGCCCGGCATGTCTCCCGGCGTACCGTCAGGAGGCGTACCTGATGGACAATATGGGCCAAGGTGATTCCATCGGCGAAAAGCGGCACGCAACCCTCCGGCACCGGGTGGCGTCCCTGACTGCGATGGCCTGCCGTGCACCGTTCAATCACCGCGGCACGGCCGCTGGGGAGGGTGCACGATGAGCGAGGACACGCAGCCCACGGGGGCTTCGGGCCGCCCGGAAGGGGCTGCCGCCGTAGTGGTCGGCGGCGGGCTGGCCGGAATCACCGCCGCGCTCGCACTGGCCGACGCCGGGGTGCGTGTCACCCTGCTCGAAGGCCGGCCGCGGCTCGGCGGGCTCGCCTTCTCCTTCCAGCGCGGCGAACTCACCGTGGACAACGGACAGCATGTGTATCTGCGCTGCTGCACCGCCTACCGCTGGTTCCTCGACCGCATCGACGGGGCCTCGCTCGCGCCCCTGCAGGATCGTCTCGACGTGCCCGTTCTCGACGCCGAGGCGAAACCCGGGCGGCGGCTCGGCAGAATCGGCCGCAGCGCGCTGCCCGTACCTCTGCATCTCGCGCGCAGCCTGGCGACCTATCAGCATCTGTCGCTCGCCGAGCGCGCCAAGGTCGGCCGTGCCGCACTGGCGCTCAAAGCGCTCGATCTCGACGATCCGGCCCTCGACGACCAGAACTTCGGCCAATGGCTCGCCGAACACGGTCAGTCGGAGCGTGCCGTCGAGGCACTGTGGGACCTGGTGGGGGTCGCCACCCTCAACGCGGTGGCCGGCGACTCCTCGCTCGGGCTCGCCGCGATGGTGTTCAAGACCGGTCTGCTGTCCGACCCGGGCGCGGCCGACATCGGCTGGGCACGCGTCCCGCTGGGCGAACTGCACGACACCCTGGCCCGCAAGGCGCTCGACTCCGCGGGCGTGCGTACCGAAGTCCGTACACGCGTCACCTCCATCTCCCTTAACGAGAACGGGCGTTGGAGCGTTCAGGTTCCCGGCGAGACGCTCGACGCGGACACCGTCGTCCTCGCCGTACCCCAGCGCGAGGCCCACGATCTGCTGCCCGAGGGAGCGCTCGAAGCCCCCGAACGGCTGCTGGAGATCGGCACCGCGCCGATCCTCAACGTCCATGTCGTCTACGACCGGAAGGTGCTCGCGCGACCGTTCTTCGCCGCCCTCGGCTCCCCGATGCAGTGGGTCTTCGACCGTACGGACGCGTCCGGACTGCGGGAAGGGCAGTACCTCGCCCTGTCGCAGTCGGCCGCCCAGGACGAGATCGACGAACCCGTCGCCGTCCTGCGCGAGCGCTATCTGCCGGAGCTGGAGCGGCTGCTGCCCACCGCGCGCGGCGCGGAGGTCAAGGACTTCTTCGTGACCAGGGAGCGCACCGCGACGTTCGCCCCCACCCCAGGCGTCGGGCGGCTGCGGCCCGGCGCTCGCACCAGAGCCCCCGGCCTGTATCTGGCCGGCGCGTGGACCGCCACAGGGTGGCCCGCGACCATGGAGAGTGCGGTCCGCAGCGGCGTGGGTGCGGCGGGAGCCGCGCTGAGCGCCCTGGGCCGGCCCCGCGACCACCTCCTCGCGTTCGAGGAGGCGGCCTGATGCTCGACGAGCGCGCGGCAGACCCCCGCACCCCCGGTACCGCAACAAGAGGAGAGACTGTGCCCACTGTGCCCCCGGCCGACAAGGCTGCCGACGCGGTGGACGTGACCGCGCTCCTGGAGCGCGGCCGGACCCTGGCCACACCGGTGCTGAAGGCGGCTGTCGACCGCCTGGCGTCGCCCATGGACACCGTCGCCGCCTACCACTTCGGCTGGATCGACGCCCAGGGCAACCCCGCGGACGGCGACGGCGGCAAGGCCGTACGCCCCGCGCTGGCCGTGCTGTCCGCGCAGGCCGCCGGTGCCGCCCCCGAGGTCGGCGTGCCCGGCGCGGTCGCGGTCGAGCTGGTGCACAACTTCTCCCTGCTGCACGACGACCTGATGGACGGCGACGAACAGCGCCGCCATCGCGACACCGTCTGGAAGGTGCACGGCCCCGCCCAGGCGATCCTCGTCGGCGACGCGCTGTTCGCGCTGGCCAACGAGATCCTCCTCGAACTCGGCACCGTCGAGGCCGGCCGCGCCACCCGCCGGCTGACCAGCGCCACCCGCGCCCTCATCGACGGCCAGGCCCAGGACATCTCCTACGAGCACCGCGACCGCGTCAGCGTCGAGGAGTGCCTGGAGATGGAGGGCAACAAGACGGGCGCCCTGCTCGCCTGTGCCTGCTCCATCGGCGCGGTCCTCGGCGGCGCGGACGACCGCACCGCGGACACGCTGGAGAAGTACGGCTACCACCTCGGCCTGGCCTTCCAGGCCGTCGACGACCTCCTCGGCATCTGGGGCGACCCGGAGGCCACCGGCAAGCAGACCTGGAGCGATCTGCGCCAGCGCAAGAAGTCCCTGCCGGTCGTGGCGGCGCTCGCCGCGGGCGGGCCCGCCTCGGAGCGGCTCGGCGAACTGCTCGCCGAGGACGCCAAGGCCAGCGACTTCGAGAACTTCTCCGAGGAGGAGTTCGCCGTGCGCGCCGCGCTCATCGAGGAGGCGGGCGGCCGCGAGTGGACCGCCCAGGAGGCACGCCGCCAGCACACCATCGCCATCGAAGCCCTGGGCGCCGTGGAGATGCCCGACCAGGTGCGGGCCCAGCTCGTGGCGCTCGCCGACTTCGTCGTCGTACGGAAGAGATGATCACTATCGGTCGAATAAACCTCGCGTAGTCGCCGGCCGGTGCCTCCCCCAAGCTCTCAACAGGGTGGGACCCCCATGACACAGACGCACCGGCCGACGGCGGACCCAGCAGAGTCGTACCACTGCACGAAGGGGAAGCCATGACAGCGACGACCGACGGAAGCACCGGGGCACTGCCGCCCCGCGCTGCCGCGGCCAGCGAAATCCACCCAGAGACGACTCCCGTGGCGGCCGGGACAGTCGAGACCCGAGACGTCGCCACGCACGCCATACAGCGCGCCACCGATTTCCTGCTCTCACGGCAGGACGCGGAGGGCTGGTGGAAGGGCGACCTCGAGACGAACGTCACGATGGACGCCGAGGACCTGCTCCTCCGTCAGTTCTTGGGAATCCGCGACGAGACGACCACACGCGCCGCCGGACTGTTCATCCGCGGCGAGCAGCGCGAGGACGGCACCTGGGCCACCTTCTACGGCGGCCCAGGCGAACTCTCCACCACCATCGAGGCGTACGTCGCCCTGCGGCTGGCCGGGGACGGCCCGGACGAGCCGCACATGGCGAGGGCGGCCGCCTGGATCCGCGAGCGGGGCGGCATCGCCTCGGCCCGCGTCTTCACCCGGATCTGGCTCGCCCTGTTCGGCTGGTGGAAGTGGGACGACCTGCCCGAACTCCCGCCGGAACTCATCTACTTCCCGAAGTGGATGCCGCTCAACATCTACGACTTCGGCTGCTGGGCGCGGCAGACGATCGTGCCGCTGACCATCGTCTCGGCGAAGCGCCCGGTGCGGCCCGCGCCGTTCCCGCTCGACGAGCTGCACACCGACGCCCACGACCCCAACCCGGTCAAACCCCTCGCTCCCGCGGCGAGTTGGGACGGGGTCTTCCAGCGTCTCGACAAGGCCCTGCACCAGTACCGCAAGGTCGTCCCGCGCAGGCTGCGCCGGGCCGCGATGAACACGGCGGCGCGCTGGATCATCGAACGGCAGGAGAACGACGGCTGCTGGGGCGGCATCCAGCCACCCGCGGTGTACTCGGTCATCGCGCTCCATCTGCTCGGCTACGACCTCCAACACCCCGTGATGCGTGAGGGGTTGGCGTCGCTGGACCGGTTCGCCGTCTGGCGCGAGGACGGCGCCCGGATGATCGAGGCCTGTCAGTCACCGGTCTGGGACACCTGCCTCGCCACCATCGCGCTCGCCGACGCGGGCCTGCCCGCCGACCATCCGCAGCTGGTGAAGGCCGCGGACTGGATGCTCGGCGAGGAGATCGTGCGGCCCGGGGACTGGGCGGTGAAGCGGCCCCACCTTCCGCCCGGGGGTTGGGCCTTCGAGTTCCACAACGACAACTACCCCGACATCGACGACACCGCGGAGGTCGCCCTCGCGCTGCGCCGCGTCCGCCACCACGACCCGGAGCGCGTCGAGCACGCCATCGGGCGCGGGGTGCGCTGGAACCTCGGTATGCAGTCCAAGGACGGCGGCTGGGGCGCCTTCGACGTCGACAACACCAGCGCCTTCCCCAACCGGCTCCCGTTCTGCGACTTCGGGGAGGTCATCGACCCGCCGTCCGCCGACGTCACCGCCCACGTGGTGGAGATGCTCGCGGTCGAGGGGCTCTCGCACGACCCGCGCACCCGCCGGGGCATCGAGTGGCTGCTCGCCCACCAGGAACCGGACGGCTCGTGGTTCGGGCGCTGGGGCGTCAACTACGTCTACGGAACGGGGTCGGTGCTCCCGGCGCTCGTGGCCGCCGGACTGCCCGCCTCGCATCCGGCGATCCGCCGGGCCGTCGCCTGGCTGGAAACCGTCCAGAACGACGACGGCGGCTGGGGCGAGGACCTGCGCTCCTACCACGAGGTCGCCGAGTGGAGCGGACGGGGCGCCTCGACCGCCTCCCAGACCGGCTGGGCGCTGCTCGCCCTGCTGGCCGCGGGGGAGCGGGACTCCAAGGCGGTGGAACGCGGGATCGCCTGGCTCGCGGAGACCCAGCTGGCGGACGGCTCCTGGGACGAGCCGTACTTCACCGGCACCGGGTTCCCGTGGGACTTCTCGATCAACTACCACCTCTACCGGCAGGTCTTCCCGCTCACCGCGCTCGGCCGCTATGTCCACGGCGAACCGAGCTTCGTCCACGGCGAGTCGTTCGCCGAGGTCAAGGGGGGTTGATGAGCACAAAGCCCGATCCGGCCCCGCTGCTGATCGCCTGCGCGCTCGGCATCGAGCACCTCGCCCTGCGCAGCGGTGACCGCACCGGGGCCGACGGGCCCGTCACCGTGCTGCGCACCGGCATGGGGCCCAAGGCCGCCGAACGCTCGCTCACCCGGATCCTGGCCGACCCGGCGCTGAGCGAGGCCGCCGTCCTGGCCACGGGTTTCTGCGCGGGGCTCGCCCCGGGCATGCACCCCGGTGACCTGGTGGTGGCAGAGGAGACCCGGGACCCACGCGGCAGCACCCCGTGCGTGGGCACCGAACTGCTCGTCAAGGAACTCGTGCGCACCGTGCCCGGGCGCACCGTCCACACCGGGCCACTCACCGGCTCCGATCACGTCGTCCGAGGTCACGAGCGGTCGGAGCTGCTCGCGACCGGCGCGATCGCGGTCGACATGGAATCCGCGGCCACGCTCCACAGCGCCGTGCGGGCGGGCGTGCGCCCGGTTGCGGCCGTACGGGTGGTCGTGGACGCTCCAGAACATGAACTCGTCCGAATCGGCACAGTACGCGGTGGAATATCAGCTTTCCGTGTTCTTCGTGCCGTCCTTCCCGCTTTCTTTGAATGGCACCGTTCTTTGTTGCTCCCCCGGAGGTGAGCCAGATGGCCATGCCGCTTCGGCAGTCCATGAAGGTCGCTGCGTACCTGTTTGAACAGAAGCTCAGGAAGCGGGACAAGTTCGCGCTGCTGGTCGAGTTGGAACCCCTCTTCGCCTGCAACCTCAAATGCGAGGGCTGCGGCAAGATCCAGCACCCGGCCGGGGTGCTCAAGCAGCGCATGCCCGTTGCCCAAGCCGTGGGAGCGGTCCTCGAATCCGGCGCGCCGATGGTCTCCATCGCCGGCGGCGAGCCGCTGATGCACCCGCAGATCGACGAAATCGTGCGGCAGTTGGTGGCCAAGAAGAAATTCGTCTTCCTGTGCACGAACGCGCTGTTGATGCGCAAGAAGATGGACAAGTTCAAGCCCTCGCCGTATTTCGCCTGGGCCGTGCACATCGACGGGCTGCGCGAGCGGCACGACGAGTCGGTGGCCAAGGAGGGCACCTTCGACGAGGCGGTCGCGGCCATCAAGGAGGCCAAGCGGCGCGGCTTCCGGGTGACCACCAACTCGACCTTCTTCAACACCGACACCCCGCAGACCGTCATCGAGGTCCTCAACTTCCTCAATGACGACCTGAAGGTGGACGAGATGATGCTCTCGCCCGCCTACGCCTACGAGAAGGCGCCCGACCAGGAGCACTTCCTCGGCGTCCAGCAGACCCGGGAGCTGTTCAAGAAGGCCTTCTCGGGCGGCAACCGGCGCCGCTGGCGGCTCAACCAGAGCCCGCTCTTCCTGGACTTCCTGGAAGGCAAGGTCGACTTCCCGTGCACCGCGTGGGCGATCCCCAGCTACTCGCTCTTCGGCTGGCAGCGGCCCTGCTACCTGATGAGCGACGGGTACGTGCAGACGTACAAGCAACTCCTGGAGGAAACCGACTGGGACTCCTACGGGCGCGGCAAGGACGAGCGGTGCGCGAACTGCATGGCGCACTGCGGCTACGAGCCGACCGCAGTCCTCGCCACGATGGGCTCCCTCAAGGAGTCGCTGCGCGCCGCCCGCGAGACCTTCACGGAAAGCCGCGGGTGACGACATGACCGCCGTTTCCTTGGGCCTCCCCGAGGTGCCGGTCCGACCGATCGCCGAACGCCGAGTGTCGCGGCGGATCCAGGTCGGAGCGGTGGCGGTCGGGGGCGGAGCACCCGTTTCGGTGCAGTCGATGACGACGACGCGTACGTCGGACATCGGTGCCACCCTGCAGCAGATCGCGGAACTCACCGCGTCCGGCTGTCAGATCGTTCGCGTCGCCTGCCCCACGCAGGACGACGCGGACGCCCTCGCGACCATCGCCCGCAAGTCCCAGATCCCGGTGATCGCGGACATCCACTTCCAGCCCAAGTACGTGTTCGCGGCCATCGACGCGGGCTGTGCGGCGGTGCGGGTGAACCCGGGCAACATCAAGCAGTTCGACGACAAGGTCCGCGAGATCGCACGGGCCGCCTCGGACGCCGGGACCCCGATCCGGATCGGGGTCAACGCCGGGTCGCTCGACCGGAGGCTGCTGCAGAAGTACGGCAAGGCGACCCCCGAGGCGCTGGTCGAGTCGGCGCTGTGGGAGGCGTCCCTCTTCGAGGAGCACGGGTTCCGGGACATCAAGATCTCGGTGAAGCACAACGACCCGGTGGTGATGGTCAACGCGTACCGGCAGCTCGCCGCCCAGTGCGACTACCCGCTGCACCTCGGTGTGACGGAGGCAGGTCCGGCGTTCCAGGGCACGATCAAGTCCGCCGTCGCCTTCGGGGCGCTGCTCAGCGAGGGCATCGGGGACACCATCCGGGTCTCCCTGAGCGCCCCGCCCGCCGAGGAGGTCAAGGTCGGCCTCCAGATCCTGGAGTCGCTGAACCTGAAGCAGCGCCGCCTGGAGATCGTCTCGTGTCCGTCCTGCGGGCGCGCCCAGGTCGACGTCTACAAGCTGGCCGACGAGGTCACGGCCGGTCTGGAGGGGATGGAGGTCCCGTTGCGCGTCGCGGTCATGGGCTGCGTCGTCAACGGCCCCGGCGAGGCGCGGGAGGCGGACCTGGGGGTCGCCTCCGGCAACGGCAAGGGGCAGATCTTCGTCAAGGGCGAGGTCATCAAGACCGTGCCCGAGTCGAAGATCGTCGAGACCCTCATCGAGGAAGCGATGAAGATCGCCGAGCAGATGGAGAAGGACGGCGTCGCCTCCGGCGAACCCGCCGTCACCGTGAGCTGATCAGCACGGACCGAGAGGGGGCCCGAGCGTGACGATTCTGGAGAGCATCCGGGGACCACGCGACCTGAAGGCGCTGTCCGAGGCGGACGTCGGTGAACTGGCGGATGAGATCAGGGAGTTCCTGGTGCACGCGGTGGCCAGGACCGGCGGTCACCTCGGACCCAATCTGGGGGTGGTGGAACTCTCCATCGCGCTCCACCGGGTCTTCGAGTCACCCGTCGACCGCATCCTGTGGGACACCGGCCACCAGAGCTACGTACACAAGCTGCTGACGGGACGCCAGGACTTCTCCAAGCTGCGCGGAAAGGGTGGCCTGTCCGGCTATCCCTCGCGTGAGGAGTCCGAGCACGACATCATCGAGAACAGCCACGCCTCCACGGCGCTCGGCTGGGCGGACGGGCTCGCCAAGGCCCGTCAGGTGCAGGGCGAGAAGGGCCATGTCGTCGCGGTCATCGGCGACGGCGCGCTGACCGGCGGCATGGCGTGGGAGGCGCTGAACAACATCGCCGCCGCCAAGGACCGCCCGCTGATCATCGTCGTCAACGACAACGAACGCTCGTACGCGCCGACCATAGGTGGCCTCGCCAACCACCTCGCGACCCTGCGGACGACCGACAGTTACGAGAAGGTCCTCGCCTGGGGCAAGGACGTACTGCTGCGCACCCCCGTCGTCGGACACACCCTCTACGAGTCGCTGCACGGCGCGAAGAAGGGGTTCAAGGACGCCTTCGCGCCGCAGGGCATGTTCGAGGACCTGGGGCTCAAGTACGTCGGGCCGATCGACGGGCACGACGTCGGGGCCGTGGAGTCCGCGCTGCGCCGCGCCAAACGGTTCCACGGGCCGGTGCTGGTGCACTGCCTGACCGAGAAGGGGCGCGGTTACGAGCCCGCGCTCGCGCACGAGGAGGACCACTTCCACACGGTCGGTGTGATGGATCCGCTGACGTGCGAGCCGCTCGCGCCCTCGGGCGGGCCGTCCTGGACCTCGGTGTTCGGGGACGAGATCCTCCGGATCGGCGAGGAGCGGGACGACGTCGTGGCGATCACGGCGGCCATGCTGCACCCGGTGGGGCTCGGGAAGTTCGCTGAGCGGTTCCCCGACCGGGTGTGGGACGTCGGGATCGCCGAACAGCACGCCACGGTGTCGGCGGCCGGGCTCGCCACCGGCGGTCTCCACCCGGTCGTCGCCGTCTACGCGACCTTCCTCAACCGGGCCTTCGACCAACTCCTCATGGACGTCGCGCTGCACCGCTGCGGAGTGACCTTCGTGCTGGACCGGGCGGGGGTCACCGGTGTCGACGGGGCCTCGCACAACGGCATGTGGGACATGTCGATCCTTCAGGTCGTGCCCGGCCTGAGGATCGCCGCGCCGCGCGACGCCGACCAGCTGCGGGCGCAGCTGCGGGAGGCGGTCGCCGTCGACGACGCGCCGACGCTGATCCGCTTCCCGAAGGAGTCGGTGGGCCCCGCGATCCCGGCGGTCGACCACCTGGGCGGACTCGACGTCCTGCACCGCTCCGACGACACCCCGCAGGTCCTCCTGGTCGCCGTCGGCGTGATGGCGCCGGTCTGCCTCCAGGCGGCCGACCTGCTGGAGGCCCGTGGGGTCGGCTGCACGGTCGTCGACCCGCGCTGGGTCAAACCCGTCGACCCGGCGCTGCCCGGCCTCGCCGCCGAGCACCGGCTCGTCGCGGTCGTCGAGGACAACAGCCGGGCGGCCGGCGTCGGCGCGGCGGTCGCGCTGGCGCTCGGGGACGCCGAGGTCGACGTGCCCGTACGGCGCTTCGGCATCCCGGAGCAGTTCCTCGCGCACGCCAAGCGCGGGGAGGTGCTGGCCGACATAGGTCTCACGCCCGTCGAGATCGCCGGGCGGATCAGCGCCGGTCTGGCCGTCAAGGACGCGCTGTCGAAGGACGTGCCGTTCGAGGATGAGTTGTCCAAGGAGAAACAGGAATGACCGACCCTGCGGAGAAGGGGGAGTTCGACCTCGGCGCGCTCCTCGCCGAGCGCGGAGCCGAGCGCTACGAGCTGCACACCAAGTACCTGAACCACCAGCTCCCGCGCATGCTGCACACCATCGGCTTCGACAAGGTGTACGAGCGGGCCGAGGGCGCGCACTTCTGGGACGCGGACGGCAACGACTACCTGGACATGCTCGCCGGGTTCGGGGTGATGGGCCTGGGCCGCCACCACCCCGTCGTCCGCAAGGCGCTGCACGACGTCCTGGACGCCTCGCTCGCCGACCTCACCCGCTTCGACTGCCAGCCGCTGCCCGGGCTCCTCGCCGAGAGGCTGCTCGCCCACAGTCCCCACCTGGACCGGGTGTTCTTCGGCAACAGCGGTACGGAGGCGGTGGAGACCGCGCTCAAGTTCGCCCGGTACGCCACCGGGAGGCCGAGGATCCTCTACTGCTCCCACGCCTTCCACGGGCTGACCACCGGCTCGCTGTCCGTCAACGGCGAGGACGGCTTCCGCGACGGCTTCGCCCCGCTGCTGCCCGACACCGCCGTTCCCCTCGGTGACCTGGACGCTCTGGCCCGGGAGCTGAAGAAGGGGGATGTCGCCGGGCTGATCGTCGAGCCCATCCAGGGCAAGGGCGTGCACGAGGCCCCACCCGGATATCTGCGTGCCGCGCAGGAGCTGCTGCACCGGCACAAGGCGCTGCTCATCGCGGACGAGGTGCAGACGGGCCTCGGGCGGACCGGGGACTTCTACGCCTACCAGCACGAGGAGGGCGTCGAACCGGACCTGGTGTGCGTGGCGAAGGCGCTGTCCGGCGGCTATGTGCCGGTCGGCGCGACGCTCGGCAGGGACTGGATCTTCAAGAAGGTCTACTCGTCCATGGACCGGGTCCTCGTGCACTCGGCGAGCTTCGGCTCGAACGCGCAGGCCATGGCGGCGGGCCTCGCCGTGCTCTCCGTGATGGAGAACGAACAGATCGTCGCGAACGCCCGGGCCACGGGAGAACAACTCAGATCCCGGCTCGCGGCGCTCATCGACAAGTACGAGCTGCTGAGCGACGTACGCGGCCGGGGCCTGATGATCGGCATCGAGTTCGGTCGGCCCAAGTCGCTCAAGCTGCGCAGTCGTTGGACCATGCTGCAGGCCGCGCGCAAGGGCCTGTTCGCGCAGATGGTCGTCGTCCCGCTGCTCCAGCGGCACCGCATCCTCACCCAGGTCTCCGGCGACCACCTGGAGGTGATCAAGCTGATCCCGCCGCTGATCATCGGCGAACGGGACGTGGACCGGTTCGTGGAGGCCTTCACCGCCGTGATGGACGACGCGCACAGCGGCGGCGGCCTGATGTGGGACTTCGGAAAGACCCTGGTCAAGCAGGCGGTCGCCAACCGCTAGCCCTGCGGCACGAAGAGGCGGGGCGGGCTCGAAGCAGGGCCCGCCCGGATCGGGGCGGGTTCGAAGTACGGGCCCGCCTCGACCAGGGCTGGTGGTTTTGCCTCTGAGGCAAGAAATTTGCCCGAGAGGCAAGGATGCGGCTCAATGGAGGGCATGAGCCCTGTCGAGTCGGGGGCGGCCGCCACGCCGCCCGAGTCCGCAGCAGCCGAGGCGCTGCCCGCCGTCGCACCGCAGCTGCGTGCGCTGCGCCGCCGGGCCTCGCTGACCCTGGAGGCCGCGGCCCGCGCCGCCGGCCTTTCGGCTGCTCACCTCTCCCGACTGGAGACGGGACAGCGCCAGCCCTCGCTGCCGATGCTGCTCGCACTCGCTCGTATCTACGGTACGACGGTCTCGGAGCTGCTGGGCGAGACGGTCGCCGAACGGGACGCGATCGTCCGGGCCGCCGACATGGAGCCGACGAAGGCGGGCGGCTGGACCTACTGGCAGGCCGGTGCCCCGGGCCGCGGAATGCAGGCCCTGCGGGTGCACGTCCCCTACGGCTCGCAGGGCGACATCGTGCGCGTCCACCCCGGCGAGGAGTGGCTCTACGTCCTCCAGGGGCGGCTGCGGCTGCGCCTCGGGGACACCGCCCAGGTGCTCGCGCCCGGGGACAGCGCGCACTTCGACTCGCTGACCCCGCACCGCATCGCGGCCGCCGATCAGTCGGGGGCCGAACTCCTCTTCGTACACACCCTGCTGCAGAGCCCCACCGCCGCGCTGTGCCTCGGCCCGGCGGCAGGACACCCGACCATGGGAGAGCTGTCATGACGGAATCCACGCAACCCCCGGAGCCCACGGAATCCGCCGACCCCGCCACTCGGCGGCGCATGGTCGAGAAGTTCCCCCGCGCCCTGTGGGTACGCCTCTTCATCTACATCGCCGTCGGCCACATTTTCGCGGCCTTCATCTATCTGCTGTTCGAGCTGGGCGGGCAGAACCAGTAGCCCAGGGTTCAGGCCGACAGGGTTCAGTCCAGCAGGCGCTCGCGCAGCCGCTCCCGCTGCTCGGGCGTGACCCCCAGCCCCCGCTCCAGGTAGGCGTCGATGCCGCCCCAGGTCTCCTCGATCGTCTCGAAGGCCGCGGTCAGGTACTCGGCGCGGGCGTCGAACAGAGGGCTGAGCAGCTCCATGACCTCGGGGGAGCGGGCCGTCTCCGAGGAGCCGTTGCGGCGCACCTTGTAGCGGCGGTGGGTCGCGTTCGACTCCAGGTAGTCGGCCACGATCGCGTCGCGCTCGACGTCGAGGGCGAGGAGCGTCACGGCTATGGAGAGGCCCGCGCGGTCCTTGCCCGCCGCGCAGTGCATCAGCGCGGGCACGCTGTCCTCCGCCAGGGCGTGCAGCACGTGCGAGTGCTCGGCCGTGCGCTCCTTGACGATCGTGCGGTAGGAACCGATCATCCGGTTCGCCGCCTTGCCGTCGCCGAGGTGCCCGCGCAGCTGTTCGACGTCGCCGTCGCGGACCATCTTCCAGAACTCGCCGCCGTCGGCGGGGTCGGTGAGCGGAAGGTTCACGTTCCGTACACCCGGCAGCTCGACGTCCGGCCCCTCCAGCTTCTGGTCCGCGGCATTGCGGAAGTCGAAGATCGTGTGCAGCCCGAGAGAGGAGAGGAACGCGGCGTCCTCCTCCGTGGCGTGCGCGAGATGACCACTGCGGAACAGCCGTCCGTAGCGCACCCGCCGGCCGTCCACGGTGGGCAGGCCGCCCACGTCTCGGAAGTTGCGCACTCCGGCCAGCTCCGGCTCGGTCGACGGGACCTGCTGCGTCACGGGGGCTCCTCCCATTGGACCGCCGGCGCTGCTCGGCGACGCTCGCCGACGGGAATCGCGCTTTCGACGATACGACATGGGTTCCTCAGGCAATGAAGTTGTCCACAGCCGTTGCCTCCCGGGTGAGACGCCGTTGATGATGTTGGTGATTGAGTGCGGCTGTTCGAATCTGTGAGGGTTTGATGATCGAAATCGGCGAAGATGGTCGTACGTGGCTTCTTTCGGGTCCCACGAGCAGCTACGCACTACGGCTGACCGACCTCGACGAACTGCTCCATCTCCACTGGGGGCCACGGATCACCCTCGCCGACGCCGAGTCGCTGGCCGCCCTGCCCGGCCCGCCGTACCGGCCCTTCGAGTCCCGGCTCGACGGGCGCGAGGAGTACCCCGTCGAGGGCGGCCCCCGCTTCGTACGCCCGGCGCTGTCCGTGCGGACGCGGGAGCGGCGCGGCACCGAATGGCGTTTCGAGGCGTACGAGGCCGGCGGTGACGAACTGCGGCTGCGCTTCGCGGACGACGGGCTCGGCATCACCCTGCACTACCGGATGCGCGGCCACGTCGTCGAGCGCTGGGTGACCCTGGCCAACGAAGGACCTTCCCTGGAGTTGCTGCGCGCGGACTCCGCGACCTGGACGCTGCCCGAGCGCGACGGTTGGCGCCTCTCCCAGCTGCACGGGCGGTGGGCGGCCGAGTCCCGGCTCGCGCGCTCCCCCCTCACCTACGGTGAGAAGGTCATCGGCAGCCGCCGCGGGCACACCGGGCACCAGCACCTGCCGTGGGTCGCGCTGGACAGCGGGGCGAGTGAGGAGAGCGGCGAGGTCTACGGGTGCGCGCTCGGCTGGTCGGGCTCGTGGCGCATCTGCGTGGCCCAACTCCCCGACGCGCGCGTGCAGATCTCCGGGGGCGCGGGGTACGACGACTCCGGACTGTTGCGTCTGGAGCCGGGGGAGTCGTTCACCACCCCCGTCTTCGCGGGGCTGTGGAGCGACGGCGGCTTCGGCGCGGCGAGCCGGACATGGCACGCGTACCAGCGGGCGTTCGTGATCCCGGACGCGGACCAGGACCGGCCGGTGCTCTTCAACTCCTGGGAGGCCACCCACTTCGACATCTCCGAGGAACGGCAGCGGGAGCTGGCCCGGCGGGCCGCGGAGATGGGCGTCGAGCTGTTCGTCGTCGACGACGGCTGGTTCGGCGCACGGACGAGCGACCGCGCCGGGCTCGGCGACTGGACCCCCAACCCGGACCGCTTCCCGCAGGGGCTGAAGCCGCTCGCCGACGACGTGCACGCGCTCGGCATGCAGTTCGGGATCTGGGTCGAGCCGGAGATGGTCAATCCGGACAGCGAGCTGTACCGCGCGCACCCCGACTGGGTGCAGTTCCAGCCGGGGCGGACCAGGACGGAGTTCCGCAACCAGCTCGTACTCAACCTCGCCCGTCCGGATGTCCAGGAGTACCTGTGGGAGCAGCTCGACACTCTGCTCTCGAGCGCCCCGATCGACTATGTGAAGTGGGACTTCAACCGCTGCTTCACGGACGCCGGTTGGCCTGGTGAGCCGTACCCGCAGAAGCTGTGGGTCGAGCACGTGGAGGCCCTGTACGGGCTCCTGGACCGGCTGCGCGCCGAGCACCCCGGGGTCGCCTTCGAGTCCTGCTCGGGCGGCGGCGGCCGGATCGACCTCGGCGTCATGGCGCGTACGGACCAGGTGTGGACCTCCGACAACACCGACCCGCTCGACCGGCTCGCCATCCAACACGGCTTCAGCCAGATCCACCCGGCCCGGATCATGGCCGCCTGGGTCACGGACAGTCCGAACGCGCAGCTCAACGGTCGGATCAGCTCGCTGCGCTTCCGGTTCGTGAGCGCCATGGCCGGGGTACTCGGGGTCGGCGGTGACCTGGCCGACTGGAGCGAGGCGGAGCTCGTCGAGGCGCGGGAGTGGGTGGACCTCTACAAGGAGATCAGGCCGGTCGTGCAGCGCGGCGACCTCTACCGGCTGCGACCTCCGGAGGGCGCGCTGAGCGCCGTGCAGTACGTCCACGGCGACGAGACCGTCGTCCTCGCCCTGCTCCAGGCGCAGCGTCACGGCGAGCCGGTCGCCCCGCTCCGGTTGCGCGGGCTCGATCCGAGCGCGGCGTACGAATGCCGTGAAACGGGCGAAGTGCACCGAGGTGCGGTGCTGTTGCATCACGGGCTGCGGACGGGGCTGCGCGGGGACTTCGATGCGACAGTTATCCGACTGCGTCGCATGTGAGCGTTCTGTCCTTATTGATGCCTTAATTCCAACTGGCCCTGGAATGAGGGACCGTGGTGTGACGTGCGTGAGCAGCGTCATATTCGTGACGATGCGTTGCGGGCCCGCTTTCTCGATCCGCCCGAATTTCCGGGCGGATTGAGAGGCGGGGGAGATCATTGTCCACGGAGGGTGACCGGAATTCCGGCATGGATCAAGAAAGGCACGCGCACGGAAAAGCCACATGGTTGGCGATGCGCCCCCATCTCGCTTACGTTCGCCCTCAATCCGGACGGACGCCCAATCCTGCCGCCGCCCGGTATCCGCACACCCACCGGTAACCGGCAGGAGCGGGGGACCCACAGGTACCACGCCTGTTCCGGTCTCCGGAACGGCTAGGGGTATAGCCGCGCAGCAGCGTGGCCGGGCATCTCCAGCCCGCACCCGACAGCTCACCTCGCAGGCGCCGGAGAGGAATTCTTCATGCCCGCGAAGGGTAAGCACCGCCGACCCAAGTCCCAGCGTTTCTCCCGCTCGATCGCCGTGGCCGGAACCGGTGGGGCCGCGCTCGCGCTGCCGCTGATGGGGGCCGCCGGTGCCCATGCCGTGACGCCTACGGCCGCGGTTTCGTCCACTCCGGAAAAGACCGCGACTATTTCCGGCGCGACGGTTTCTCAAAAGTCCGCGACGGTTTCGGAAAAGACCGCGACGACCTCCACGGCCTCGACGAAGACCTATTCGGTGAAGGTCGGCGACTGGCTCGCCAAGATCGCCGAGCGGCAGCACCTCAGCGGCGGCTGGCAGAAGCTCTACTCCGACAATCGCCAGGCCATCGGCAGCGACCCCTCGCTGATCCACCCCGGCCTGAAGCTCACGATCGGCGAGAGGGCCGCGTCGACCGACGACGCCAAGCCGTCGACCAAGCCGTCCACGCAGTCGTCCGCCAAGACGTCCACGCGGTCGTCGGCGCAGTCGGCCACCGAGTCGTCCGGCGCGGCGGACGCGCCCAAGACCCAGGCCGCCGCGCCCCGGGCCACCGCCGCCACCAACACCGGTTACACCCTGCCGGTAGAGGGCGCCACCATCGGCACCGGCTACAAGGTCGCCGGCAGTATGTGGTCCAGCGGCTACCACACCGGCGTGGACTTCGTGGTCCCGACCGGCACCACCGTCAAGGCCGTAGCCGCCGGCACCGTCGTATCGGCCGGCTGGGGCGGCGCGTACGGCAACCAGGTCGTCATCCAGCACGCCGACGGCCGGTACTCGCAGTACGCCCACCTGTCCGCCCTGTCCGTCTCGGCGGGCCAGACCGTGACCGAGGGCCAGCAGATCGGCCTCTCCGGCGCGACCGGCAACGTCACCGGTCCGCACCTGCACTTCGAGATCCGCACCACCCCGAACTACGGCTCGGACGTGGACCCGGTCGCGTACCTGCGCTCGCACGGTGTCGCCGTCGGCTGACGCCCGCCGCGCCTCTCACGTCTTCGAGGGCCGGACCCCGCGATCGCGGGGTCCGGCCCTCGGTTTTTTCTCCACGCGTCCCGGCGTGGTCCTTTCATGATCGGCACATTGCGGTCTTGTGGCACCGGCGCACGAGGTCTCGACACGGTGCGAGAGTGACTCCACAGTGATCTCCGTAAGCGCTTTCCATGCCTTCGGCGGCGGCATCGCGGCCGTCGTCGCCACCGCAAGGAGCACGCCATCGTGAGACCTCGAAGACTCGGCGTCGTCACCGCCGCCGCGCTGCTGGCCGGTCCGGTCGCCGCGCCCTCGCACGCCGCCGAACAGCATCCGCCGCCGCGCCGGATCGTGGAGAACCTGGACCGCGGCCTGGTCGCCGTCTCCTCGGGCAAGGGCACCCTCCTGAGCTGGCGGTTACTCGGCACGGAGTACGCGAGGTACGGGGACGCGATCGCGTTCAACGTGTACAAGGGCGGACGGCGGCTCAACCAGGCGCCGGTCACCCGGTCGACCACGTATCAGGACGACAGCCGGGGCACCGGCACCTACACCGTGCGTGCCCTCGTCAACGGCCATGAGCGGAAGCCGAGTTCGGCGGCGCTCGACCTCGCGCGGGGCTACGCCGAGATTCCGCTGGCCGCCGCCGACGGATACACCGTGCAACACGCCTGGCCCGGCGACCTCGACGGCGACGGACGCTATGAACTCGTCGTCAGCCGGCTCGCGCAGACCCGCGACAAGCCCGACCTCCTGGAGGGGTACACGCTCACCGGCGCGCGGCTGTGGCGCGTCGACCTCGGCCCGGGCTCGTACACCCAGGTCGGCGGGAACGGCGCCAACGACCCCGCGCCCGCCGCGATCAGCGGCTCGACGGCGATCGGCGGCTACCGCAACGACGACAACGTCACCGTGTACGACCTCGACGGCGACGGCAAGGCCGAGGTGCTGGTGCACACGGCCGACGGGACCGGCTTCGCGGACGGCGCGAAGGTGACCGCCAACTCGCCCGCCGACCAGTTCATTTCGGTGATCGACGGGGAGACGGGCACCGAGCGCACCCGGCAGCCCGTGCCCGACGACCTTGTCGCCGACGGTCCCTCCGGCGGGCACTTCGGCATCGCGTACCTCGACGGCGTACACCCCAGCCTCGTCACGAAGTTGGTCACCCGGGTCGGAGCCAAACGCGGAGCGTTTCGGATCCTCTTCCAGACCTGGGACTTCAACGGCACGGATCTGAACCGGCGTTGGAAGTACGTCGTCCCGGCCGGCAGTGGCGCCACCAGCTTCCACCAGATCCGGACCGTCGACGTCGACCAGGACGGCAAGGACGAGATCGCCGACGGCAACTACGTCGTGGGCAGCGACGGCACGCTGCGCTATGTCGTCGACGGTGCCGGACACGGCGACCGTTTCGACATCGCTGACCTCGACCCCGACCGGCCCGGCCTGGAGGGCTTCGCGATCCAGCAGTCCGAACTGGGCGTCGTATCGAACTTCCCCTGGTACTACTACGACGCCGACACCGGTCAGCGCCTGGTGACCGGCGAGCACCCGGCCGACCCGACGAGCGAATCCGACCTCGACGTCGGCCGGGGCAGCGCCGCCGACATCGACCCCGGCCACCCCGGCTACGAGTACTGGACCTCCACCGCCGACGTCACCCGCCCCGGCGCGGGCGTCTTTAACGTCCAGGACGGAAAGGTCTCCACGACCACGCCCAGCGTCAACTTCCGTATCTGGTGGGACGGCGACAAGGGCGCCGAACTCCTCGACTACACGCATGTCGACAAGTGGGATCCGAAGGCCGAGACCAGCACGCGCCTCTTCGACCCGGCCGGTGTCGTCTCCGGCGCCCGCAACGCGACCCCGTTCTACGGCGACCTCCTCGGTGACTGGCGCGAGGAGATCCTCGCCGAGACCGGCGACCACACCGCGCTGCGCCTGTACACCACCACCGAACCGACGAAGACCCGTATCTACACGCTCGCCCAGAACCCCGGCTATCGCCTCGGCTGGACCGTGCGGGGCTATCTCCAGTCGACGTACACGGACTACTACCTGGGCACCGAGACCCGGCGGGTGCCGAAGCCCGCCATCACCACCGCCGCTCGCACGGAAGGAACCTCATGACCACCCGCAGAGCCTTCGCGACCCTCGCCGCCGGTGCCGCGCTGTCGACGCTCGTCCCGGCCACCACCGCGAGCGCCTCGCCGCGCCACCGTCGCGGCCGGCTCATCGCCCACGACGGCTTCCGCCGAGGCCTCGGCCAGTGGGTCACCGAACTACAGGACGGCGGCACGGTCACCGCCTCGCACGGCGTCCTGGAGATCGACGTACCGAGCGGTGCGACGGTCTGGTTCAAGCAGCGGCTCGAAGGGCCCTACGTCATCGAGTACACCGCCACACCGGTCTCCGAGGGCGGCGTCAACGACCGGGTCTCCGACCTCAACAACTTCTGGAACGCCGTCGACGTCCGCTCCCCGGACGACCTCTTCGCCACGCCCCGGGGCGGCGCCCTGGCCGAATACGACTACTTGAAGACGTACTACGTCGGATACGGCGCCAACACCGACACGACCACGCGGCTGCGCCGGTACGTGGGGGAGCCGGGCGTCCGCCCGCTCGTCTACGACTACACGGAGCCGCTGCTCACGGCCAACGAGCCGAACCGTGTCCGGATCGTCTCGGACGGCTCCACGGTCCGTTGGTGGAACAACGGACGGCTCGTTTTCGACTACGACGACCCGGAGCCGTACACGAGCGGGCACTTCGCGTTCCGGACCACATGGAGCCATTTCCGGATCGAGGGCTTCCAGGTGTGGCGGCTGTTCAACCACTCCTGACAGAGCCTTATTCCGGGTTCGGTCACACTTTACGAGTGGCTTATCTCACCACCCGTCAACCCCTTCCTACGGTCGCGTAGCTCACATCGAAAGGTGAATCATGGGCCGATGTGGCAGACGATTCGAAGAGTGACAACAGATCAGTGATCGGGTCGTACGTGGCGGTGGGGGACAGCTTCACCGAAGGCGTCGGCGACCCCGGCCCCGACGGGGCCTTCGTCGGGTGGGCCGACCGGTTCGCGGTGCTCCTCGCCGACCGGCGGCCCGAAGGCTCCTTCACCTACACCAATCTCGCCGTACGCGGAAAGCTGCTCGACCAGATCGTCGAGGACCAGCTCCGGGGCGCCAAGGAACTCGCCCCCGACCTGGTCTCCTTCTGCGCGGGCGGCAACGACATCATCCGGCCCGGCACCGACCCCGACGAGGTCGCCGAGCGCTTCGAGCGCGCGGTCGCCGACCTCACCTCCGCCGTCGGTACCGTCATGGTGACGACCGGCTTCGACACCCGTACCGTCCCCGTGCTGAAGCATCTGCGCGGCAAGATCGCCACGTACAACGGGCACGTACGGGCCATCGCGGACCGGTACGGCTGTCCGGTCCTCGACCTGTGGTCCCTGAAGACGATCCAGGACCGCCGCGCCTGGGACGGCGACCGCCTGCACCTCTCGCCCGAGGGCCACACCCGGGTCGCGCTGCGCGCCGGCCAGGTCCTCGGCCTCGAAGTGCCCGCGGACCCCGACCAGCCCTGGCCTCCACTGCCGCCCCGCGGCACGCTCGAGGTCCGGCGCGACGACATCCACTGGGCACGCGAGTACCTCGTCCCGTGGATCGGGCGCCGACTGCGCGGGGAGTCCTCCGGCGACCACGTGGCCGCCAAGGGCAGCCTCTCGCCGGACGACATCAAGATGCGGATCGAGTCGGTGGCCTGAACGACGGGTCTCCGACGTGTCGGTGGCTTGGACGGAGTGGGTGCGGGGCGCCGGAGACGTGGTGCGCGGGGCGCGGGGCCGTTGTCGGTGTCGGCTTCGCCGTGCGTGCGCGGGGAGGCGGTGTCCGTTTTGTCATCGGTGCGTCGGCAGTCGACGGCCCGGGCGCGGGACGTGCCGCCCGTCACCGACCCGCCTCGACGGCGTGCCCGCCAGGCGGGCCCGGGCCGAACTCGCCGCCGCGCCTGCGGCCCTTGTGGCGCGGCGGCTGTCGCCGGGTCGGGCCGGGTCGGCCGTGCCTCGTACACGCCTCCCCGGTGGCTCGGCGGTGGGGCGGCGACGGCCGAGCCGTCCGGGCGCGTGCCCCGGCGTGCGCCTCAGCGCACCGCCGCCGTCAACGCCTCTCGCGCGAGCCCCAGTTCCCGGGCGAGCGCTTCGTCCACCCACTCCTGGGCCCGCGCCCGCGACACCGCTCCCGTGTAGGCGGTCATCTGCACGGCGAGCCCGTCGAGCAGCGCCGTCAGTCGCAGGGCGGCGCCCGTGGGATCCGGGCACGTGAACTCGCCGGCCGCCACTCCCTCCGCGATCACCTCGGTGATCGCGGCCTTCCACTGCTTGTCGAGATCACGCGTGACCTCCTGAAGCGCGGGCTCGCGCAGGGCAACCGCCCAGCCCTCGATCCACAGTCGCCAGCCCTTGGCCTGGCCGGTCGGCGCGTACCAGCGCACGGCGGCGCGCAGCCTGCGCAGCGCCGACGTACGACGGCCGAGCAGCTTGCGCAGATGGGCGAGGTCGTCCTCGGCCGCGTAGGTGAACGCGGCGGCGACCAGCTTCTCCTTGGTGGAGAAGTGGTACAGCACCAACGCGTTGCTCACCCCGAGCACCGAGGCCACGTCGGCGATCCGCACCGCCGCCACGCCCCGCGCCTCGATCTGCTCGATGGCGGCGCGCAGCAACTCCTCGCGCCGTTCCGCCACGCTCAACCGCACCCTCGCCACGCGGTAACCCTAATGCTCGACGGGGTCAGTCGACGAACTGGTAGTCAAACCGGATGCGGCCGTCCTCGTCGAGGACCAGGAACTCCCGGCCACCGCCCGTGGCCCGTCCCTCTCCGATGTGGAAGGACTCCCTGCGGAACGTGATGACGTCCCGCAGCTGTTGTGCGGGTTCCTGGATCCGGAAGACGTAGGTCCCCGGGGCGACGAATTCGTCGTGGGCGCGGGTCACGCGCGTGTGCAGTTCGTCGTGGCCACGGGCCTCCAGGACGGCGGTGGTGAAGCCGAGGCCCACCGCGGTGTCCCGCATCTCCTGGGGCGGCCGGAGGACGTGCAGACCGTCCTGAGCCCAGAGTTCGTCCACGGTCTTGCGGCGGATCTCGGGATCGGGCTCGTTCCAGACGCCGATGTAGCGCTCGATCAGGTCCTGCGGGTCGATGGTGGGCATGGATACTCCCGGTACGAGTCGGACTTCGTGTGGGGAGGGGCGGTCACTCGCGCTCGCGCGCCCTCGCTCCACCGACTCTGCTGTCACCGGCCCCGCGCCTCAATTCCCCAGGAGGAATGACGGGAGGGCCGCGAGACGGGTGCCCGTCAGCGGTACCAGCCGAACCGCTCCGCGATCACCGGCAGCCGGTCGGCGACGATGGCGTGCGCCGCGGCCCGTGGTGTCGTCCCGTCGGCTTCCGCGCGGGCCAGCATTCGGTCGATCAGGTCGCGCATGGAGCGCCGGGTGTACGCGAACGCCTCGTCCGCGTCCGCGCCGATGTCGCCGAACAGCGTCCACCACCACCAGGCGTTCGTCCCGGAGTTGACCACGACGTCCGGCAGCACGACGACCCCGCGCGCGGCGAGCAGCTCCTCCGCCTCGGGCAGTACGGGCATGTTGGCCGCCTCGACGATCCAGCGGGCGCCGATCTGCCGCTGGTTCTCGGTGTCGATGGCGTACGAGACCGCCGCGGGAACCAGCACCTCCGCGTCCACGGACAGCCACGCGTCGCCCGGGAGTTCCTGGTCGGACGGGCGCAGCGCGCCGCGGTCGACCGTGCCGTAGGCGTCCCGCGCCGCGAGCAGCGCGTCGATGTCCAGCCCGTCCGGGTTCGCGATCGTGCCCTTGACGTCCGCGACGGCGACGATGCCGAGGCCCGCGCGGGAGAGGAAGCGGGCCGTGGCTCCGCCCATGGTGCCCAGGCCCTGCACGGCCACACGCGTCCCCGCGTGCGCCACCCCGGCCCGGTCCAGGGCCGCGAGCACCGACTCGGCGACACCGCAGCCGCCGACCAGTTCGTCGAGCCCGATCCCGTCCACGTCGACCGCGAAGGCGTCCGCGAGCCGCCGACGGGCCGTCGTCTCGTCGTCGAGCAGCGGGTACACGGCCTGGATGGACGAGACGAGCCCCGCCTCCTCGGCGGCCCGGTCGACCAGGTCCTGGGTGAGCCCGAGGTCCTCACCCGTGGTCCAGAAGCTCTCGATGTAGGGGCGCATGGCGCGCAGGTAACGCACCAGCAGGCCGTACGCCGCCGGGTCCTGGGGATCGCAGTCGATGCCGCCCTTGGCGCCGCCCAGCGGGATGTAGCGGCCCTCGGGGTTGTAGTGCAGGGCCTCCTTCATCGTCATCCCGCGGGCGAGCCCGGCGACCTCGTCCAGGGTGCAGCCCGCGCGCATCCGCAGACCGCCGCTGGAGACGCCCCGGACGAGCCGGTCGACCACGAGATAGCCCGGTCTGCCCGTGACGTGGTCGGTCCAGGTGAGCGTGATCAGAGGCGGGGTGAGCGGCGCGGCCGACGGTACGGTCGGGGGCGTGGTCATGGGCGTGGTCATGGGGTCTCCTCGGGGACGGCGATCAGGGTGGGACCAGGCGTGCGCAGCGCCTCGGTGAGGGCGAGGGCCAGCTCGTCGGGGTGGCACACGCGTGTGCCCTGTCCTCCGTAGGCGCGGGCCAGGGCGGGCAGATCGACCGGAGCGAGGTCCACAGCGGTCGGGTGGTCGCCACGGGCGGCCATATCGTCGCGGATCTCTCCGTAGCCACCGTTGTCGAACACCACGACGGGCAGCGGGAGTCGCAGCTGAGCGGCGGTCGCCAGCTCCTGCACCGTGAACTGGAGGCCGCCGTCCCCGCTCAGCGCCACCACCTGGCGCTCCGGGCACGCCACCTTGGCGCCGAGCGCCGCGGGCAGCGCGTAGCCGAGCGTGCCGAAGCCGGTCGGGTGAAGATAGCGTCCCGCCGGGCCCAGCGGGAGGTGCGGGAGCGCGCCGTAGTAGCAGCACTGGGCGCTGTCCGAGGTGATGACCGCGTCGTCGGCCAGGACGGCGCGGATCGCCCGCAGGTACGGGATCCAGCGTGCGTCGCGCGCGGCACTCCCGGCGTACCGCGCGTCCCGCACCGCGGCGACCTCGTCGACGTCGACGCCGCCTCGTGGGTCGGGGATGTCGTGTCGCACGCGCGCGTGGAGGCCCATTTCCGACAACAGCCCCTCCAGGGAGGCCCGCGCGTCGCCGACGAGCGCGATGTCCGTGGGCAGCCCGGAGTGCATCTGGTCCGGGTCGAGGTCGGCCCGCACGAGCGTGCCCCCGAGGGCGGTCGGCGGCGACCAGAAATCGGACTCGGCCAGCTCCGTGCCCACGGCGAGGACGACATCGCGACCCGCCAGCCACTTCTGCACCGACTCAGTGTGCAGCGAGACGCCGAGCGAGAGCGGATGCCGCTCGGGTACGACGCCCTTGCCGTTGGCGGTCGTCACGACGGGCGCGCCGCACGCCTCCGCGAGAGTGAGACAGGCGGTCGCGGCGCCGCGCGCGCCACCGCCGAGCACCAGTGCGGGCCGCCGCGCCTCCCGCAGGGCGCGCGCGGCCCGTCGTACGGCCTCGGCGTCCGGCAGTGTCGGCGCGGTGGCCGGGGCGAGCCGCACCGGCCCGGCGGTCTCGGCCGCCGTCAGCAGGTCCAGTGGCACCTCGATGTGTACCGGCCGCGGTCGCCGCGTACGGAAGAGGGTGAACGCGCGTGCCACGGCGGCGCCGATCTCGGCCACCGAGGAGACCCGGTGGCTGAACGCGGCGACGCCCCGCAGCGCCTCGGTCTGGCTGCGCATCTCGTGCAGCAGCCCGGTCGACAGCCGGGGGTGGCGCAACGGCATACCCGGGGAGACGACCAGCAGGGGCACGCTGTCCGAGTAGGCCTGCCCGACGGCGGCCGTGACGTTGAGGAGCGCGGGACCGGTGGTCGTGATCACGACACCAGGGCGGCCCGTCACGCGCGCGTACCCGTCGGCGGCGTACCCGGCGCCCTGTTCGTGGCGCGGGGTCGCGTGCCGGACGCCGTACGCCGCCAGGTGCCGGTAGATCTCCAGGTTGTGCGTGCCGGGAATGCCGAACGCCTGCGTCACGTCATGCGCGGCGAGCGCCCGGACGAGCGCCTCGCCACCGGTGAGCACACCGGTGCGCGAGTCGGTGCGCAGGTGGGTGCGCAGGTCGGCCTCCATGGTGCCTCCAGGTGCGGGACGAGCGGCGCGACCGAAGACCCACCGGTGTCTTTACTGAATCGCCATTCAGTATCGGGAGTGACCCCGAAATCTGTCAATTTACTGAACGGATCATCAGTAGTGGGCCTGAGGCGCACCGCCCGGCGAAGGCCGGACCGGACCGCAGGGCGCGTGGATTGTGGGCGAGTGCCCGGCCGGGGGCGAGGACCTTTCCGTAGGCGCGCTTCCAGCATTACTCCATGAGGCGGAAGAAGACCGTGCGCCGCGGGGTTAGGGAGACGCGGGCCATGGGGGCCACCTCTGTGTCCGGGGCCCCTGGCGTGTCACCCCTGGGCGTGTCGCACCAGGGCCCGGACCTCGCGGTGTGTACCGGGGACATCGCGCTGTGACACCGTCGACCCGGCGCTGTCAGAGGGGCCGACCATAATGGGAGGCCTGACCGACTCCACTTGGAGGTACCGTGACCGGTTTCCGTACGTTGAGCTCCGGGCTCCGCGCGTTGCAGCCCGCCGCCTTCGGCGCGGACCCCGGCGGTGAGCGCATGGAGCGCATCCGCAGATCGCCGAATTTCGCGGACGGTGTCTTCCAGAACCCGGTGAGTGCCCGCACCCGCCCCGACGGCTCCATGCTCGAGTTCGCGAAGGTCTTCTTCCGCAAGGAGGAGCGCGCCCACCGCGCCCCGGCGGGCACGGTGCCGGTGTATCCCACGACGCTCGCCGACCTCGCCAAGCCCGCGGCGAGCGGGTTGCGGATCACCTGGATGGGGCACTCCAGTGTGCTCGCCGAGATAGACGGGTACCGGGTGCTGTTCGACCCCGTATGGGGCGAGCGCTGTTCCCCCTTCAACTTCGTCGGGCCCAAGCGGCTGCACCCGGTGCCCCTGCCGCTGGCCGCGCTCGGCCCGGTCGACGTCGTCGTCATCTCGCACGACCACTACGACCACCTCGACCTGCCCACCATCAAGGCCCTGGCCGACACGGACACGGTCTTCGCGGTGCCGCTCGGCGTCGGCGCCCACCTGGAGCACTGGGGCGTCTCGCCCGACCGCGTGCGCGAGCTGGACTGGAACGAGAGCACCAAGGTCGGCGGCATCTCCCTGACCGCGACACCCGCCCGGCACTTCTGCGGCCGTGGCCTGCGCAACACCCAGCACACGCTCTGGGCCTCCTGGGTGGTGACGGGTGACGAGCACCGGATCTACCACAGCGGGGACACCGGCTACTTCGAGGGCTTCAAGGACATCGGCGCCGAGCACGGCCCGTTCGACATCACGATGATCCAGATCGGGGCGTACAGCGAGTTCTGGCCCGACATCCACATGACGCCCGAGGAGGGCATGCGCACCCACCTGGACCTCCAGGGCGGGCGCCCCACCGGCGTGATGCTGCCCATCCACTGGGCCACGTTCAACCTGGCGACCCACCCGTGGGTGGAGCCCGGCGAGGGCACGATGGCGGCCGCGCACGCGGTGGGCGCCCGTGTCGCGCTGCCCCGCCCCGGCCAGCCCTTCGAGCCCACCGCCGAGACCGTCCCGGCCGAGCCCTGGTGGCGCGGTGTGGCCGTGCCGCCGAGGGGTGGCTGGCCCGCCGTCGAGAAGTCCGGAGCGGATGTCTCCGTTTCCAACACTCCGGGTGATGTCGTGGGTCAAGCTTCCGAAGGCACTGGAGAGCCGGAGACGGTGCCCGCGGGCTGAATATCCTGAATGTCCGATCGACGGGGGGGGGGGGGGGGGGGGGAGGGCCCCCCCCCCCCCCCCCTGTTTCCGGCCCGGTCGGGCCCCGCCCCCTCCCGGCGGGGGGGGGCAGGGGAGGGGGGGCGGG
>NZ_JAGXJM010000280.1:0-273 GCF_019091445.1 Streptomyces sp. GbtcB7
GGACCGGTATAGGGGACAAATTGGATAGAACTAAATTTCATCAAGCTATAATTTTGCTTTGATGGGTATTATACTTGAAGTTCAAGTAGTGATGAGGATGAAACCAAGACATTTGTATGGCTCAGGTGTACCTAGGATGAAACCACTGCAGAATTGCATTCCTTCCATCTGATTCTTTCATTCGCACTTTTCAGGTGCGTCTGTTTTTCTATATCATCGCCATGGAGGTCGATAGAGAAGAAAAAGAGGGTTTTGGTGTATTGCTGAAACAGG
>NZ_JAGXJM010000281.1:0-273 GCF_019091445.1 Streptomyces sp. GbtcB7
TTTTTGAGAAAATTGTTTAAACAATGTCTCATTTTTAAATAAAGCTAGCTTTTGGTGTCTACTCTGCCTGAAAAACGGTATCTCGGACTGTTACCTCTGTTCTTACTCTGCCTGAAGAACAGTATCTCGTACTGTTACCTCTGTTAAAAGTTCTGACTACTGAAGGGTGTTTTCGTCTTTTTAGATCTAAACATATTTTTATTTCTTCTATTTTTCTACTCTCACTCTCTTGAATTTGCTTCTGTACATTATTACATTTCCAAAAATACAAGA
>NZ_JAGXJM010000282.1:0-273 GCF_019091445.1 Streptomyces sp. GbtcB7
ACATCCTCCCAGTAATTGCTGTACTCATTCAGTGAGGCCAGGTTCATGGGGCGGCTTCTTTCATGCCCGTCTAAAATGGCCACCAGCGCATTCAGGTTAGGTTGCGAGGTGGGCCCGCTCAGAGAAGCTATAGCGCCGTCTACCACGTTCACACCGGCTTCTATGGCTTTCAGGTAAGTGGCGGCCTGCACGGACGATGTATCATGCGTATGCAATACTATGGGCAGCTGCACAGATTCGCGCAGGGTGCTTATTAAGAGTGATGCGGCCTGT
>NZ_JAGXJM010000283.1:0-273 GCF_019091445.1 Streptomyces sp. GbtcB7
GGGCGGTCTTCGGGCTCGTCATCCGCGCGCGGAAGTACCGCATCCTGAGCGACGCGGGGATCGACCCGCTGACCGTGGATGCGCAGATCGCCGCCAAGGTGCTGCGCAGCGACGCGCTCGCGCCCGCGGCATCCGAGCCGGCGGTCGCGACACCGCCTGCCGCGCCGACCCCTGCCGTGCCGACGATCGAGCAGCGCCTGATCGAACTCGACGGTCTCCGGGCGCGCGGCATCATCAGCGACGAGGAGCACCGCGAGGCGCGGGCCGCCGTCC
>NZ_JAGXJM010000284.1:0-272 GCF_019091445.1 Streptomyces sp. GbtcB7
GCTGGTGAAGGCCCGCGAACGGTAGCTCCATCTCCGTCTCGATGCCTGCGACGCCGTCCGTACGAAATCCGACGGCCCGGCCGGCTGCGTAGCCCAGCAGTGCGGTCTTGCCGTTCCCTGCCTCACCACGAAGAACCAGGACCGCGCTGCTGCCCGCCCGCGCTGTGCCCAGTACCCCCTCCAGCGCGGCCAGCTCCTGCCTCCGGCCCCGCGGTGGGACCTGGGCTCCACTGCCGGGCACGCCCAGGGGTGGTTCTCCCTGGTCCGCTGCT
>NZ_JAGXJM010000285.1:0-272 GCF_019091445.1 Streptomyces sp. GbtcB7
CTTGTTCTTAAAGTGAAAGGCACAGTACCATACCAAACTCTAGTTCATATTATTGGCTGGGGTACCAAACTACAAGCACATGCATTTCTCAGAAGGTAGCCTACTGATTGGTTATTTCTTTTTCTACAAAAAGGGAAGTGCTGGTGCGTGACATAATACTTCTGCTCTAACTGAGCACAAGAAGTTGCCCCATCCTGGTTGCTTTAGGATTTTGCAAAATGGGTCTTTCAGTAGTGGTTGCTCAAGACTCAAGAACAATGGTGGACCTCCTG
>NZ_JAGXJM010000286.1:0-272 GCF_019091445.1 Streptomyces sp. GbtcB7
GGGGTTTGTCATTTAAAGGGAGGATCTCCTGAACAGATGTATGCCAGCATTCAAAAAATAAAACAATGCATTCCACATCATGTCAAAGTATATCCAGGTCATTCATATGGTAAAGAACCGGGAGCGAATATCGACTCTCTTATGAAAGATAACCTATATTTTCAGTTAACTAACTTACAACAATTTATAGATCTAAGAATGAGACCCAACCCCAAAAGTATTATTGCAATAGAATAGCCTTTGTTACGGCTAAACTGATTATTATCGTTACG
>NZ_JAGXJM010000287.1:0-272 GCF_019091445.1 Streptomyces sp. GbtcB7
GGCGCGCCCTCCGACAGACAGCCGCCCACCTTGCGTCCCGGGAGAGCCTCGCACAGTCGGGCGGCGTGGAGCTCCTCGTCGGCCGCCGTGAGCGTGGTGACCCCCACGACGTACTCCGGCACCAGTATCTTGATCATCTGGGTAGCGGGCGGGATCGCCTTCGGCGCGCCCCGCTCGTCCTCCACCAGGAGCGCGGGCGGCCGGTGGTCGGCCATCAATCGAGCGGCGTCCAGGGCGTGGCCGTCGGCACCGACTGTCTCGTACCCCACCGC
>NZ_JAGXJM010000288.1:0-271 GCF_019091445.1 Streptomyces sp. GbtcB7
CTCCAGGGCTCCACGGACGGCAAGGACTGGAAGAGCCTCGACACCCGTTCCGGCGGGTCCTTCGGCGAGCGGTTCCAGACGAAGTCGTACGACATCGCGAGCCCCGTCGAGTACCAGCACTTCCGGCTCGTCGTCACCAAGAACAACGGCGGCGACATCCTCCAGCTCGCCGATGTCCAGTTCTCCACGGGGCAGAGCGACGACCCGCCGCCCAAGGACATGCTCTCGCTGGTGGACCGGGGCCCGAGCGGCTCCCCCACCGCGAAGGCCG
>NZ_JAGXJM010000289.1:0-271 GCF_019091445.1 Streptomyces sp. GbtcB7
CGTATGCTCACGCGCCAGGATGTGCGCAGCCCTGACTTTGACCGGGTGCTTAGCGGGCTGAGCGGCCTCGTCTTCGAGAAGGCGATCACGCTTCGACCGGGGTTTGGTGGGCTCAGGGACATCCTGCGCCGCGCACCGCTTGCGCCCAAGGATGTCGCGGAGGCTCGTCGCCACATCGGAGAGCTCAATGCTCTCTCCACGACCGTGACCCGCACGCGCCGAGCGGAGGTCGATGAGAAGAAGGCGATGCGTGACGCAGAGCCGGGCATCG